>JBELMP010000036.1:0-17210 GCA_042095695.1 Maricaulis sp. | reverse complement strand
TTGACAATCCGGTCAAGCTGCGAGACAAATTGACAACGTAGTCAATTGCCGCGTCAGAATCGGCACCAACATGAAGATCGCTGAACCTGGCGGTCATACAGGGGATGGAATGAAGCGCCTGATTGTCATCATGGGCGTAGCGGGCAGTGGCAAGTCGAGCGTGGCACACTCTGTCGCGCAATCGACGGGCTGGCCCTATGTGGAAGCCGATCTGTTTCATCCGGCCGCGAATATCGAAAAGATGCGCAAGGGACAGGCCCTGGACAATGCCGATCGCCATCGCTGGATCTCCGACCTGCGGGTCGCGATCGGACATCTCTCCGACACCACCGTGCTTCTCGCCTGCTCGGCGCTGAACCAGACCGTTAGGACCTGGCTGGCCGATGGCCTCGATCGCAGCGTGAGCTGGTGCTGGTTGGACGTCAGTGAAACCGTCGCGAGAGCCCGGGTGGCGGACCGTATGGACCATTTTATGCCGGCGGATCTCATCGCGTCTCAATTCCAGGCGCTGGAGGCTCCCGGAGCGGCGATGCGGATCAATGCCGATGCGCCGTTCGAGGATGTTCTGGCAGAGGTTTTCCAGCAGCTTGAGCACGTCCCACCCAGAATTACAGACCCGAATGACTCGGGATTGCGAAAGGCAAGTCTATGACAGAGCAGTTTTCTCCGAACGCCGGCACCAGATGGCTTGGCATGTCAGCGCTCGCTCTGGCCCTGTTTCTGCTTGCGGGTTGCATGGGTGAGGAGGCGGCGGAACCGGCTGTCGACCAGCCGGTCTATTCCGACCGGGTTGCCGGACTGCTGGCAGAGATGACACTGGAGGAGAAGCTCGGTCAGCTTCACCAGGCCGCAGGCGGCCGCAGCCGAAATCTGAACTCCCGTCTGACCCCTGAAGAGCTCGACCGGGTCCGCGCTGGCGCGGTCGGATCTTATCTTCATGTGGCAGGCGCTGAACCGCTGGCCGAATTGCAGCGCGTCGCCGTTGAGGAAAGCCGTCTCGGCATCCCGCTGCTTTTCGCGATGGATGTGGTGCACGGCTATCGCACCATCTTTCCGGTACCGCTGGCCATGGCCAGCAGCTGGGATGAGGAGGCCTGGCGACAGGCTGCCCGTATTTCTGCTGAAGAGGCAACAGCGGCCGGTCTGCACTGGACGTTTGCGCCCATGATTGATATCGCCCGCGACCCGCGTTGGGGCCGGATCGTGGAAGGCGCCGGCGCGGACCCTTATCTGGGTTCGCGCATGGCGGCCGCGCAGGTCGAAGGCTATCAGGGCGATGATCTCGCGGATGAGACGACCATGCTGGCGACAGCGAAGCATTTTGGCGCCTATGGTGTGCCGACCGGCGGCCGCGATTACGGCACTGCAGAGATCGGTGAACGCAGTCTTTACGAAGCCTATCTGCCGCCATTCTATGCTGCGACCATGGCTGGCGCCGGTTCGATGATGACGGCCTTCAATGATATTGATGGCGTTCCGTCGACCTCGAATGAGGGGTTGATTGATGGCACGTTAAGAGCCCGCTGGGGCTTCGATGGCATGATCGTAAGTGATTGGAATGCCATCGCCGAATTGATGAATCACGGTGTCGCCGAGACCCGGGCTCAGGCGGGGGCGCTCGCGCTACAGGCCGGCGTCGACATGGATATGACCAGCGCGATTTTCGTTCAGGAACTGCGCGACGCGATCGAGGACAACCCGGCGCTCGAGAGCGATCTTGACCTCGCGGTCGGACGCATCCTGACCATCAAGGAGCGGCTCGGCCTGTTCGATACGCCTATGGTTTATCACAATACGGATCGGGAAAGTGCGGAAATCCTCGCCGAGGACCATCGCGCGATCGCCCGTGCGCTCGCAGCGCAAACCGCGGTTCTGTTGCAAAACCGGAATAATGCCCTGCCCATTGAGGCAGGCGATGGTCGCGTCGCGATCATTGGTGCCCTCGCCGAGGATGCCTCAACGCAACTCGGGTCCTGGCGCGCGCAAGGGCGTCCGGCGGATGTGATCAGCCTGTTGGACGGGCTGCGTGATGGCGCGCCGGACGGCGTCGAGATCGCCTATGCCGCTGGCGCGGACCCAACCTCAGATGACCTCTCCGGGATTGAGGAAGCGGTAGCCCTGGCGCAGTCCGCGGATCGCGTCCTGCTCGTGATTGGCGAAGACTTTGATCTGTCCGGCGAGGCCCGCAGCCGCTCAAGCCTCGACCTGCCGGCAAGCCAGCAAGCCCTGGCCGATGCTGTTTTCGCGACGGGCCGGCCGGTCAGCGTCCTGCTGGTCACCGGACGTCCCCTGGCAATCCCCTCGATTGTCGAGCGGGCCGATGCGATCCTGAATCTTTGGATGCTCGGCGTGGAAGCCGGGAGCGCGACTGCTGACCTGGTTTACGGCCTTGACTCACCCGCTGGACGCCTGCCGGTCAGTTTTCCGCGCGCAACAGGGGCCGCTCCATTCACCTATTCGGAATATCCTGGAGGGCGTCCTGCCGACCCGGATATCTCCCGCGATACCAATCGCTATATGGACCAGCCGATCACGCCGCTTTTCCCATTCGGTCATGGCCTGTCTTACAGCCAGTTTGACTATTCCGAGCTCGAAGCGGCGCTGGAGGGCGATGAAATCCGGCTCAGTCTCGCAATCACCAATACGGGCGACCGCGCAGCGGACGAAGTCGTGCAGCTCTATATGCGTGATCCCGTCGCCACTGTCGCACGGCCTCGGGTCGAGCTGCGCGGTTTTGCGCGGATCAGCCTGAATGCGGGCGAGACCCGGCAGGTGAGTTTCACTCTGGGGACGGACCAGGCCGGCGTGTTCCAGGCGCCCGGCGAATGGACGGTCGAGCCGGGTCACCTGATCTTCCATGTCGGCGCAAGCTCCGCCGATATTCGCGCGAGTGCCGAGGTGGAGATTGTTCAGGCAGGCCTTTCCTCACGACCAGCCTCGGCCATCGCAACCCGGGTGGAGGTGGAGTAATGCTCAATCGTCGATCCATGCTGACCGGGCTGGGCCTCGCCGGTCTTCTGCCCCTGAGCGCCTGTGGCGAAATGGCGGATTCCATTGAAACATCCGGTGACGACATCCTCGCGGAGGGCGCCGAGATGGAGCAGCTTGCTGATGGTTTCGGCTGGTCGGAAGGGCCGAGCTGGGATGTGAGTCGCGACTGTCTCTATTTTACAGATGTGCCCCAGAACACGGCGTATCGATGGTCTTCGGCGCGCGGGCTGGAGGTGTTTCTTCAGCCATCCGGGGTTGCGCCAGAGGGCGCCGTCGGCATGCGCGAACCGGGCGCGAACGGGCTCTGGTTCGGCCGGGACGGCCACCTCTATCTCTGCAATCATGGCATGCGTGCAGTCCAGAGACTTAATCTCGACACGCTCGAGCGTGAGACGCTGGTCTCTGTCTTTGAGGGACAGAGATTCAATAGTCCCAATGATCTGGTGCAGGCCGCCGACGGGACGATATTCTTTACCGACCCGCCCTACGGGCTCGACGGGCAGGATGAGTCACCGCTCAAGGAGATGAGCGTCAATGGTGTCTACCGGCTGGCGCCGGACGGGCGGTGCGAGCGTCTGTTCGATACGCTGACCCGGCCTAATGGTATCGCCCTGTCACCGGATGAGGACTGTCTTTACATCGCCCAGTCCGATCCGGATGCCCCGCATATCTATCGCGCCGCCTTGAACCCTGACGGCGGGCTCGGTCCGCTGGAGCTTTGGTTCGACACCAGCAGCTATCTCGCGGCCGGCGATCCGGGCCTGCCCGATGGCATGTGCGTCAGCACCGCAGGCACGGTCTTCGCGACGGGTCCGGGCGGTGTCTTCGTCCTCTCCCCCGAGGGTCAGCTTCGCGGTCGCATCCTTACCGGGCGCGCGACCGCGAACTGCGCCTTTGGCGGGGACGGGCATGATCTCTACATGACGGCCCATGACCGGCTTTTGCGTATTCGCGTCCGCGAACGGGGCGTGCAATGGAGGGCATAGGCGGGATCGACTGGGTTGCAGCGCGGCCGCTGCTGGCGACTCTCGCGGCTATTCCGCTCCTGCTCTGGGCAGTCCTGCGCCTGAAGATCCCGGCTTTTGCCGCCCTCATCGGTGTCAGCCTGCTGGCCGCGCTGGCCGCCGGCATGGACGGCGAAACCGCTTATGCGACCATAACGTCCGGCATGGGTGGAACGCTTGGCTTCATCGCCGTCATTATCGGTCTGGGAAGCCTGTTTGGAGCTCTGTTGGAGGCGGGCGGCGGCTTGCCGCAATTGGCGCGCACCGTGCTTTCTGGACGCGGCGGTTTCGCTGGCCAGACGCTGACCGGACTGATCGGATTGCTGGTCGCCATCCCGGTGTTTTTCGATGTCGCGCTTTTGATACTGGCACCGGTGGTTCTCGCCCTGTCGCGCCAGTCCGGTCGACCGGTCCTGGCCTTTGGCTTGCCGCTTCTGGTCGGGCTCGCCATAGCGCACGCCTTCATACCGCCGACACCCGGACCGGTCGCAGTCGCTGAGATCATCGGTGCAGATATCGCCTGGGTGATACTGGCAGGTGTCCTGGTCGGACTGCCCGCACTCATCATTGCCGGACCGGTTCTCGCACGGTTTCTGGAACGTGCCGGGCAACTACCCGATAGTATTCTTGAACTCGGCGCGGAAGATGATTTGCCCGCGGACCCTGTCGGCCCGGGGCTGGTGATTGCGCTGATTCTTCTGCCGGTCGCGCTCATCCTGTGTCAGGCCAGTCTTGGACTGCTTGGCTATAGCGGTCCCCTGGCCGAAACCTTTGCGCTGATCGGCCATCCCTTTGGGGCGCTTCTTATCGCTTGTGCCGCCTCCGCCCTGGCTGTGCTGGGACGCAGTGACGTCATCCGACAGCGTATGAATCTGGCCATCGCGAATGCATTTGCACCGGCCGGTGCGGTGATCCTGGTGACGGGTGCCGGCGGGGCGTTCAAACAGGTTCTGGTTGATACCGGGGCAGGGGCGCAGCTTGCGGAAATCTTTGTAGGTTTCGGTTTTGCACCCTTGTTGATGGGCTATTGCCTGGCCCTGATCGTAAGGGTGGCGCAAGGCAGTGCGACCGTCGCCATGATCACGGCTGCAGGCATGGTCGCTGCCCTGATTGGTGACACGGCGATTGGCGCGTTTGACCTGGCGCTCATCGTCACTGCAATCGCCGCCGGCGCGTCCGGGGTGTCGCATGTGAATGATAGTGGCTTCTGGCTGGTCAGCAGGATTTTCAATCTGAGCGAGGCCGAAACCTTGCGCAGCTGGACCCTGGCGACGACGGTGCTCAGCCTTACTGGCCTGTTGGTCTGCCTGATCCTTGCAGCCCTGATCTGACCGCCGGTCAGATCAGGGCCAAGGTGGTCCGGCTCCTATTCGGAACCGCAGGTCTGCATAGCATCAGTATCGGAGGCGAGCATGATATCGCCGAGCCCGATCTCACCGTCTTCATCGCGCGCCCGCAGGATGAACGGCGCGTTCAGGCGGGACATGTCGATCCCGGCCTCGGCAAAGCAGCTAAGGCTGATCCGGTATTCCTGCCAGGGCCCCTGGGAGATTTCCATCGGAATGAAATGAACGCAGTCGGCGCTGGTTTCGCAGGCCATTCCGACCTCGATCATGGCCGTGCGGCTATTCACGCCCCGGGCGCGGAAGGACATCTCCATTGCGCCGTTGGATTCACGCGAAAGATCCACCGAACTGGCACCCTGGAGTCGCATAACATTGCCGGCTTCGTACCAGATTACCTGTATGGAATCCTCCTGAGACAGGCGATCAATCGCACCCAGAGTGACCTGGTCCGTGCTCACCCGGCCGGTATCAGTCGTCACCCAGCTCGACCCATCCGCAGCCTGGAGGACCCAGGGCGAGGTGGCTTGTCCCTGGCTGTAGAAGCTATTGCCAGCGGCCAGATCGCCCGCACTTAAGCCGGACTCCTCTGAGAGCGGGCCGAGATTGCCGTCATCGCCGAAGCTGAGCCCGTAACCATAGGGGAAAAGCGGCGCGTAATCCGCATCTCCGCGATTGAGTTCTCCCTGGATTGCCGTTGCCGGCCAGGAGAAGGACAGCCGCCCGGTGAAGTCATACCCGGCGTCGTTCTGGAAGAGCATATCCGCAATCCCGCCGCCCTCACTGCCTGGCAGCCAAGCGGCGACGAAGGCGTTGGAGGCATTGATTTCCGGATTGGTCCAGAGCGGACGACCCGACAGGAAGACGCTGACCACCGGCGTTCCATCCGCGCCGAGCGCTGACAATTGTTCAGTGTCGAACGCGTTGGGCACGAAGTCGAGATGATCGCGATCCCCCTGGAATTCTGCATAAGGGTCTTCCCCATAGATCGCGATCACGACATCGGCATCATGATCGCCGCTGGCCTCAGGGTCGAAAATCACTGTCCCGCCCGCAGCTTCCACAGCGGTCTGGATGCCGTCGAGAATGGTCTGGCTGTTCGGGAATTCCTCATTCGGATAGTCGCCACCCTGCCAGGACAGCGTCCAGCCGCCCGAGGCCTTGCCGACATGGTCTGCACCATCACCGACGATCAGGACCGTCAGTCCCGGATCCAGCGGCAGGAGCTGGTCTTCATTCTTCAGCAGGACCAGGGATTCGCGCACCGCCTGGCGGGCGACTGCGCGGTGTTCAGGGGCGGCCAGCAACTCCATATCGTGGGCCAGAGGCCGCTCACTCGGCATCACCTGTTCGAAAATTCCAGACTGGATCTTCACCCGCAGGATGCGACGTACGGCATCATCCAGGCGCTCCATGGAAATCCGACCCGACTGAACATGCTCAAGCGTGCTGTAATAGAGTTCACGCCAGCTATCGGGAGCCATGAACATATCGACCCCGGCATTGAAGCTTTCCGGGCAGTCGGTGGACGTGCAGCCTTCGATGAGGCCGTGCCCATTCCAGTCGCCAACAACGAAGCCATTGAAACCCATGCGATCTTTCAGCACGTCTTCAAGCAGGCTATGATTGCCGTGCATGCGGATATCATTCCAGCTGGAGAAAGAGGCCATCACGGTCTGAACACCCGCGGGAATTGCGGAGTAGTATCCCTGTGCATGAATATCGCGCAGTTCAGCCTCGCTGATGGCGGCATCGCCCTGGTCACGGCCATTGGTCGTGCCACCATCGGCAAGAAAGTGCTTGGCGCTTGAAATCACGTGACCTGTGGACATGAAATCATCAGTCCCTGGCCGGCCCTGCAGGCCCCAGACAATTCGCTCGCCATAGGCGCGGACAATTTCCGGGTCCTCGGAGAAGCCCTCATAGGTCCTGCCCCAGCGGTCATCGCGCGGTACTGCCAACGTCGGGGCAAACGTCCAGTCATGACCGGAGACGGACAGCTCGCGTGCGGTTATGTCGTAGATTTCCTCGATCAAATCCGGGTTATTGGCGGCTCCGAGACCGATATTGTGCGGGAAGACAACGGCGCCGCGAAGATTGGCATGACCATGGACCGCATCAATGCCCCAGATGATCGGGATCGCGATATCCACGCCTTCAGGATCGACCGAGGCATTGAAGTATTCGTCTGCGGCCTCAAGCCAGGTTGCGGCATCGGCATAGGGGAGCGGTCCAGGGGCGGAATTGCCGCCGCTCAACACCGAGCCAAGGCGGTATTCGCGTACTTCTTCGGGCGTTACGGAGCCGCTATCCGCCTGAATGACCTGACCAACCTTCTGCTCCAGCGTCATCATCGCCAGGATTTCGTCAATCCGGGCTTCGATTTCCGGGTCGAGCGGCAGGGGCGCGATTGCCGGCCATGCCTCGGGATTGGCCGTCGCCTCCTCTGGCAGTTCAACCATGCGCGGCTCTGCGGCCGCTGCAGATGTCGCTGCTTCGTCGCCTGTCTCGGCAGTTGGCGCCGCACTACAGCCGCTCACGCCGAGCGCTGTCATGAGGGCCAGGGTGGATACAGCTGTGGTCAGCTTTCGATCTGTGAACATGAGTTTCTCCCCTTGATGCGGCGAATTAATCGCGGACTGACAACGTTGTCAATATGTCGGTTTCGATCAAATCGGGCGAGAATGCCCTAAGCTATTGATCCTCAATGCGTGTGGTCTCGAGATAGACCGCCACCGCGAAGAGCGGGCTATTCCAGTTGATGGCCACTTCATTGAGCGCATAGGCATCGACATGGTCGGCCCAGCATTTCTGGGGAGCACAATTGCCCTCCATCTGGCGTGCCACGCTGTCGACCATGCTGAAAGCATTCGGGCCCCCGGACAGCGCGCCCGGTGGTGCTTCGGGGAATTCAGGGTCGGCGCCATTGGCCCAGAACCGGTGGTGCGGAAAGCGCATCGGCCGAGCACCATGACCTGCGATATAGCTCTGGTCGAGCGGATTGCGGCCGAGCAGATAATCCATGGCATGCACCACGCCGTCACGATAACCGCTGGTCGGTTCGAGATCGGCTGCTGTCGCCAGAATCAGGGCGCGGTTCAGGAGATTGGCATTGGAGCCCCAAGTCGTCTCCGAGAGGAGGAGCGGATAAAGATAGCCCGTCGCTTCCATTGCTGACCAATAGTCCGCGGCCTGCCGCTCGATGGTCGTCGCAGCAGCGGCAAAATCAGGATGATCCGGACCGGCCAGGACGAGCGAGAGCTCGGGCAGCAATTCCGTATTGCCCCAGAAGATAGCTCGACGACCATCCAATTGAGCTCGCAGGGCCTGCGCTGCATCGCGATATGTTTGCTCGCCAGTAGTCAGGAAAAGCTCGACGGCGGCCCAGTAGAATTCGTCAATGACGACACGATCACCATAGGCGCCGCCACCGTCGAAATTCCCGTGTGCAAACACAGCCGGTTCTCTCAAGGCGGCAGAGAAGGCGCGTCGGGCTGCCGCCAGGCAACGCTCTGAAAACACCGCATCCAGATCCCGCCAGAGCCGGGCACACTGCGCGGCTGTAGCAGCAAGGTTCAAAGTCGCTGCGGTCGACGGCGGCAGGAGGTCGCGTGTTTCCTCAGCATCCTCTGGCAGGATGGGCAAGGGCAGCCAGTGGCGCTCATGCTGTTTGTGATGGACTAGACCAGAACCGTCGATTTCTGTCAGTTGAACGATCTCGCTGTCAGCGGGACGCCGGTCGACCCAGACGCGATTGCCGTCCGGGATCTGCATGGCGAGCATGAATTCAAGATGCCAACGGGCTTCGGCCAGAATGGCGCTGATCCCATCACCCGCATCGGGCAGGGCGAGGCGATGCCCGTCCCAGCCCGACGGTTCCAGAAGACCGCGCACCTGCAGGCGCTCATAGGCATGCTGAAGCGTCCAGACTGAAATGCCGCCATTGACGACATATTGTCCGTAATCGCCCGCATCGCCCCAGCCGCCCGTCGTATCAAGCCGGTAGTCGCAGCCTGGCCATTCAGTTCCGTCCAGGTCCTGTCCCGAGAAACAGGTCACAACATTATTATAAAAACCGCCGGCACGGGCCCAGGCCTCGCCACCGGTGAATTCGGGCTCCAGATCAATCGCCAGGCGGTTGAGATAGAAATAGCGCAGGCTGTCCTCAGCGAGCCGTTGATAATCCTGTTCCCCGATCGCGAAGGCGCGCGAACTGATATCGCAGGCCCGCACGGTATAGCCCGTGCCCGTTCGGGCAAACCTGCTGAACTCGATGCGATGAACGCTCTCTCCTGCGCTTTCATCAAAGCCGGCAGGATCGCTTTGGCCCGCCAGGAGGAGCTCGCCGTCTGCATCGTGGAGCGTCCAGGGTAGCGGCGTATCGGCGGCCGCGCGCAAGATCGCCAATTTGGGCCCGAAGGTTTCAAAACCGGTCTGGTTGAGGACGATTGCGTTGGCATCATCTTCAAGTCTGCAATCAACCGCCGGCTGACCCGCGGCGAGCAAAGAGAGCGCTAACATAAACACGTGAAAGTCGTAGGTCAGGGTGATGTGTGCGTCAACCGGATCGGTAGGGCGCCGGCACGCGCGGTCGCTGGGCGCAACAGGGTGACGCTAGACTTTTCATCATTAATACGGGCAGATAGTGGTGATAGCTTGAGATTGCAAAGAGGCTGGATTGCGAACTTATCTGGGATATGGTGTCGGCGATTACGGCCTGAATATCTTCTGGAATGCGCTCTCGCTTATTCTCGTCTTCTGGTATGCGGAAGTGGTTGGATTGCCGCCGGAACAGGCCGGTCTGATCTATTTTATCGGAACCATGTGGGATGCCTTCTCCGATGTGGTCATTGCCAATCTGACCCAGAAAACCCGGTCGCGCTTTGGAACCTATAGGCCCTATCTGCTTTTCGGAGGGGTAATGCTGGGCCTCGCCTTTGTGCTGCTCTTCTGGGTCCCGCCCTTCGAGGGTCAGATCTTGTTCGGCGTTCTGGTCTTCACCCATATCTTGTTCCGGTTGTGCTACACGCTGGTCGCGGTTCCCTATTCAGCCCTGGCGGCACGCCTCAGCTATGACAGCGAGGAGCGGACGCTGTTCTCGGGCATGCGCATGGGTTTTGCTTTCCTCGGCCTGCTGACCGTATCGAGCACGTGGTTCCCGCTGGTGCGGCGGCTGGGCGATGGTGATGACTTGTCGGCCCAGGGTTTTCTCCTGACCGCGGCGCTCGGGGCTGTGCTCGCGACACTCGCGCTGATTGTCTGTTTCCTCTCCACCCAAGAGGCCAAGCTGACAGGTGCCGAGACAACGGATTTCTCGGCCTGGGCGTTCATAAAGGCGATCATCAGTAATGCGGCGCTTGGTGTTCTGCTTGGCGCCATCTTCCTGCAATCCGGCGCCGTCGCGATATTCCTGATATCCTTAGCCTTTTATATTGAAGCCCATAATGAGGTCTTCGCTGCCAAGGAGGTGGTGATGACAGTTTATGCGATCGCCATCCTCCTCTCGATACCGGTCTGGACATTGCTGGTGCGCCGTCTTGGAAAAAAGCGGTCCTGGATCGCCGCCTGCCTCGTGGTCATCGCGGGCGGGATCTGGATGGCGCTGATGCAGCCGGTCCTCATCGCCGGCGTGCCCGTACAGATCCTGCTTTACGGGATCGGCTTTGGAGGATTTGGCGTCCTGGTCTGGGCGCTGGTGCCCGACACGGTCGAGTACGGCCAATGGCTTACGGGCCAGCGCAATGAGGGTGCTGTATTCGGATCAGTCCTGCTGGTGCAGAAATCGGCCGGAGGCCTGATGGGGCTGGGCGTCGGCATGATGCTGGGCGCAATCGGCTATGACTCTGCGCTGGACCGGCAGGCAGAGGCGACGGCGAGTCAGCTCGAAGCCTTCATCTTCGCCGCTCCGGCGATCCTGCTTTTTCTCTCATCCTTGGTGATCGCGCGACTCCCGTTAAACCGGTTACTGCACGCGGAAATCGTTGATCATATTCGTCAGCATTGATCGCGAAGGAGGCTGGTATGGCGCGAATGGTGGATGTGGCCAAAAAGGCCGGCGTTTCAGTCAAGACGGTTTCGCGCGTTCTCAATAACGAGCCGCATGTGAAGGATGAATTGCGTCGCCGCGTTCGCGCTGCAGCAGAAGAGGTGGGCTATGTGCCGAGCACTTCGGCGCGCCAGTTGCGGGGCCGTCGCAGCTATTCCATCCACATGATTTCGCATTCACACCGGTCAAATTATGTGAATGCCGTGCAGTTTGGCGCCGTCCAGGCCTGCCAGGAGCTGGGCTATCAATTGATGATCTCCCTGATCGAGCAGATCGATGATCTGACCTGGAGCGAGCTTCATGCGAAATTCGCCCGCTTGATGGAAGCCAGCCGTCCTGACGGCCTGTTGCTGGTTCCGCCGCTTGCGAATGATGAACGCCTGGCACAGGTCCTGAACGAGTTTGATGTCCGGATTGCCCGGGTCGGTCCGCACGATCTGCCCGTCAGTGGTGGTCGTTCGGTGATGATTGATGAGCGAGCAGCGGCCCGCAAGCTGACCGAATACCTGATCGAACGCGGCCATCAACGTATCGCATTCCAGCGCGGTAAGGAGAATCAGAACGCGACACAGGAGCGGTTCCGGGGTTATCGAGAGGCTCTTGCCGCGGCGAAGCTGGACTTTGATCCGGAGCTGGTCTTGCCGGGCAGTTTCGAATTCGCGTCCGGCCTGGAGGCCGGTGACAGCCTGCTTCAGCGCCAGGACCGGCCAAGTGCGATTTTTGCCGCAAACGACGACATGGCCGCAGGCATTATCATGGCGGCGCATCGCCTGAATGTCGCTGTTCCTGAATCCCTGTCAGTGGTCGGGTTTGACGATTCGGAAATTGCCGTGCGGACCTGGCCAGCCCTGACGACAGTACGGCAACCCCTGCTCGACTATGGCGCTGTCGCCGTCCGCCGGCTGGTGGAGTCGCTGTCTGCGCCCGAGAAAGAGGCTCAGACCGAATATCTTGATTATGAATTGATCGAGCGGGAGTCCGTCGCGCCGATCTAAGAAGGATCGGTTTGCTGACGGTCGAGAATGGATTGCAGATAGGCAGTCGCGACCTGTTTCCATTCCTCGACGAGCGCATCGGCTTCGCTGTCGGTCTCCGCATTCCAGATCAACAATTGCATCATACTTCCGATTTCGGCTTGAATCCGGGCGTGGCGGATCTGATCCTGGTTTGATCCGGTAAGGCCGGCAGCGCGGTAGATCGAGGCAAGTTGCTCAGCGAGCCGTATATTCGACGCCCGGTTCGCCGCCTGGTAATGGTCCGTCCGTGCGACGTTGCGGATCAGGTCGACAATGCCGGGCTGCGCGCGGAAGCCGGAGATGACCCGGTCAATCAGGTGGCGCATATTCGCGTCGAGATCGTCTTCGAGCGTGATCCCGCCAAGGCTGTCCAATATCGCTGCGTCCACGTCCGCTAGGACCGCCTCAACCAGGGCTTTCTCGATGGCCTGATTGTTCTCGAAATAGCGATAAATCAACCCGATAGGTATACCGGCTGATTTGGCAATCCGGCTGGTCTTCAATCCTGACGGACCGTCGGCTGCAAGGATATTGCGGGCAGCGCCTAATATCGTCCCGATCGTTTGCTGCGCACGCTCCTGGCGGGGCCGCGTTCGCAGTTCCGTGGATTCGGGAAAGACCGGTGATGCTGGTCCTGATGGTGTTGAATCGGTCATTGCCCACTATGAGTGCGAGGTGGAAGGATTGCCTTCAAAGGTGCGAATAGCAAGCCTGCAGCCGCGCGCCAGTCAATGCAATTTTGTTATGTCTGGGTCGCTTGGCTGGACTGCTTGTGGCGCGACCGGGAGTGTCGGCTTCATCAGTCTGTCGATTGCTTCGATCAGGCCCCGTGGAAATTCGAACGACGCCGTCTCCAAATTCTCCAGCGACCGGGCAATTGAAGTCGTGCCGGGTATGACATGCACATTCTTGCCGCGAGAGAGTAGCCAGGCCAGCGCAAGCTGGCTGGGGGTCAGGCTGTGAAGGTCTGCAATGGTTTCAAACTTGAGACGGGCGGACCGCGCAAGAGGCGCGGTAACCGGTCCGAAACCCGCCTCGTCGCGCAGATATTCTACCGCGTCACCGGTCGGGTTCTCCATCGCAAGACCTCCCAGTCGGCCACACGCCAATGGAGAGGCGGCAATGAAGGCGATATCCAGCTGCGTACACTGGTCCAGGATTTCAATCTCAACCTGGCGGGATAGCAGGGAATACTCACACTGGACCGCATCGATCCGGTGTTCGCGATGCGCGCGCGCAATGGTTTGGGCCGGGACCTCGGACAGGCCGATCGCGCCGATCTTGCCCTCGGCTTTCAATCTTGCCAGTGCACCGACGCTTTCCTCGATCGGCGTGTCGATATCACCCCGGTGGAGAGAGTAGAGATCGATGTGATCCACACCAAGCTTGGCGAGACTCGCCTCCACGGCATGGCGAATGGTTTCGGGGCGACAATCAATTCGCCTCTGTTTCGGATCGAACTCAATCCCGCATTTTGAGGCCAGGAAAATCCTGTCGCGGTGAGTCCGCAAAACGTCATTCAGCAGGGCTTCGTTTTCGCCACGACCAAAATGACGTGCGGTGTCGAAATGCTCATACCCCTGATCGACAGCGGCATGAAGCAGGGCTGCCGCTTCCTTCCGCGTCGGTCTCGACAAGTAAGCCCGACTTAGCGGTCGACAGCCCAACCCGATCGGGTTCAATGACCGACCAGCGAGCGCGCGCCTCAATAGAGACATTGAGAACCTCCTGTATACGGTGCGGGGACACCGTACTTCTAATTGGCGTTGGAGCCGCGTCGGCACACCGAGATTGACCGGTTCGGCCAACCTGTCCCCGCGCAGCTATTGCATCTGGCAACAGGCTCTTCACGGATCAGGCGTGGTAATCCGTCTCAATTGTACGTGCATATTTAATGCGCGCTGCAGACGATGCGACGGAAAGCTGAGTCCGGTGCTCGTCGGCAGGCGGGAGAGCGTGTGGCTCGCCTAGTCTTCTGCCCATAGTCGAAGCAAATTACTGCGCGTTTTGGCGAGCCGGTCATAAAGATCCGATTTGCCCTCCCTATCGAAGACAGCGTGAGTGGCCATGTCCAGGTCGAACAGGATCTCCCGCTGGTCTGCTCGACGCACGAGGCTGCGAACCCAGCCGACGACGGCGAGTCGCTCGCCAGATTCGACCGGAGCCACCCGGTGCAATACGCCGGTTGGATAAATCACCGCATCGCCGGCTTCGAGCTTGATCTCTGTTTCGCCGCCGAGATCATCCATCACAAGTTCGCCGCCAGAATAGCTTTCAGGCTCAGACAGGAAGAGGGTGAAGGACAAGTCGGTGCGTTTTCCGGCCATGAGCGCCTCGTCCACATGGGTCCCATAGGCCATGCCTGTCGTGTAGCGCGAAACCAGGATGCGCGTAATCGACTTGGGACGGGCGAAGGCATTGAAAAGTGTGTTTCGGTCCAAGGCGGCGCGAATACGCTTGCGGATCGTGTCCAGCTCTGCGCCCTGCTCCAATTGAGTATTAGTCTTGACCTGACGCGCAGCCCGGCCGGCCGTGTTTCTGCCGTCTGAAAAATTCTCCGAAGCCTGAATAATATCGCGCATCGCCAGGACTTCATCGGAGCTCAGCAGGTTCTGAAGGCGCAGGAGCATATTATTACCTGAGAATGATTGTCAGTTGGTAGAGGGCGGGCTAGGACTGAAGTCCAAGAGTTCAGGACAGGTTCTAAGGGGGAAATCCGGTCATGGGAATCAAACACACACCTAAAATCTGGTCCGGCGTCGGCGCAGCTGCGCTTCTGACCGGTCTGGCAGCCTGCACTGATCCAGCGACAGAGGAAGCCCTGCCGGGCACGGACGGCATGCAGAACCAGGCGCTGTCGGGTTACGCCGGTGGCGAAGGTGAAGGCGAGGGCGAAGGTGAAGGTGAAGGTGAAGGTGAAGGTGAAGGCGAAGCGGGTGGCGGCGGCGAGTTTGGCATCAATGCCGATATCGCGCGGGTCGATCCGGCGGTCTATCTGAGTGCCCTGGAAGTCATCCGTGCTCATTATCTGGCGGGTATTGATGCGTTTCAGGCGGGAGAGCGCGCAGCGGGTGCCGAGATGTTCGCTCATCCGATTTCGGAGATACTGGTCGATCTGGAACCCGTTCTGCAGGAGCGCGGTGCGCCTGACCTGCTTGCCTTGATGAGTGATGCGTCAGCGGCTCCGTTTGACGGGCGATCTGATGAAGAGGTCCAGTCGGCTGTCGATGCGGTGCTCGTCGCGATCGGCGGCGCCAGCGAGCTGGCACCGCCAAGCGAGCTGAGCGAAGCGCGGATTAATGCAATGGTCCTGTCTGGCTTGATCGAGCGCGCATCGCTCCAATATCGTTTCGCTGTCGCCGAGCCCGCTGCCGGCGAAGCCTATCTCGATGGCTATGGATTTGAGCGCGCTGCCGCCGGTCTCGGCGCGCGTCAGCTCGAGAATATTCGCGCCGAGGACGAGGCTCTGGCGACATCGATCAGCGCCGCACTCGCCGCCCTGCACAGTGCCTATCCGGAGGCGGTGGCGGCTGACGTGCTGGATGCTGATCCAGATCAACTCCTGGCCCTGAGCGCGCAGGTCTCAGCCGGCGTGAAGGACTTCTGACCGGTTGTCCGGCTCAGAGCAGAAATTGCGCCACCGCGATATAGGCGGGAATGCCGAGGATCAGGTTGAACGGGAAGGTCACGCCCAGCGATAGCGTCAGCGACAGGCTTGCCCGTGCATCTGGTAGGGCCAGCCGCATCGCCGCTGGTACGGCAATGTATGAGGCGGAGGCGGACAGAGTCATCAGCAGGGCACCATCGGCGGGCGCGAGCCCGAGCAGCATGGCCGCAGCCAGTCCTGCCGCAGCGCCGATCGGCGGCATGTATAGGCCATGGGCGATCAGGCTTGGTTCCAGGCTGCGTGCATTTCCCAGAAGGCCGCGCCCGGCGGTAATCCCCATATCGAGCAGGAAAAGGCAGAGCACGCCGCGGAACATATCAACAAAGAAGGGTTCGACCGGTGCCATCCCGCTGGGTCCAGCGATCATGCCCACGAAGAACGCGCCGACGAGAAGAACGATTGATCCATTGGTCAGACACTTCTTGATGAGCTGGGATTGCCGGGATTCCGGCTCCGGCGCGACGGCTGAACTCAGACTCGCGGCCGCCAGGGATTTCTGACGATAGTGATTGGCCAGGAGGAGGCCCGTCAGGATTGCCGGTGCTTCCATTGCGGCCGCCGCAGCGACCATAGCACCGCCAGGTGCAAGATCGAGCGCGCGCACCGCATCTGTCGCGGCGATAAAGGTCACAATCGAAATTGACCCGTAATGCGCGGCGATTGCAGCGCAATCTGTCATGCCGATCTTGGTCGTCGTTCGCAACATGGCGAAGCTTACGAGCGGAAGGAGTGCGGACAGTGCGATCGCGGCGAAGAGGAGCCCAATCACGGAACCGCCGACGCCGTTTTCGGCGAGTTGAATCCCGCCTTTGAAGCCGATTGCCATGACAAGATAAAGCGACAGCGCCTTGGAAATGGATTCCGGCAAAGCGAGGTCGGAACGGACGAGTGCCGCGGTCAGGCCGAGCACGAAGAACAGAATCGGCGGAGAGAAGAGATTCTGCGCAGCGAGATCAAACAGGTCCATGACAGCCGTCCTTCCTGGAATGCTAGGCTACGGGTTCGGCTTCAAGCACAGCGGCTCGATGAATTTCATCGACCAGCTGCGGTTCGAGTTTCAGGCGAACCGCCAGAAGTTTGAGATAAGCCTGCTCCACCGCGCCCTCGGCATCGATGGCGATGAGAGAGGCAGCGTAGAGTTCA
>JBELMP010000035.1:0-17744 GCA_042095695.1 Maricaulis sp. | reverse complement strand
ACATCCTCGAGAGCTGCCTCGAGGTTTTTCGCCACAAAGTCCCAGTTCACAAGCTTGTCGAGGAATGTGTCGATATAGCCCGGCCGGGAATTGCGGAAATCGATGTAATAGGCGTGCTCCCACACATCCATAGTCATGAGCGGAATGGTCGCCGGATCGGTCAGCGGCGTTTCTGCATTGGCAGTCTTAGTTATGCGGAGCTTGCCATTGGCGAGGACCAGCCAGGCCCAGCCCGAACCGAACTGCGTCGCGCCTGCAGCGGCAAACTCGGATTTGAATGCGTCCAGTGAACCAAAATCCTCATTGATCCTGTCAAGCAGGTCACCGCTGGGCGCACCACCGCCGGTCGGGCTCATGGAGTGCCAGTAGAAGGTATGATTCCAGATTTGAGCCGCATTATTGAAAATGCCGGTCTTGCCTGGGTCGCCAGCCGTCGCCCGGATAATGTCTTCCAGTGACTGGTCAGCGAAATCAGTGCCGTCAATCAGCTCGTTCAGCTTACCCACATAGGCATTATGGTGTTTGCCATGGTGGAAATCGAGCGTCTCAGAGGAAATATGAGGAGCAAGGGCATCCTTGGCGTAGGGGAGGTCAGGCAAAGTGAAGGCCATCAGGGTCTCTTTCCGGTTTGCGTTTGATTTCAAGACTGTGAAAAACAGGACTGCGAGGACCGCGCCCTTATTTCGCGATGCATAGAGTGACCAAGCGGTCCCTGTCCAGCAGAGGTGATATGAGCGAGCAAAATTTCAACACCCTGTTACAAAAACAGGACCCGGATCGACGGTTGGCGGCATTGTTCGCCCCCGAAACCGTGCGTGAGCCGCTGTTCGCGCTCTATGCGTTTAATCAGGAGGTCGCACGGATCGCCGAGTCGACCAGCGAAAGTCTGATCGGTGAAATGAAGCTGACCTGGTGGCGCGATGCGATCGCTGATCTTTATGCCGCGCCTGCCAATATTCGCCGCCATTCTGTCACTGAAGGTCTCGCGCCGCTGACCGACCGGCTGGAGCAGGATGATCTGAACGCCCTGATCATATCGCGCCTTGATGACGTTATTGCGCGGCCCTTTGCCAGTCTTGACGAGATCCTTGACTATGTCGATCAGACGGCGGGCAGGCTCAACCGACTGGCATTGGCAGTTTGCGAGGTCGAGCTCGACCCGGTCTGGTGGCGATCCGCCGGACGGGCCTGGGGGCTGACGGGCTTGCTGCGAGCCTTCGCCCACCGCGCCGCCATCGGACGGGCACCGGTCCCGGGTGATCGTCTGGCGCAGGCCGAGGGGACGTTCGCCATGCTGGCCCAGGGGCTCGGTGGGGAGCGCGCAGCCACAGCCCTTGGTCCGGTCCGTGAGGCGGCCCTGGCCGCAATGGCGGAGTTCAAATCGCTCGGCCCTGTTCCGCCAGAAGCTGTTCCGGCGCTGGGCTATACCTGTCTGGCGCCGCGCTATTTCCGCCTCCTGCCTGATAATCCGTTCAATCCGCAGGCCGAACCCGGACTGCTCGGACGACAATTGCGGCTGAACTGGCTGGCATTGACCGGCCGCTAGCGCAAGCGCGTCACAGGGCGGTGATATTTCGGCTGACAGGCGCGCGGAAATGACTAGTTTTGTGAAGCAAAGACGACAGGAGCCTCCCATGCCTCACGCCCTCATCACCGGTGCCAATCGCGGTCTTGGTCTCGAACACACCAAGCAATTGCTCGCGCGCGGCTGGACGGTGTCGGCGGCGTGCCGGAATGTTGACGATGCGGAGGCGCTCAAGGCGCTCGATCCCGGTGAAGGGCGCCTACAGCTCTTCGCCTATGACGCGGCCGATGCCGATGCGGCTGGAATGCTTGCGAAATCCGTGACTGCACCGATTGATCTTCTGTTTGCCAATGCCGGGCTCATGACCCGGGAAACGCGAAGCTTCGGGTCGGCCGGGCATGAGGGCTTTATCGATGAAATGCGGGTCAATGCGCTCGCTCCGCTGGCTCTGGCAGAGGCCTTCGCCGATCAGGTTGCTGCCTCGGAAATGAAGGTCATCGCGCTGCAGTCCAGCCGCATGGGGTCAATCGCCGACAATGATAGTGGCGGCGCCTATGGATATCGCGCGTCCAAGGCGGCGCTGAATGCCGTGGGGAAATCGCTGAGCCTTGACCTCGCCGATCGCGATATCGCCGTACTGATCCTTCACCCGGGCTGGGTGAAGACCCGTATGGGTGGTCCCAACGGGCTTCTGACGACCGAGGAATCGGTGTCCGCACAACTCGATCTCATCGCCCGCGCCTATGGCAATCCGGCGATGAATGGACGCTTCTTCCATGTCAGCGGCGAAGACCTGCCCTGGTAGGCTAGTCGCCAATATGCTCGTCTAGGAAGGTTTCGATCTCGGTGAGGAGCTGAATGCGCATGGCCTCGTCCTCAAGCAGGCTGTGACCGCCACCCTCCAGATTGACATAGCGTGCGCCGGCAGGCCGGTTGCGGAGCGCCCGGTACATGGCCTCGCTCTGGCTGTCCGGCACAATACCGTCGTTTTCTCCATGAATGAGCAGGACCGGGATAGAAATATGCTCGGCATTCTGTCGCGGGGACTGCGCCGAAAGATCTCCCGGATCGCCATCCCCATCACCGCCGAAGAATTGCTCGCGCCAGGACCGATAGGTGGTGCTGTTGCGACCATATCGATCACGCGCATAGCTCAGGAAGGCTGGCATGTCCGAAACACCGGCAATGGAGATTGCGCATTGATACAGATCCGGGGTGAAGGCGGCACCAGCCAATGCGGCGTAGCCGCCATAGCTCCAGCCGGCAATACAGATCCGCTCCGGGTCCGCATAGCCGGCGCTGATCAGCGCCTCGACACCATCGGTGACGTCGTGCTGGATGATGCCCGTACCCCAGGCGCCATAGGCGCTCGTCCACCATTCCGCACCATAGCCGTCGGATCCGCGGAAGTTCGGATCGAGCACCGCATAGCCCCGGCTGGCCAGGAAGTGCGCGAGAAAATCATAACCGCCTGTAGATTGCGACCGGGGACCGCCATGGGGAAGAATCACGGTCGGATGCGGCCCTTCACCCTCCGGGAGGGTAAGATAGGCCGGTATCCGTATCCCATCGCGAGCCGGATATTCGATATGGACCCGTGACGCCAGATTGGCGACGGCCAGACGCGGCCAGGCTGCGCCGAGAATATTTGCTGACGGAGCGGCGGCATCATAGAGATAGTAGACCGGGGACTGGGCCTCGTTCTCGACGCGGATGACGAATTTCGTACGGTCTTCAGACCAGCTCAAGAGCTGCACGCTCATCGTGTTGAATGTGGCTTCGAGGGCCGCTTGCACGCCGGCCAATTCCTCGTCAAACCAGACCCTCTGGGTAAAGACGTCCTCATAGGCCACGCCGACAACAAAAGACGTGTAGGGGTCGGTCAGGACCCGGCTTAGGTCATAGGTCGCATGGGCAAACAGGGTGCCGGTCGTCTGACCGGTTTCCATCGACATGGCGTAGAGGCGGCGCGTGGACCGGCCATTGGGCTGTGTCGGGATCATCGACACCGCGATCTCACCGCCGGGCAGGGCGCCCACGGCGCTGAAAATCGGCTGGTCGACATCGTCTTCGATCCAGACCGGCTCCCAGCTGTTATTCGGGCCCGGACCCATGAGCCGCTGGCGGAATTGCGCTGTCGAGAAGTCGACCCGTGCCACCGGCAGGCCCTGATCATTAACCACCCAGTCGCGGGTCGTATCGGTGCCGGCGCCGATAACGCGCGTGCCCAGGCCGTCCATATCGACAGCGAGAAGATCAAAACGGTCAACCCGGTCACGCACCGGAATGAAAACTTCCTCGCGCTCGCGATCCATACCGAGCATCTCGCCGAGCGAGAAATTCAGCCCGGTCCGATTTGAGTTCTGAAGCAATTGCTCGCTCGCAAAATTATCCTCGAGATCGAAGGACAGGATGGCCGAGAAATCCACCGTTCCACGAACATTTGAGATATCTTCGGCACTGCTTGCCGAAAGCAGCAGATAGCGTTGCGAACCCCATGCCAGCTCCTGCGGATTGATCGATGTGATGGAGGCTCCGCGCAGGGCGCCGGTCTCGAGATCCTGGACAATCAGATAGCGTTCGCCATTCTGCCAGGACACATAGGCCAGCGCGCGCCCGTCCGGCGAGATGCGCAGCATCTGCATGTTGGGAAGGCGGGCGAATTCTTCTGTACTCGGAGGCTCTTGAGCCAGGGCGTTGGTCGCAAAGGACGCGGCGACCGCGAGCAGGAGCATTAGGGCAGAACGTAGCATAATAAACTCTGAGTGTGGATTGCCAGCGGATGTGAGCGCTCGGAAGGTGAGGTGCGTCCGCAGCCATGCTCAGGCCTGATCCCCGGTCCGCCGCGCATCCCCCGATCGCGTTATTGCAACAATAATCGGGTCGTGTCCGGGTTTCAATCCGAAGTTCGCTTGTATTTATATGCAACTATTCTTGCACCGCCAGCCAACCGGCCAGATCGTCGAGCGCTCTCGCGCTCATGGCCCGCTTCTTGGCGACGGATTTCGCTTTTCCGCGAATGCGATTTCCCGCTTCATCCCGCGAGGGCGGGTCCATATGCGGGAAGAGCCCGAAATTCACATTCATCGGCTGAAACGACCCTTTGCCCGCGCTGAGATGGCCGCCCGTGATGTGAGCGATCAGGGCGCCGAGCGCCGTTGTTGCGGGCGGCGTGTCCAGCGGTTTCCCGAGGCGCTCGGCAGCAGCAAAACGGCCCGCGAGCAGGCCCATTGAAGCGCTTTCGACATAGCCCTCGACACCGATCAGCTGGCCGGCAAAACGCAGGCCGGGACGGGATTTCAGGCTCAGCTGATCGTCCAGCAGCTTCGGGGAATTCATGAATGTATTGCGGTGAATTCCGCCCAGGCGGGCGAATTGTGCCGCTTCAAGGCCCGGGATCATGCGGAGAATTTCGGTCTGGGCCCCGTATTTCATCTTCGTCTGGAAGCCGACCATGTTGAACAGCGTGCCCAGCGCATTGTCCTGACGAAGTTGAACAATCGCATGCGCCTTGATGTCGGGCTGGTGCGGATTGGTCAGGCCGACCGGTTTCATCGGCCCATGGCGCAGGGTCTCGCGACCGCGCTCCGCCATGACCTCGATCGGCAGGCAGCCGTCGAAATAGGGCGTGTCTTCCCATTCCTTGAATTCGGTTTTCGGCGCCTCGAGCAGCGCATCGATGAAGGCATTATACTGCGCCTCATCCATCGGGCAGTTGAGATAAGCCTTTTGCTCGGCCTCGGTCTCGCCCTTGTCATAACGCGACTGGAACCAGGCCTTGTCCATATTTATACTGTCCCGGTGCAGCACCGGTGCGATGGCATCAAAGAAGGCCAGCTCGCCTTCCCCGGTCTCTGCGAGAATGGCTTCAGACAGGCTGTCCGATGTCAGCGGGCCGGTGGCAATAATCACATTGTCCCAGTCCGCCGGGGGGAGCGCCGGGATCTCTTCGCGCACGATCTTCACCAGCTCGTGCTCGCTCAGACGTTTGGTCACCGCTTGCGAAAAGGCATCACGGTCGACCGCAAGCGCCCCGCCGGCGGGAAGGCGATGATTGTCACCTTCGGCCATGATGATGCTGTCGCAGCGCCGCATCTCTTCGTGCAGGAGGCCAACCGCGTTGGTTTGTGCATCATCCGACCGGAAGGAGTTGGAGCAGACGAGTTCTGCCAGCCCGTCCGTATTGTGCGCCTCGGTCGGCTTTACGCCGCGCATTTCGTGCAGGATGACGGGGATGCCCGCGCGCGCCAATTGCCACGCGGCCTCGGAACCGGCCATGCCACCGCCGACCACGTGGACGGGTTTGATCATCGTATCTGTCATGCGCGGCATATCGATCCGGCCCGCGATGAAGTCAAGCAGCAGCCGACAGTCAGGCTAGTCCTGATCGGTCTCATTCAGCGCCGGATCAGACTCGGACTCGGCAGGCGTGACCAGAACCTCGATTGCCTCTCCCAGGGATTTAAGCGGAGTTTCGGCGGTGTCGTCCTCATTGGTGCAAACCGCCTGCAGGACACTCCATTGCGTGTCGGTCAGGGCGGGCGTGCCACTCCAGCGGATATCGACCGCAGCGGTTCGGGCATCGCGCGCGCGCTCCGCCGTGTTGGGATGGGTGCTCAACAGACCCTCGATCCAGGCGGTGTTGCGGCCGGAGTCGTTACGGCCAGAGTCGTTACGGCCAGAGTCGTTACGGCCAGAGTCGACAGATGAAGCGGAGTCAGTGCCAGAGTCAGTTTTGGAGTCAGTGTCAGAATCCGTAGTCTCGCGGGCGCTGCCGGTTGCGCTTTCCAGACTCGGTTCTGAGACGAAAGCATCAATGATATCAAAAAATTCGGCCAGACCCTCCGGGTTAACATCCAGCGTTTCGAGATAGTCGAGCGCCAGCGCGTCAGCCTCGTATTCAGCACTGCGCGTATGGCGCATGCTTTCGACCGTGGCACCGGCACGCGCCAATTCCTGACCCGCACCCGAGCCACCCCCGACCAGCAATTCGAGCAGGACGCCTGCGCCCATCTCGCGGACCTGGGCGGCCATGACGTGACGCTCGGCCACATGGGCAGCCTCATGGGCCAGAACGCCGAATAGCTGTTCCGGCGTATCCATCATTGCCATCAATTCGTCGGTGACGACGACATAGCCGCCCGGCATGGCAAAGGCATTGGGAAAATCCGCGTCGACAATGCGGATCTGGATGTCGAAGGGCGAGCCAGACGCGGCGGTCAGATCCGCAGCAATCCTGTCCAGCGTGATGCGGGCATCCTCGGAATGGGTGCATTCGGCGGTAAAGAGGCTGACCATGCCATTGGTCCGCTCGCCCATCCGGGCCTCCACATCGAGTGGGACGCGATCGGCAATCCGGTCTGCCAAGCCCGGCAGGCCGAATATGGCAAAAGCGACGACGCCTGCGGCGAGGGCGGTAAGCGTGCCGCCGAGCAAGAGCGTACCTTGCCGCCTGCGGTCCCGGTCCAGCAGGACCGGAAACCACTCGCGCAGCATATCCTCATCATCCGAGGCGATGGTCAGGCGCTCATCCGACCCCTTGAAGCCGAGCACCAGCGGCGCGCCGTCGATATGGGTGAGGACCCGAACCCCGCGGCAGGGCCAGGCACGGCTGAGACCCGGTCCGGAGATATGCAGGACCCCGTCCCGCAAAGACAGGTGGACCTGGACGATCGCGGCGGACAGCCCGTCCGAATACTGGGCTGGAATGACGGCGCTAGATGACATTGCCGATATCGAAGGCATCTGCGAGACCTTCGCCCGATCCGGGGCCGCGTTGCGGATTTTGCGCAATCCGGTCCAGATCGACCTGGCCGTTTATCTCCAGCCGACGGAAGATATAGCGCCAGAGTCGCATCTGCGCGATCGGCGTTGCCAGGCCGAGTGACAACAGAATGATCAGGAAATTCCCGACCGCAATCCAGCCGAAGGACAGGCTGCGTGCTTTGATGGAGAAGCTCACATCCTGGAAGCTTACAATCTCCGCTTTTCTACGAATGAGGGCGGCCTGATAGGGAATGGAAAACAGGCCGATAATCGCCAGCATCGGGATCAGTGCGAGATAGACACCGATGATCATCTCCACTGACATCTCCGGCTCGACTTCGCCGCCATCCGTGAAGCGAAACATGATCGCAAACAACACGGCGATGAAGACCGCATAGGCCAGGATGAAGGAAAACCAGTAGAGCGCATAGCGGCCATAGAGGCCGCGCGACAGCCCGTCCTCGCTTTCCGGAACGCTGAAGGCCGTGTCGCCGAAATAGGTGTCGCGCCAGAGCATGCGGGTCAAACGCATTTCCTTGATCGGTTCAAACCAGCCCAGGGTGATGCTGGACAGGAGCGAATAGCCGATCGAGGCCCAGGCATAATTGGAGAGCGAACCGATCTGCGCGAAGCGGATGCCGCGCCAGCTGGTCCGGCTCAGCCGATAGCGTCTGGCAATCCAGACAGCGGCTCCGAAGAGCCACAGAAAGAGCAACAGGATCGGCAGGTAGGCGAGGCTGAAATAGATCGCGAATTGTTCCGGTGGCAGAAGTAGCTGCGCTGCGAAGATCGCCGCATAGATGGGCAGGATGATGGCCAGCATCACAAAAACGAAGGAGCGGAAGAGCTCAAAGCCCGTGCCGGTATATTCCAGTGGCAGCCCGCCGATACGGGTCGTCGACCAGAGATAGCGGCGCACCCGCGTCCGGCCCCAGAAGCGCCAGAGTGACAAGGTCACAATGTTCAGGAGAGCATTAAGCAGGGTGATGGGAATAATCCCGCCCCAGCTTGCATCCTGCTCCACAGAAAGGCGCTCCTTTTGCTGCGCGGAACTTTGCGGCGTATCCGCGTGCGTGGAATCCGTCCCGGCGTCCTCAGTCATACCTGCCCCCTGCACACAACCCGAGAGCGCAGGTTAGCCCGTCAAAGCATCCGGTCAACAAAAAGCAGGGCAGGATGGCTCTAGGAAAATCGGGACTTGCCAATCTGATTCTCTCTTGACCGGATTTCACGCTTATGCCTGATAAGTGCAATCTGGAGATGTGTGATGCGTTGGTTTTTCAGCATGATTTTGGGCGTCGTTCTGCTGTCAGCGGCAGCGCCGGGGGCGGCACAGGGCCAGTTGCCGCCGAATGTGGTCGAGCTCTACCGCGCCTATCAGGAGGCGGAAGCCGCTGGCGATAATGCGGCCACACTCGTCGCGGCCCGCGCCGTTTTTGAAGCGGCGGATGATGCGGATATCGATCCAGCCAGTCTCGCCACGCTCGCTGAGAATCTCGGCTATCATGCCGCCGCAACAGGTGATTTCGAGCTCGCGTTGAGCAGCTTGCGCGAGGCGGCGGAGATCAGTGCGGATTATGATGAAGTGGACCTGGTGACCGGCTGGCGCTGGCATCAGGCGGCCAGTGCAGCCTTACGCCTGGATGAGGTGGATGACATGCTCGACCATGCCGAGCGCGCTGTAGCGGCCTTCCAGAATGATCCTGAAATCTTGGAAACACGGCCGGCGCTGTATGGTGATGCGCACTATCTCATTGCCGAGGCCTGGTATCGAAAAGGGCGCTATCGACGCATTGGCGAACCTGCCCTGATCGCCATTGAGGCTTATGACTTGGTGCAGCGCGACGCCGATGAGGCCTATGGTCGCGCATTCTTCTTCGCCGGGCTGACAGCTTTCATGCGTCGAGATTATGAAGACGCTCGGGTCTATATGCATTTGGCCAGCGATACGCTTCAACTGGCGGGCGGGCGACAAGAGGATATTGATCATGCCCACGGGCTATCGACGGTCGCCCGCATGCTCTCAGACAATCCGCGGCCGGCACTTATCGGCTCGAGCCGGCTGGCGATGACCTCGGAGCGCGAGGAAGAAGCCTTCGCGGGCAATGTCGAAGACCGGCTCGAGGCCCATCGATTCCACATCGCCACCGACGAGCGGGAGGATGAATCTGAGTCCGGCCTGCCGGAGGGTGCTGTCCCGGCAGAGCGGACCGGCGAGGCCACAATCAGCTATCCCGAGGGCGCGCTTCAGCGCGGGATAGAGGGCGTTGTCGTAGTCCAGTTTGCGGTTTCTGAAAGCGGCGAAGTTGAATCACCCGAAATCAGATTGGCCTTGCCGAGCGGTGTCTTCGAGGACGCTGCGCTTGAGGGGCTAGGCACCGTACGCTACCAACCGGCGACGCTTGACGGCGAACCGGTGCGCCAGGAAAAAGCAGTAATTCAGTTTAATTTCGAGGTGGAGTTCGGCGGATACAGATAAGGCAAGCGTGTGCGGTCGGGCGCTCTGACCCGCGACCGACTGCCGCCCCGTCTTGCCTCGCGCGCTCGCCGTCTATTTAAACGGGGCAAAGAGAGGTGCAATGAATCCGACCCCCGTTCCGATCCTTCACAGCGTTTTCGCCGCCTATGCGTTTTTGATCTCGCACTGGCATCGCGCCATGATCGCGGCCGCGCCCTATACGCTTGCCTATATCGCCCAGCTCTTTGTACTCCGCGCGGTTGGCCTGGATGGCGGTGAGAATACGGGCCTGCTCTCCCTGTCCCTGGCCCTCTCGGTGATCACAGTCATCGCGTCGCTGGCGCTGTCGGCCTCGACGCTGCGCATGGCGGTGCTGGGCGATTATTCCGGCCGCTTGGGGCTGAAGTTGGGCGGTGATGAATGGCGGCTTTTCCTCGTCTCCATCCTCGTAATCGCCCTGACCGTCCTGGTCTTTGTGATGGTCTTCATGTTCTGGGCGGTGTTCTTCTCGATGATCGCCTCCGGCGCCCTGGTGCGCGAAGGTATTGATCCGGAGGCCTCCGGTTTCGATCTCGGTCAGGCCATGGGCTATATGTCTGCGGCAGACTGGGCCGTGGTGGGGCTGTCCGGTGCCGCCGGTGCTTTCCTGCTCGCCTGGCTGTCAGCCCGCCTGGTCCTGGCTTTTCCGGCAACGATCGACAAGGGCAAGGTTCTGGTGCTCAGCGTCTGGCCCTTGACCAATGGCTCGGCCTGGCGGATTGCGCTGGCGCTATTACTGGCTTCAATCCCCCTGATGGCGGTGGAAATCGGACTTTACGAACTTCTGGCAGCATTGACCGGCGAGCGTTTCCTGGCCGATGCCGCGCTCTTGTCCGCCGACCTGGATGCCAATGCGGGCGTGCAGCGCGTGCGCGAATATGAGCGCTGGATCGGGCTGCTGGCGGCGATCAACCTGCCTCTGTTTTCCGGGCTTTACGCCTATATCTATCGCCAGCGTATCGCTGAGCCGGAGGCCTGATCGGGAAAAGCGTCACATTTTTCCCCCTTTTGTTTTTTCCAACATGGGCGACACTTACCGCTCATGCTTGGCGAGGGGAAAACTATGACCGGCAAGTCCTTTGACATTGCGAGTGGCATTTTCTGGTTCTTCAAATGTGTCGCGGGGCGACCGTTTGGCGCGCTCTGGATCGCGCTCTGGCAAGCCATTATCGGTTCGGCGATTGCCGGGCTCATCCTCTATCTCATGCTCCCGGCCATGGCCGGTTTCGCTGACACGGTGGTCCAGCTGGAAAGCGGTATGATGAGCGATGAGGAGGGCGGTTTTGCCATTCTCGGCAGCGTGCTCACCATGCTGGCCGCCGGCAGCTGGGGCGTCATCCTCGGCCTTCTTGCCGCCCTGGCTTTCCAGGGGGCCTGGCTGCGCTTTCTTGTGCGCGGAGAGATCGCGCCCATCATCCCCTTCCGCCTTGGGGGCGATGAAGTCCGCCTCCTGGGGGTCAATCTTCTCTATTTCGGCGTCGCAATCGCGGCGTATATCGGCGTGGGATTTGCCCTGGCGACAATCGGGATTACCGGCGGCGGCATAATCGCTGTCAGCGGCGACAACACCGCTATCGGTGCGGCCGGCTTCGGACTGGTCATGTTTTTCGGCAGCCTGGCGCTGATCGCCTCGATGATCTACATTTCCGTAAAGCTCTCGACGGCACCTGCGCTGACCATCCATGATCGCAAATTCCGTTTTTTCCAGAGCTGGGAGGCGACCAATGGCGTCTTCTGGCCGATGCTGCTGAGCTATATCGCCGTGGGCGCTATCATCATGATTGTCGGTTCGATTATCGGTGGCATTATCCAGCTGGCCTTTCTTGGCGCCATGATCCCGGTGATCGAGGATCTCGTCGTGCTTGCCGAAACCGGCCCCGATCCGGACTTTGAAACGGTAATGGGCTTGATCAAAAGCGCCCTGAGCGAGACCTCCGTCATGGTCACGCTGGGGATCGGCATCCTGCTCAGCTATGTGCTGCAGATTGTCTATGAGGGCATGTGGCACAGCGTTGCAGCGTATAACGCCATACGCCATCGCGATGGCTCGACGATTGATGAGGGCGATGCGCCGGTTCTCGGTGATGACAGCCCGCTCGGCCGGTCTCCCAGCGAGGGCTAGATTCTATGTTTCTTTCCCTGATCGCAGCGCTGGCGCTGCAGACCGGTTCGGCGCAGATCGATGTCAGCTATGACGGCGTGCCGGAGATGGCCCAGCGCGATTTTGAGGCTGCGGCCCAAATCTGGGAAACCTGCCTCGTCAGCGATGCACCGATCCGTATTCATGTCAGCTGGATACCGCGCGGGCCGACCGGTTTTGCAACCCAGCGCCTGGTCCGTAATCAGCCGCACCTGCCGGAGCAAGATGTCTGGTATCCAACCGCGCTTGCGAACGCCCTTGACGGTGTCCGCGACAGCGATGCGGATGATATGAATATCTTCCTCTCAGCGCGCGCGAACTGGTATTACGCCTCGGCCACGCCGATCGCCGAGGACGAGACTGATTTCATCAATGTCGCTGTCCATGAAATCGCCCATGGCCTGGGCATTTCCTCGAGCGCTTTCATCCCCTGGCAGGGCGAACCGATCGCCTCGCTTGATCAGCCGAATGAGTATGTGAATTTCTTCGACTATACGTTCGACCTGCACGCCCAGGACGGAACGATGTTTCTTTATGACAGCTTCATCCGCCTCGCTGATGGTCGCGGGCTCGCGGATTTCCCCAACCCGTCTCTCGAACTGACACTGGCGCTCGCCAATCCCACGATCCATTTCGCCGGTGACCATGCCATCGCTGCGAATGGGGGGTATCCGGTGGGAGTGACGCCGATGAATATCTCGCACCGCCCGGCATTTCCACGTCAGCCCAATCCGATCATGCTGTCCGATAGCGGCCAGGGAGAGACCCTGCACCAGCCCGACGCCATTCTGATTGGCATGTTGCAGGACCTGGGCTGGGAGATCAGTAACAGCTGTGGCGGCTAGAAGCGGAAGGCGGGGTCGCCATCCGGCGTGAGCAGCATGAAATCATGCCCCTGCCATTCAATACTCAGATCCTCGACGGCGTATTGGGCATCCTCAATCCAGTCTTCGGTCTGACGCATGGTCTGAAAATCCATTCGGCAGATCAGATAGGAGCCTTCCGCATTGGTTGCGGCAACCGCATAGCGCCCATCCGGTGAGAAGCCGAAAACGCGACCAATCCCGTAGCGCCCGCAAAAAGCGTCGATTTTGGTTGGCTCGCCGCTGCGCCGGATCATGGCGGCATTTTCCCAGATGTCACGCGTGACAGAGACCAGTGCGTAATCGCCATGGCGCATGACATGAAGCTGACCCGGGTGCGGATCATCCTCCTCACTCATACTGTCCGGCACGGGCAGGGCATTGCCGACGCGCTGGCCATCCATGAGGAGGTCCGTCTGCGTCATCTCGATACCGCATAATATGCTTGCAGAATTCAGCGGTGCCGTGGCGCCGCCCCACTCTGTGCAGGGCCCTGCTGGCAGCAAAGCGCCCTGGATCGACAAGACTGCAAGGGTTTCCAGGATTGAAACCGGCATAATCACCCCACGATATTGGATCGCGGGGAGTATAGGCTGCCGGGCATCGAAAAGTCGACCAGGTGCGCGGTCTAACCGGCTTTCTTGCCGCGCCCGGCATCGCGTTCGAGCAGGGGTTTGAGATAGCGACCGGTCCATGATCGCTCCACCTCGGCAACCGCCTCCGGCGTGCCGATCGTGACGATCTCGCCGCCGCCATCGCCGCCTTCCGGGCCCAGATCGATAATCCAGTCGGCGGTTTTCACCACATCGAGATTATGCTCGATAACGACCACCGTATTGCCCGCATCGACAAGCTCGTGGAGGACTTCCAGCAGTTTGCGAACATCCTCGAAATGCAGGCCGGTCGTCGGCTCGTCGAGAATATAAAGCGTCTTGCCGGTGGCGCGCTTGGACAATTCCTTGGACAGCTTGACGCGCTGGGCCTCACCGCCGGACAGCTGGGTGGCGGGTTGACCGACCTTCACATAGCCCAGACCGACGCGTTTCAGCGTTTCCATCTTGTCGCGAATGGACGGAACAGCCTTGAAGAAGTCCGCCGCCTCCTCGACGGTCATGTCCAGCACGTCAGCGATCGACTTGCCCTTGAACTGGATTTCCAGCGTCTCGCGATTGAAGCGTTTGCCATGGCAGACATCGCAGGGGACGTAGACATCGGGCAGGAAGTGCATCTCGATCTTCACCACGCCATCGCCCTGGCAGGCCTCGCAGCGCCCGCCTTTCACATTGAAGGAGAAACGGCCCGGCTTATAGCCGCGGGTTTTCGCCTCGGGCAGGCCGGCGAACCATTCGCGGATCGGCGTGAAGGCCCCGGTATAGGTCGCCGGGTTGGAGCGCGGTGTCCGGCCGATCGGGCTCTGGTCGATGTCGATGATTTTGTCGAGCTGGTCGAGACCCTCGACCCGGTCATGCGGGGCCGGGACTTGTTGGGATTTGGACAGGCGTCGCGCGGCCGCCTTGTAGAAGGTCTCGATGGTCAGGGTCGACTTGCCGCCGCCGGACACGCCGGTCACACAGGTGAGGACTTTCAGCGGGAAATCCGCCGTCACGGTCTTGAGATTATTGCCGCTGGCCCCGATCACGCTGACCTGTTTCTTGCGGTCAATCTTGCGGCGCTTGGACGGCAATTCGATCTGGCGCGTACCGGACAGGTATTGCCCGGTCAGGGATTTTGGATTGGCCTGGACTTCTGCGGGTGTTCCGGCAGCAACAATCTCACCCCCATGAACACCGGCGGCCGGGCCGAGATCGACCACATAGTCGGCGGTGAGGATGGCTTCCTCATCATGCTCGACCACAATCACCGTATTGCCGAGATCGCGCAGACCCTGAAGACTGTCAAGGAGGCGGGTATTATCGCGCTGGTGCAGACCGATAGACGGTTCGTCCAGCACGTAAAGCACGCCAGTCAGACCCGAGCCGATCTGGCTGGCCAGGCGGATGCGCTGGCTTTCACCGCCTGACAAAGTGCCCGAGGCCCGGTCGAGTGTGAGATAGTCCAGGCCGACATCGACCAGGAATTTCAGGCGTTCGCGGATCTCCTTGAGGATGCGTTCGGCAATCTGGCGGTTTTTGGGGCTCAGCGTTTCTTCCACAGCGCCAAACCAGTCGCGCGCGGCCCGGATCGAGAGTTCTGACGCCTGGGAGATGTCCATGCCGTCAATCTTGACCGCGAGAGCTTCCGGCTTCAGGCGCCGTCCACCGCAGGTCTCGCAGGGCTGCGAGGACTGGAAGCGGGCCAGATCCTCCCGGACCCAGCTACTGTCTGTCTCACGCCAGCGGCGCTCGAGATTGGGGATGACGCCCTCGAAGGGTTTGCGGGTCTCGAATTTCCGCAACCCGTCCTCATAGACGAAGCTGACATCCTCCTTCGTCCCGAACAGGACAATCTCCTGGAAAGCCTTGGGCAGGTCGCGCCACGGCTGGAACATGTCGCCGCCAAAATGCTGCGCCAGCGCCTGCAGGGTCTGCTGGTAAAGCTTCGATGTCGCCCGACTCCACGGGGCGATCGCCCCGTCATTCAGGGATTTGTCGCGGTCAGGCACAACCAGGTCGCGGTCGAATTTCAATGATTGCCCAAGACCATCGCATGTCGGGCAAGCGCCAAAAGGGTTGTTGAAGGAGAACAGGCGTGGCTCGATTTCCTGAATGGTGAAGCCGGATACCGGGCAGGCGAACTTCTCGGAGAAAATCGTGCGAACCGGATTGCCCTTCTCGTCCTTTGCATCCGCACTTTCGGCAATCGCAATGCCATCGGCCAGGCCGAGCGCGGTTTCCAGACTGTCAGCCAGGCGGCTTTCCAGCCCCTCCTTGATGACCACACGGTCCACGACAACATCGATATCGTGCTTGTATTTCTTGTCGAGCTCCGGTGCATCCTCGAGCGTGTAGAATTCACCATCGACCTTGACGCGCTGGAAACCCGCCTTGAGCCAGTCCGCAAACTCCTTGCGATATTCACCCTTGCGGCCGCGCACCACCGGCGCCAGCAGGTAAAGTCGGCTGTCTTCACCCAGCGCCATCAGCCGGTCGACCATCTGGGTCACGGTCTGGCTTTCAATTGGCAGGCCGGTGGCCGGGGAATAGGGGGTGCCGACCCGCGCCCAGAGCAGGCGCATATAATCGTAGATTTCCGTCACAGTGCCCACGGTGGAGCGTGGGTTTTTCGAGGTTGTCTTCTGCTCGATGGAAATCGCCGGGGAGAGGCCCTCAATGGAATCCATGTCCGGCTTGGCCATCAATTCAAGGAATTGGCGGGCATAGGCCGAAAGGCTCTCGACATAGCGGCGCTGCCCCTCGGCATAGATCGTGTCGAAGGCGAGGGAGGACTTGCCCGAGCCGGACAGGCCGGTAAAGACGATCAGGCTGTCGCGCGGCAGATCGACGGAGACGTTTTTGAGATTGTGTTCGCGCGCGCCTTGCACGCGGATCTTGTCGAGCGCCATGAGGCTGGATCCCGGGATGAGTCGGCTTCAGAAATGATCTTGAACATTTAGAGAACAAGACCGCACGCGTCTACGGTCCTGTCCGCATGCTCCTGACAGCAGGTAGGAGGGAGTGTGCCTGCGACAAGCCATGGGCAGTGCTTTCCCCCGCGGAGGAGGCGCCCGGGCAGGGAATTCCAACTGTTTGGGGAAAAGCTGATAGCGGACGGTGGCGCACGCTGGACGCCGACTGTGTCCGCGAGTCACACTGTGGTCAGATTCGGCGAGTTGATTTGCGGAACATAATGTGAACAAATAAGCCGTGAATAGCGGCGCAGATGTGGAGACGTGGCATGGCGGGCGTGAACAAGGTCATTCTGGTAGGAAATCTCGGACGTGATCCGGAAGTGCGCCGCATGAATAGCGGGGACCCGGTGGTCAATCTGCGTCTGGCCACCTCGGATCAATGGCGCGACAAGTCGACCGGCGAGCGCCGCGAGAAGACCGAATGGCATAGTGTCGTGATCTTCAACGAGAACCTGGCCAAGGTCGCGGAGAACTATCTGCGCAAGGGCTCGAAAGTCTATATCGAGGGCTCCCTGCAGACCCGCAAATGGACCGATCAGAACGGCCAGGAAAAATATACCACCGAGGTCGTGCTCCAGCGTTTCCGCGGCGAGCTGCAAATGCTTGATGGCCGCAATGAAGGTGGCAGCAGTTTTGAATCATCCGGTGATCGAGGCGGATCGCGTGCCATGGAGGGACCGAAAGAGGACTTCCGGAGTGCCGATCTGGATGATGAAATCCCATTCTAGGCCATTTTCTCGCCGTCTTGGCGCGTCAGGCTGACTGAATAGACAAGCGGGCGGGTAAGCATGCGTATTCCTGGACGGCAGATGAGCAAGCTGACAATGACGGCCCTTGGCCTGGCGCTGGGGCTGACCCTCGGGCTGGGCCTGGGTGTTGTCGCGCCGGCGAGCGCGCAGGGAAATGCCGCTGATCCGAATTATCGCACGCCGGGCATATATATCGTCGAGCAGGATGACGTTGAGGCGCATTTTGTTGTCGGCGATGGCGCCTGGGGCGATGTGATCGCAACGCTGGCGGCGCTGCGCGAAAGCCCGGCGGAGAATAATGCGGCGATTGCTGACGAGCTCTGGTCATCGCGGGATGAAAATGCGCCGATCTTCCTGTTTGAGGTGGCACGCCGCTCGGTCGAGACCAATCCGGAGCGTGCGCTGGAAGCCTATTTCCTCGGTCGCGTGCGCGCGATTTATGACGCCCGACGGTGTCTCGACAGCACCGCTCTGGAAGTGGTCAATGTCTCCACCCAGTATGCTGGAGAGGCCGCGACCAATCTGATCGCGGAACGCATTGATGAGGTGCCAGCCGTGCTCGACCGTCTCGCCCAGTCCGGCGAAGCCTTCTCGTCGAACGCCTCGCCCTGGTGGGCCTGTTCCTTCGGCGATAGC
>JBELMP010000034.1:8797-18175 GCA_042095695.1 Maricaulis sp. | reverse complement strand
ATGATGCGGACAGCTTCGCAACCTTCTATGGCCAGCAGCAGCAGCGGATCGGCGGCGCCAGCGCGGCAGCAGGCGGCGATTGATCCGGACGGCTTACGGAGAGCGTCATGTCCAGATCTGCAGGCAAAAAATCCCTCTGGAAATCCTGGAGAAAGAATGAGCGTGGCGCCACCGCGGTCGAGTTCTCGATCATTGCGGCACCCTTTTTCATTCTGGTCTTCGCGATAATTGAAGTTGGCGCCGTGCTTTTCATGAGCACAGTTCTCGAAAATGCGGTGCTCGAAAGCTCCCGCCAGATCCGAACCGGGCAGGCGCAGGAAGCCGAGCTGACCGCTGACGATTTCCAGGCCGAAATCTGCACCCATATTGAATTCATCGCCGATTGTGATGATCTGGAAGTCGATGTTCAGGTGTTTGACGGCTTTATCGGCCTCGACCAGTCCACGCCGCTAACTGCGGATCTCGACCTGGATACGGACGGGTTTGGTTTCGACATGGGCGGCGCTGGCGACATTGTTCTGATCCGTATTTTCTACAAATGGCCACTGATCATTCCGAGCATTTCCAACTCTTTTGCGAACCTTCGGGACAATCAACGCCTGATCACCGCTGCAACGGTGTTCCGCAATGAGCCTTTCGATGACTAGGCGTGTCCTGACATTCCTCACGCGCTTTCGTGGCAATGAGGCCGGTGTATCGGCCATTGAGTTTGCCATCATCGCGCCTTTGATGATCCTGCTTTATCTGGGATCGGTGGATCTGAGCCTGGCGTTTTCCGTCGACCGCAAGGTCACCAGTGCCGCCAGCGCCGTCGCGGACCTGATCGCGCAGGACGATGTGGTCACGGATGACGAGATGGAAGACATCATGGCAGCGGGGGAGGCCCTGCTCGCGCCATTCCCGACGGCTCAGCTGAACATGCGCATTTCCAGTGTTCTGGCCGACGGCGATGGTGATACCACGGTCCAGTGGAGCGATGCTGACGGGCTTGCTGCCCATGTCGAGGACCAAGAGATCGAAATGCCCGATGGTGTCGTTGGGGCCAACACCTCCATCATCATGGTTGAAATGGAATATCGCCACGAAACCATTTTCGGCGAACTCGGCGTTGGGGCTTTCGAGATATCTGAAACCTTCTATCTCCGCCCACGGCGATCCATGGTCGTATCGCGCTCCTAGTCGATTGCACCGAGCAGGTCTGCCGCAAGCACCGGCGACTGCCGCAAGGCGCTTGCGCCTAAACGGCGGACTGGAACCAGCCCGATCATGGCATTTGATACCAGGACGCAGTCAGACGCGTGCAGGGCTGAGAGCGGCGCCCGAACTTCATGAACTGTACGACTATCAAGAATTTGCGCCCGCACAGTACCGGCAAGAACGCCACAATCGAGGGCAGGCGTGAACCATTCGCCCTCCACATTCCAGTACAAGTTGGCGCTATCGCATCCTGACAAATACCCGCGGGTATCGAGAAGCAGCGCCAAGTCCGCGCCCGCGCCGCGCGCCAGCCGATGCGCCTGGATATTGTCTGCATAACTCAGCGTCTTGTGGCGCGCCGTGAAACTGGACCCGCTGCGCCGCTGCGTAGCCAGGGCGAGGTCCCGATAATCCGGAGGCGGCGAAGCCGGTGCGACGACGAGCATGCGCTTGGGTTCAATTGCATCCGGGCGCCCAAGACCACGGGGCGCAGCTCCCGCGGAAACAGAGTAACGCAGGCTGAGATTCCCCTGGCCCATTTGCGTCGCCGCTTCGCGGGCCAAGCTGTTGATCGGCGTTCCTGCCCATGGGTCTGGCAGGCCGAACACCTCGGCGCTGCTGCGCATTCGCGCCATATGCGCGTCAAGCCTCAGGATTGCGCCGTTCTGCGTCCGCATGGTCTCGAACAATCCATCACCCAGGGTGAAACCGCGATCCCGAGGGTCAATACTCGCCTCGTCCAGCCATTCTCCGTCAAGCCAGATCATTCGGCTTCCCCCAGAGCAAGTCGTAAGGCAGACACCTTGGTCAGCGTTTCTTCATACTCGGTGCGGGGGTCAGAGTCCGCGACTATCCCCCCGCCGGAGCGCAATTCGGCATGCCACTCCGCTCCATTGCGATGCAGGCTCGCGGTCCGGATCATCACATTCAAGTCCATCGCGCGACCGCTCAGCCAGCCCAGCGCGCCACAATAGGCGCCGCGCGGCTCAGCCTCGAGCTCGGCGATGATTTCCATGGCGCGCACCTTTGGAGCACCAGTAATGGACCCGGGTGGAAAACTTGCTTCCAGCAAGTCGACCAGATCATGCTCACCGGCCAGTCGCCCGGAGACTTGCGAAACGAGGTGATGAACATTGGCATAGGTCTCGATCTCGCAAAGGACTGGCACTTCCACACTTCCCGGCGTGCAGACCCGGGCGAGGTCATTTCGCATCAGATCAACGATCATCAGGTTCTCAGCGCGATCCTTCACCGAGGCGGCGAGCTCGGCCTTCAGGTCTGCATCACGATCCGGGTCCGGATCGCGACGACGGGTTCCCTTGATCGGCCGCGCCTCAATCGCACCATCACGCACAGCGAGAAAACGCTCCGGCGAGTTGGTCATGACCACCTGATTGTCAGAAAGCCTGAAATAGGCGGCATGCGGTGCCGGCGAGCCGGCGCACAGACGCCTGAATACATCGAAGGGCGTGTCGCCCTCACCGAGCTGGCAATTGAAACGTTGGGACAGATTGACCTGAAACACATCACCAGCATGCACGTATTCGCGCGCTGCCCGGGCTGCATCGAGATACGCGGTCACCGTCCAACCTGGCGTCCAGCGCAGGGCGCTGGCGTTCGGTGGGGCAGCCAGCGGGGCTTCACCCAACATGCCAGAGAAGGCCTCGGCCCGCGCCATGTCCGGAGCATAGATCCTGATTTCGTCGCTATCGCGTTCAAACTCGGCCCAAGCGGAATAGGCCGCCATGTTCAAGCCTGCCGGAACTTGTGACCATTCGGGCAAGCGCTCAAAGGCCGCCGCAAGATCATAGCCAAACAGCCCTGCCCACATATCGTTCGGGCTCGCGCGAAAAGCCTGCGCAAACCGATCGAAATCTGCCCGGCCACTGCCTTCGAAGATAGCGCCTGGATCGGCAAAAATTCGCGCTCGCCCGGACCGGCCATCATGAAGGAGCAAGGCATAGGCATGCGCCTCCAAAGGCGCAAAAGCCCACACTGGATCACGCCAGGGCAGGCTCAGCTGAGGCGCCGCCCGACCTGTCACCGGCAGTGTCACCCGATCAGCCAGCGGGCCCGGAGCGCCTGCCGCTCTTCATCGGTGATGCCAAGGACGTCGCGCAAGTAGGAATCCTGCCCGCCGATCGTGTCGAAGGCTTCGCGGAGCAGATCACCATTCACACCAAGAAAGGTGCGGATAGCATCATAACTGATCGGCTTGTCGGTCTGGCTTTCCATCCGTTCGACGACTTTGGGAACCAGAGCGTCGAAATCGACCGCCGTATTCGTCAGCAGATAGTCATCGAAGATAATGTCCTCATCCACACCGAGTTCACCGAGAACAAGCGCACAGAAAATGCCGGTCCGGTCCTTGCCCGCCGCACAATGGACGAGAAATCCGCTATCAGCCTCGCCAGATGCAAGGGCCTTGAAACCCTCGCGAAAAACGATCTGATTGCCCTCTTCCTGGGGAATTCTTCGATAAGCGCTGAGCATGTATTCGTGCACGGCTTTGGGCGAGAGATCGCCCTTGCGCAGAAACTGCAGATGCGGCGGTTCGTGATGATCATCCTCATCACTCTCAATCACGCGTAGGGCGAAATGTTCGGGCCAGTTGGAAGGCTCCATTGCGCGCTCGCGTGGGCGGCGCAAATCGGCGACAACCGAGATACCAAGATCCTCAAAAAAGCGCTGATCAGCTTCGGTTGACCGGCTGAAATGGCCGGAGCGATACAGGCCCTCCCGGACGGCGGCACCCTCATGACCTGTATAGCCATGGAAACGACGGAAGTTATAGACGCCTTCCAGCGGTGTGACTCGATCTTTCATAGGCCCGGAGGTACGCGCTGGATCAGCCAGGGGCAAGGGGCGATGCGTGGATTTCGCGCCCTATTCCGCTTCGCCGGAGTGTCACCAACAGGTTTTCATACTGTTGAATGAGATATCGCTCCTGCCCCGCGAGCTCCGAGAAGCCGATCCGGGTGAAATTCAGGGAGGGACGCAAATCTTTCTCGACCATCACTTCCGGCCCTGCGAAGAGCAGTGCAACGATCTGACGCCAGGTCGAATCCACGCCATTATCCTGCAACGCGTAGACGCGTGCGGTTTCGGCAACGGCTTCATAGGTCAGTGTGTCCAGCCGGCCGTGCTGCTGTGCATGGTCCCAGGCAAAGCGGGACAGCCCCGGCGCATTTATGCCGCGCGGCATTATGGTCGCCATCTCCTCGAAAATCGTGCCCATCTGGACGGTATCGCTCAATTCGATTTCTGCCAGTCGCGCATCGATCCGCTCGACGACCTCATCATGATAGCCAACAACCTGTTCGAGCTGAGAGATATTTTGCTCGATCTCGGCAATCACACGAGTCATGGCCTGGCTGGCAGCTTGGCGGTCGCTCACATCCTCACGCCACTCATTGACGACGAAACCTAGTACAACAGCGAAGACGATCAGCACGCTTTCGATTGCCGCCCGAAGCAGCCAGCTGGGAATGGCGATAGTCATGCACACCTATCTGAATGGCGGTTCGTCGAAACTGCGAAGCTTGCGCGAGTGAAGCGCCGAGGCATCGTCGCGCTTGAGAATCTCGATCGTCTCAATGCCGGCCGCCAAGTGTTCGGAAACTGAACGCTGATAGAAGAGATTGGCCGCGCCCGGCAGTTTCAGCTCTCCATGCAGGGGCTTGTCGGACACGCACAGCAAGGTTCCGTATGGCACGCGCATGCGCAGACCATTGGCGGCGATCGTCGCGGACTCCATGTCGACAGCGATGGCGCGCGATTGATTGATCCGGCGTGCTTGGGCCGCATAGCGCAATTCCCAGTTCCGGTCTGCATAGGTCGCGACCGTCCCGGTCCTCAATCGTGATTTCAGTGCCTCGCCGGTGTCGCCACTCACGGATGCGACAGCATTTTCGAGTGCGATCTGGATTTCGGCGATGGGCGGGATCGGCACCTCGACCGGAATATCCTCGTCCAGCACTGCATCATAACGCAAATAGGCATGTGCCAGCACGTAATCGCCCAGGCGCTGAGAGTGACGCAATCCGCCGCAATGGCCGATCATCAGCCAGCATTGCGGGCGCAGCACAGCAAGATGGTCAGTGATGTTTTTCGCATTCGACGGACCGACCCCGATATTTACCAGTGTGATCCCGCGCCCGCCCGGCGCTTTGAGATGATAGGCCGGCATCTGGAAACGCCGCCAGGGTGCACCCTCGACGATCGCGTGGGCATTGGGCGTATCCGCTGTGACGGTGACATTGCCCGCCGCTGAGAAGGCCTCGTAGTGATTATCCTCTTTCAGCTGGCGAATAGCCCAGGCGCTGAAGGCGTCGACATAACGGTGGTAGTTGGTGAAGAGGATGAATTGCTGCACATCCTCATAGGGAGTGCCCGTATAGTGACGCAGCCGCTGCAGCGAGTAATCGACGCGTGGCGCATCAAACAGGCTCAGCGGGCGGATATCGCCCGGCGCGGTGGGTTTGAGCCCATTTGGCCGATCATCATCAATCTTGGAAAGATCGGCGTAGGGGAAATGGCGCACCAGCTCCGCGGGTGTCGCGGCATCCATGTCTAGATCACCGGCCCCGTCCAGCACATAAGAAAAGGGAATCTCGGTTTCGGACGGACCGGTCTCGATGATGATCTCATAGGTCTCGTCCAGCAGTTTCAGCTGCTCGATAAGGTAATCGCGAAACTGCGCCGGATTGGTAATGGTCGATTCATACACACCCGGATCAGTGAACTTGCCAAAAGCCCGGCTGACCGGAGGTGGTGGCCCGTCGGGAAGATAGCTCACGCGCAAGGCCGGATAAACAAAAGCCCCGGCATCTCGGTCTGCAGGGCTCGGCGGGGCACCGCCATCCAAAAATGATTTCAAGGCCGTCCGGAGACGGTCGACAGACGCCTTATAGAGCGCATCCAGCTGATCTACGGCGTCTTGCGGTGAAGTCGCGGTCTGAAACTCTGCCATCGCGCACCTCATGCACGAAATCGGCGAAGGCGTAAATGCCCGAATGTGATTGAGCGGGCTTGGCAGGCTGTGTTCAAGCGGCGAAGCTGGATGGCAAAGAAGGAGAGAGTAAATTGGTCGATCAAAGCTTTAAGGACCGCGTCGCGATTGAGATTAAAAACCATGTCGCGCATGTGGAAATGATCCGGGCCGACAAGCTCAACGCGCTGGACGAGGACATGTTCGACAGCCTTATTGCCGCAACGCAATGGCTTGAAGCGCGCGAGGATGTACGGGTCGTAGTCCTGTCCGGACAGGGGCGGATGTTCTGCGCCGGTCTCGATTTTGGGAGTTTCGCTGCCATGGCCGGCGATCAAGGCGATCAGTCAATGAGCCTGGAGACACGGACCCACGGATTGTCCAACAAGCCGCAATACGCCGCCTATGCGTGGAATGAGCTCGCCGTCCCGGTGATTTGCGCCATTCAGGGCGGCGCCCTGGGTGGCGGCCTGCAATTGGCGCTGGGCGCCGACATCCGCATCGCTACCGCCGATGCGAAGATCGCGATTGCCGAGCTGCAATGGGGGCTGGTGCCGGACATGTCCGGCTGCGCCCGGGCGCGCCGCCTGGTTCGCGATGATGTGCTGCGCCAGCTTACCTATACGGCCGAGCGGATTGATGGTGCGAAAGCGCAGGGCTATGGCCTTGTTACGGAAACAAACGAGGACCCGCTCGCCCGGGCTTTCGAGATCGCCCGGCAGATTGCGTCGCGCAGCCCGTCGGCAATACGTGGCGCGAAACGCCTTCTCAACACGCTTGATGACGGGTCGAGTGAAAGCATCCTGCTTGAGGAATCCCGCGAACAGCAGGCCATTATCGGCAAACCGCACCAGGTCGAGGCCGTCATGGCCAATCTGGAGAAACGCGAACCCATATTTGACTAGACAATCTGCACGGGATTTGCGCCAGTCGCGATAAACGCAGCCTTGTACGCAAAATAATGTTGTTGCAGCGCAACAGGCTGTGTATGCACGCCGCTCCCCGATTTTCGGGAAAGGAAGGAGATGGCTATGCAAACCGCAGATTCATGGATTGTTCTCAAATTCGGCGGCACCAGCGTTAAATCGCTTGAAAATTGGCAGGTTATCTCCAAACGAATCAAAGACTTGCACCAGGATGGCAGACGCGTCTTCATCGTCCATAGTGCACTCGCCAAGATATCGGATGCCCTCGAGGCACTGATCGAGCACGCCCTGGCCGGTGATAGCGATCCGATCCTGGCAGACATCAAGGCGATTCATATCGGACTGGCGACCGATATGGGGCTGGATGGCGAAACACTGCTGGCCCCCTTCTTTGAAGAGCTGGAACGCTTGGGCGCTGGACTGGCACTGACCGGCGATGCCAGCGCCCGCCTGAAGGCGCGAATCCTCGCCCAAGGCGAGCTGATGTCGACGACGCTCAGCGCGGCCTGGCTGAATACTCAGGGGTTGGACTGTGATTGGATTGACGCGCGCAATGCCTTGAGCGCGCGCCCGGCGGCAGGGGTCAATGGCTATCTCAATGTCGATTGCGATCATGCAAGCGCTCCGGACTGGGCGGAAAGCTTTTCCGGCAATCTTGTTCTGACCCAGGGCTTTATCGCTCGGCGGGACGATGGCGACACGGCCTTGCTGGGACGCGGCGGATCGGACACGTCGGCAGCTTATTTCGCCGCAAAACTGGCCGCTGAACGCATAGAGATCTGGACCGATGTACCAGGCTTCTTCTCTGCCGACCCCCGTCTCACCGGCTCCGCGCGCCAGATCAAGGCTCTGAGCTATGCAGAGGCGCAGGAGATTGCCTCCATGGGGGCATCTGTCCTGCACCCGCGCTCGATCGGCCCGGTACGACAGGCCGGGATAGAAATGCAGGTCCGGTCCACCCATCGACCTGATCTTGCAGGCACACGGATTACCGAAACGCCCTCGGAAGATGCGCCGCGCCTTAAAGCGATCTCCATGAAGGATGGCGTCCGACTGATCACGCTCGACACATCAGGCATGTGGCGTGCGTCGGGCTTTCTGGCGAAAGCGTTCGAACCTTTTGCCCGGCATGGCGTATCGATTGATCTGGTTTCGACATCTGAGACCAGCGTCACGGTTTCGCTCGACGATGATCCCGGGCTGACACCGGAGCTTCTTGGCGCCTTGCAGGATGATTTGGCTACGATTGCCCATGTCACTTTGATCGAGAATTGTGCTGCAGTGAGCCTCGTCGGACGCGGTGTGCGCGCGCTGCTTGCACAATTCGCCCCGGCGATGGAGAGCTTTGCCCATTATCCGGTCCGGCTGATTACCCAGGCCGCCAATGATCTCAACTTCACGGTTGTGGTTGATGGCCAGCAAGGCAAGGCGCTATCCCGCAAACTTCATGACCAGCTGATCCGCCCCAAACCTCTCGATGAGACCTTCGGTGCGAGCTGGCGTGAAATCACCGATGGCGATGCAGTGTCCGGATCCACAGGCCTTCCGATCTGGTGGCGCGCGAAGCGTCAGGCCCTGTTGGACTTGGCGCCGGCAGACAAGGCCCTTTATGTCTACGATCTCGACACGGTTCGCGCGCGCTGCGAGGCGATTGCCGGCCTGACAAATCTTGATCGCGGATTCTATGCGATGAAGGCCAATGGTCATCGCGAGCTGATCCGCACAGCAGTCGAATCTGGCCTGGGTATCGAATGCGTCTCCATCCAGGAGGTGGAGGCAGCCCGCGCCGCTGCGCCGGCGCTGACACCCGATCGTATTCTTTTCACGCCGAATTTTGCGTCGCGCGAAGAATATGCTCAAGCACTGGCGATGGGGATTCACCTGACGCTGGACGGCCTGCATCCGCTGCGGGCCTGGCCTGAGCTTTTTGCCGGTTCAGAGATAACCCTGCGGATTAATCCGCAACGCCCCGAAGGCCATCATAAACATGTTCGTACAGCCGGCCCCGAGGCGAAGTTCGGCCTTCATCGCGACGAAGTCGATGAAGCAATTGCCCTCGCCCGTGATGCCGGGGCAAAGATCACCGGCCTTCACGTCCATTCCGGTTCCGGCATCTCAGATCCCGAACACTGGCGCCGTGTCGGCGTTTTCCTGACCGAGACCGCCCGCGATTTGCCGGATGTCAAAGTGCTCGACCTGGGCGGCGGGCTCGGTGTTGATGAAGCCTCCGGTCCGCGCCGGATCGACACGCGCGCGCTGGACGCC
>JBELMP010000034.1:0-8787 GCA_042095695.1 Maricaulis sp. | reverse complement strand
CTGGGTGAGCTGAAAACCGCTTATCCCGGATATGAATTCTGGCTTGAACCTGGTCGCTTTATCGCTGCGGAAGCGGGCGTGCTGCTGGCGCGCGTAACACAGCTCAAGCAAACACCGGACGCGCGTTTCATCGGCATCAATACCGGCATGAATTCACTCATCAGACCGGCGCTCTATGGTGCCAGACACGAAATTGTGAACCTCACACGGCTGGACGAAGACGCCACGATTATCGCGGATATCGTCGGGCCGATCTGTGAGAGCGCGGATCGCCTTGGAGCACAGCGCCTATTACCGGAAACACGCGAAGGCGATGTCATCCTCATCGGTAATGGCGGCGCATATGGCCGGGTAATGGCCTCCAGCTACAATATGCGGGAGCCAGCCGCCGAAGCGGTTATTTAGCCCGCCGGGCGATGAATGCCTTGTCTTAGGACTTGAAGCTGCAATCTTGTGATGCATGCGATTCTTGGAGCGCTCGCAGCATGATTAGACGTGCAACCTATTGGCTGTGTGTTGTCCTGGTCGGGGTCGAGGTTTTTTACGGCCTATACTGGGCCTTTATTGATATCGCTATTCGCGCTGATCTCTGGCCAATGCATCTACATCTCAGCTTTCGTCAGCTTATTCCTTCCCTGACCTGGTGGCAGGAAGCGCTGTTTTTTCTGGATGTGACGCTGAAGACGCTGGCCCTGATCGCGCTGCTCTGGCGCTGGTGGGCCTGCGTCCCGTTATTCATAACGGCCTTCATTCTGGACCGGATCGACTGGATCTTGCTGGGGCTCAACCCGGTCGCTGGCGGCGGCACGGGAAGCTGGGGTGACTGGACCGACATCGTGTCGAATTTCGGCGGGATCGGACTGATGGCCTATCTCCAGATATTCGCCATCGGTCTCTTGCTGGCAATGCTTCAGACAGATCAGCTGAGCCGGCGGCTTCCTAAACCGCTCGCGCGCCTGCTCAACCGCCGCGTATAAGCGCCTGCTGGCGCGATAAGGGCTTGGCGAAATCTTGAAAATGGGCCGCGGACGATCAACCAGGATATCCCTCCTCCCCGAAAGATACCAATCCGGGATCGTCCGCGCGGCCCGTCTCTCGCACCTCTTTACGGGTGCAATGAGATTATGTCGCCAGTTCTTCGGGGCTTTCCGTCTTGTGCTTGTCGAACATGGACCAAACACCGTCTGATCCGTGCCAATCGCCCTGGGTTGCGCCTTTGGAATATTCCGTCGCGCGCGCCTCGAAGAAGTTAGCGTGCTCAACACCGTTAAGGATTTCCGTCAGCCAAGGCAAGGGGTGTTTTTCTACGCCATACAGTTTAGGCAATTCGAGCTGCCCCAGCCGCCAATCAGCAATATAGCGAATGTACTGCTTGATATCGTCAGGGTTCATGCCTTCGACTTCACCCATTTCGAAGGCGAGTTCGATGAACTTATCTTCAAGTCCCACAACAGTTTCACAGCATTCTACGATATCGTCTTTAACAGCTTGTGTTAGCGCTCCCGTTTCGTGCGCAAATGAGTGGAAGAGTTTGATCATGCCTTCGCAATGCAGGCTCTCATCGCGAATAGACCAAGTCACGATCTGCCCCATACCCTTCATCTTGTTGAAGCGCGGGAAGTTCATCAGCATGGCGAAGGAAGCGAAAAGCTGCAGCCCCTCGGTAAAAGCACCGAACATCGCAACCGTACGCAAGATATCCGCTTCATTATCGACGCCAAAACGCTGCATGTAATCATGCTTGTCTGCCATCGCCTGGTATTCCATGAAGGCCGAGAATTCGCTGTCCGGCATGCCGATGGTTTCGAGCAGAAGAGCGTAGGCCGCGATATGAATCGTCTCCATGTTGGAGAAGGCAGACAGCATCATCTTGACTTCCGTCGGACGGAAGACGCGGGAGTAACGCTCCATATAATTGTCATTCACTTCCACATCGGACTGCGTGAAGAAGCGGAAGATCTGGGTCAGGAGGTTGCGCTCCTTGTCTGACAGCTTGGTCGCCCAGTCCTTGCAGTCCTCGCCAAGGGGAACCTCCTCCGGCATCCAGTGAACCTGCTGCTGTTTCTTCCAGAAATCATAAGCCCAGGGATAGCGGAAGGGCTTGTAGGAATGAGACGTGGTCAGAAGACCGGGCAGTTCGGTAACAAGCTTGGACATGAGCGGGGCACTCCGAAAATCATTTCGCGGCGCGACCATACGCACCACATACACCATATATTGGGCCAAACCGCCATCCGACGTCTAGTGATAGTGTATCAACGGGACAGTTTTCCACAGCGCCATGCACAGAAAAATCCATGCTGTGGAAATCAGCTTGTGGTAAGCGGCCCTGAATGGCCAAAACTTGGGCGGGTCACCAGGTCCAGTTAACGGTCAAGGCGCCGAATTGTTCTTCTTCATCGAACACCCTCAGACCCGTGACATGGCGATAATCACGCATCACATACGCCAGCGCGAGATCGACATCACCAACCCGCACTGCGACGCCGGCTTGCGCATCCCCGACAACTTCGCGGCGGGTCAACGCCATCGCACTATCAAAATCTGTGCCCTCGGCAGGGTTATAGACCAGGGCTCGCCGGTCAGCGCCCGCGAACATATACCAGCGCGGTTGATTGGCGAGGCTTGCACCGAGATGGCGTCCGACGCGAACTTCCGCACCCGCACCGGCTGCCGTACCACCTTCACCGAAGCTCAACCCGGCACGCGGTGTCACGCTGACATCAAGATGGGTAGCATCCCCGGGCGTTTCAAAGCTGCGCTCATAATTGACAGCGACGACCGGAGCGATTTCCCGCTCGGGCATGACAATGGGTGACCGCTCATCATTGAACGGCATCTGGAGGTCCTGCGCGAGGCCGCGCGTATCGTCATCGAGAATCGCGACCTGAAGACGACCGGCCTCACCGAGATCGAACTCGCCCACAGGGTTGGCGCTCATCGCGGCAAAGGACAGATTACCAGCAATGTCAGAATCCATTGACAGCGCTGACAGGGCGACCCGCGCGGCCGGATTGGACAAGGGCCGAATATCGGTCTCTTCACGGAACTGATCACGAATCATGGCGGAGGACGACGCCCATTCATCATAGGCCTCGCCGGGAAAGCTCATCACATAATAGGTTCCGCCGAGCGCTATTACGCCGGCAAGAAACATTTCCGATGCACGTCCCAAACGCATGCGTCCCCTCTTTCAGCATCAATCTCGCAAATCAGCACGTGCGTCGCACGAAGATTCACCAGACAGGCGAAATAAGGTTAATGCGGCTCCCCCGGTGCTGTCCATTGGAAAACAACAAAGGCCCGCCGATTTCTCGACGGGCCTTGTGCAGAAACCAGCTAACCTATTGACAGGCCAGGCATTCGTCATAATCCGTCGGCGCCGCCTGAGCCATGGACTTCTCCACCTCGCTCTTCGTTTCAGAGCCGGCATAAGCCGCCCTTTGAACCGATTTTGAACGGCAATAATACAGCGACTTCACGCCCTTCTCCCATGCCGTCCAGTGCAGCATGTGAAGATCCCATTTATCAATGTCCCCCGGGAGGAAGATGTTCAGAGACTGGGACTGGCAGATAAACGGCATACGGTCTGCGGCATGCTCGATCACCCAGCGCTGATCAATTTCAAACGCGGTCCGGAATAGCGCCTTTTCGTGCTCATCGAGCTGGTCGAGATGCTGGACCGAGCCTTCATACTCGAGAATCGATTCCCAGATTTCGGGGGTGTTCAGCCCCTTTTGCTCCAGAACCGCCTCAAGCTGCGGGTTTTTAACGGTTGTTGAGCCGGACAGGGTCTTGTGCGTGTAGACATTCGCAGGGATCGGTTCGATACCGGCGGACACACCGCCGCAGATGATCGAGATCGACGCGGTCGGCGCGATGGCCAGCTTGTGCGAGAAACGCGCCTTGACGCCATGGGCGGCTGCATCCGGGCAGGCGCCTCGCTCATCGGCGAGTTTGACAGAGGCGGCATCGGCCTGCTGACGGATTTGCTTGAAGAGCTTCATGTTCCAGGACTTGGCCATGGCGCTCTCGAACGGCGCATTCATCTGCTGCAGGAAGGTATGCATACCCATCAGGCCAAGACCGACGGAACGCTCCTGGATCGCCGAATAGACAGCGCGGTCCATTTCATCCGGAGCACGCTCAATGAAATCCTGAAGAACATTGTCCAGGAAGCGGAAAATATCCTCGATGAAATCCGGGTCGTCTTTCCATTCCAGATACTTGGCTGCATTGACGGAAGACAGGCAGCAAACCGCTGTACGCTCCTGGCCATTATGGTCATAGCCAGTCGGCAGCATGATCTCGGCGCAAAGGTTAGACTGCCTTACCTTCAGGCCCAGCTTGCGCTGATGCGCAGGCATGGCGTTGTTCACCGTGTCTGAGAAGATGATGTAAGGCTCACCGGTCTGCAGACGCAGTTCCAGGATTTTCTGCCACAGCTTGCGTGCATTAATCGTCTTCACGACTTCGCCAGTTTTCGGCGATTTCAGTTCAAACTCGGTATCATCCCGGACCGCTTCCATGAAAGCGTCAGAGATGTTCAGACCATGATGAAGGTTGAGCGATTTACGGTTGAAATCCCCGGATGGCTTGCGGATTTCCAGGAATTCCTCGATTTCCGGATGGTGGACATCAAGATAGGCCGCCGCCGAACCGCGGCGCAGCGAGCCCTGAGAGATTGCCAGGGTCAGGCTGTCCATCACCCGGATGAAAGGAATGATGCCCGAGGTCTGGCCGACTTCACCGATCTTTTCACCAATCGACCGGACATCGCCCCAATACGTGCCGATACCGCCGCCATTGGAGGCCAGCCAGACATTTTCAGTCCAGGTGCCGACAATATCGTCCAGGCTGTCACCGACCGAGTTCAGGAAGCAGGAAATCGGCAGACCACGATCCGCACCACCATTCGACAGGACGGGCGTCGCCGGCATGAACCAGAGGCGGGAGATGTAATCATAGAGACGCTGGGCGTGTTTGGAATCATCCGCATAGGCGGTCGCAACGCGCGCAAACATGTCCTGATAGGATTCATTCGGGAGCAGATAACGGTCTTCCAGCGTCTTTTTGCCGAAATCGGTCAGCAATGCATCGCGGGACCGGTCGATCTTCACACTTTCAACGACTCGAAGGTGTGACTGGTCCTTCGCCTTAGGCTTTCCGCGGCGTGGTTGAACCTTCGCGGACTGCTCAAGATCGATCATGCGATTAGTGGCCGAATCCAATGGTGTCATAACTGTATTGCTCCCAAACCCAGAGACAAAATCTTCTTGTTCGCGCACGATATAGCGATGCGCGCCATACTAAACCAGAACGGTCGAAAAATCTGTATAGTGTGCCGTTGTGACCAGCTGACCCAATATATAGTGGCTCAGCCCAAATAGGCCGTCAACGCCCCGAATGGTCTTTAGGCGGATTTTTTAGTTAACAAGTCCTGAACGATCCCGGCGCGCCCTCATCCCTGATTAAGAAGCGTGACGCCCCTTTGAAATAAGGGTTAAGCGTCGTTAAGCCATGCTCAGTCGAGATTTAACAATTCAGGATCCCCGCCCTGCGCAGAGATGTTGATTGTCACCGTTTTTTCACCGGCAAATCGATGCAGGTAGTGCGGTCCACCCGCCTTGGGACCCGTGCCAGACAAGCCTTCTCCGCCGAATGGCTGTACGCCAACGACCGCACCGATCATGTTCCGATTCACATAGACATTGCCGGCGGGCACCGCGGACTGAACTTGCCTGTGGAAAGATTCCAGACGCGAATGCACGCCGAGGGTCAGACCATAGCCCTTGGCGGCCAAAGCCGCCGCAACACCTTCCAAATCGCGTCGTTTGTAACGGATGATGTGGAGAATCGGCCCGAACACCTCGCGCTCGAGATGATCGATACTTGGTAGTTCGACCAAGGCCGGACCAAAATAATGACCCGCGCCGGACAGGCGCCCGGGATCCAGTTGTTTGAGAATCACCGCCTCGCGCGACATCCGCTGCATATGGGAATCAAGTGAGGCCAGCGCCTCCTCGTCGATCACAGGCCCAATATCCGTCGCCGCATCGGCCGGGTCACCGATTCGCAATTCGTCCATGGCTCCTGAAAGCGCATGGATGAACTTATCAGCCGTCTCCTCCGGCAGAAACAGCACGCGGAGTGCCGAGCAGCGCTGCCCCGCCGATCCGAAAGCTGACAAGACGGCATCATCAATCACTTGTTCCATCAGCGCGGTGGTGTCCACGAACAAGCCGTTCAGCCCCCCGGTCTCGGCGATGAGTGGCGCTATCGCGCAATCGCGCGCTGCAAGCGTTCGATTGATCAGACGGGCAATTTCAGTGGACCCTGTGAAGGCAACCCCGGCCGTGCGGGGATCTGCGGTCAAGGCCGCACCGACCTGCTCACCATCCCCTGGCAGAAGATGCAGCACATCTCCGGGCAGTCCTGCTGACTGGAATAGCTCAATGGCGAAAGCTGCCGTCAAGGGCGTCTGCTCGGCAGGCTTGGCCAGGATGCAATTGCCGGCAGCGAGCGCCGCCGCAATCTGTCCGGTAAAGATCGCCAGCGGAAAATTCCATGGGCTGATACAAACGAAGACGCCGCGCCCCTGCAATCCGAGATGATTGGTTTCACCGGCCGGGCCCGGCAAGCGTGACGCACCGGCAAACTCCAGCTCTGCCCGAGCGCCGTAATATCGACAGAAATCGACGGCCTCACGCACCTCCGCGACACTATCGGCCAGCGTCTTGCCGGCCTCCAGCGCCATCAGCGCGACAAACCGATCCATATTCTGCTCCAGAGCATCCCCGATCGCGCGCAGAATCTGTCCCCGTTCCGCTCCGCCACGCCGGTCCCAGCCGGGCTGTGCGGTTTCAGCCAGACGGAAAGCCCTGTCGATATGATCCGGGGTCGCCGCCACGACATGGCCGATCAGCCGGTCATTCCTGGCAGGGTCATGTACGGGCATCGCCGCTCCAGCCTGGATCGCACCGCCAATGATGGGGGCAGCGCGCAGGGGCAGCTCCTGGCTCAGCGCGCGGTATGCGGCGGCCAACCGATCCTGTACCGCCGATTGCGACAGGTCGACACCGGAGGAATTGCAGCGCTCCTCCCCATATAGCGACAGCGGCGGGGCGATCTTGGCATGACGGTCGAGCCCGTTCGCCTGTTCAAACGCGCCGCGAGCGACGACCTCGGCAGGCACCGCCTCATCGAGAAAGGAATGAACGAAAGACGTGTTCGCGCCGTTCTCCAGCAAGCGGCGAACCAGATAGGGCAGCAGGTCTTGATGACTGCCGACGGGCGCATAGACTCGCACTGTACGGGCCCCAAATGCCGCCGCCGCGGCAGCGTAAAGAGGTTCGCCCATTCCATGCAGGCGCTGGAACTCATAGGCGTCCACCCCTGCCTTCTCGGCCAGCAGCCGGACCGAAGCCAGCGTGTGGGCATTATGGGTCGCGAACTGGCTGAAGATCTGACCCGGCGATTCCAGCATCCGACGCGCACAGACCAGATAATTTAGATCCGTGGCAGTCTTGGTCGTCCAGACCGGGAAGTCCGGCCACCCCATTTGCTGGGCGAACTTGATCTCCGTATCCCAATACGCCCCCTTAACCAGACGCACCAGGAAACGACGATTGGTCTGTTGACCAAGCTCAACCAGGCTATCGATCACCAGTCGAGCGCGCTTCTGATAGGCCTGCACCGCCAGACCGAGGCCCTGCCATCCGGCCAGGGACGGCTCGCGCGCCAGCCGGTCAAGGATTTTCATGGACAGGACCAGACGGTCGCTTTCCTCTGCATCAATACAAAACCCGATATCATGGGCTTTTGCACTTCGGGCCTGTTCGAGAAGTTTTGGGTAAAGCTCAGCCATCACCCGGTCTTCATGCACTGACTGATACCTTGCATGGAGTGCCGAGAGTTTAACCGAAACGCCGTGCACGTCTTCGATTGCGCCATCACCGCGCTGACGCCCGACAGTTTCGATCGCATCCATGTAGCGCTCATGATACCGCTCGGCATCCTCGGCGGTCCGGGCCCCCTCGCCCAGCATGTCAAAGGATCCTACCGATTGATGCTTGGCCGCACGTCGCAGCGCGGCACCTATATCGCGACCGAGCACGAATTGCTCGCCCATGATCCGCATCGCCTGCATCACAGCCGCGCGAATAACCGGTTCACCAGCCTTCTGGGTCAGCTTTCGCAGATATTGGCCAGGGTCGCGGCGGGCTTCTGCCTCAACATCAATGATGCGACCGGTCAGCATCAGCCCGAGCGTCGAGGCATTGACCAGCCAGTTTTCTGACTTGCCCGCATGCTCGCCCCATTCACCGGTCGAGATTTTCTCCGCAATCAGCTTGTCCGCTGTTGCCCCGTCCGGCACGCGCAGGAGTGCCTCCGCAAGGCACATCAGCGCCAGCCCCTCCTTGTTGGACAGGCCAAATTCCTGGAGGAAGGATTCCATCAGCCCCTGGGCGCGCGTCGAGGACCGGGCCCGCTTGACCAGATTGATCGCATCAAGCTTGACCGCCTGGATCTCACGGCTGGTAAATCCGATGGAAGAAACAAGACCTTGCACAAGTTCTGACTCATCAGCGAACTTCGCTTGATCGATTTCATCCCAATTTATCGCATTGCGAGCCTGGATGTTCACGGCCTTGCTCCTCCGGGCCAGAAACTTGCGCCTGAGAATGGTCCCGCGCGGGCGACGCGGCAAGTCCTGTGTGCGGTAAGCCTTCGCCTAGCTCGCCGAATACGCTAAGACCATCTCAGGCAGCACGGAGTCCGACCCAC
>JBELMP010000033.1:0-18265 GCA_042095695.1 Maricaulis sp. | reverse complement strand
GTGAGGGCGAGGACGCCGCTGCCGAGGGTGAGAGCCCGATCCCGGCGACCGGTCCAAAGGCCGATGATCCCGAGGAGAAGGACGAAGAAGAGTCCAAGGCCGAAGGTGAAGAAGGCGAAGAGGGCGAAAGCTCCGACGATGACGATGATGATGATGACGGTGCAGCGCTGTCGCTTTCGGCCATGGAGGCTGAATTGCGCGAGGGCGTTATGGAAACACTGGATTCCATCGCCACGGATTTCGCTGCATTCAGAAAACTGCAGGACAAGCTCGTTGCCGCTCGTATTGAAGGCAAGGACCTGACCAAGCAGAGCCGTGAGAAATATGAGGGGCTCCAGACCTCCATCGTCACCAATCTCAACACGATGCATCTCAATAATGCGCGGATCGAGGCCCTGGTCGAACAGCTTTACGCGATCAATAAGGAGCGCATGTCTCTTGAGGGCAAGCTTCTGCGTATGGCTGATGCTCATGGTGTACCCCGCGCCCAGTTCATGGATAGTTATTTCGGAAACGAATTAAGTCCTGACTGGCCGAGTGGGATGGCGGGGGCGTCCAAGGCCTGGGATCGTTTCATCGAACGTGAACGCAACGAAACCAATGAGATACGTGATGAAATCGCGGATCTGACTCAACGCGCTGGCGTCCCGATTGAGGATTTGCGCCGCATTGTGCGGACTGTCCAGAAAGGCGAACGCGAGGCGCGGGTCGCCAAGAAGGAGATGGTTGAAGCCAATCTCCGACTGGTTATTTCGATTGCGAAGAAGTACACCAATCGCGGCCTGCAATTCCTGGATCTGATCCAGGAGGGCAATATCGGCCTGATGAAGGCCGTTGATAAGTTCGAATATCGACGCGGCTATAAATTCTCGACCTATGCCACCTGGTGGATCCGGCAGGCGATCACCCGCTCTATTGCGGACCAGGCGCGCACCATCCGTATTCCGGTGCACATGATTGAGACGATCAACAAGATCGTCCGGACCTCGCGCCAGATGCTGCACGAAATCGGCCGTGAGCCGACACCGGAAGAACTGGCCGAGAAGCTCGCCATGCCGCTGGAAAAAGTGCGCAAGGTGATGAAGATCGCCAAGGAGCCGATCTCCCTGGAAACCCCGATCGGGGACGAGGAAGACAGCCATCTCGGTGATTTCATCGAGGACAAGAATGCGATCTTGCCGATCGATGCGGCGATCCAATCCAATTTGCGGGAAACGACGACGCGTGTCCTGGCTTCCCTGACGCCGCGTGAGGAACGTGTCCTGCGCATGCGTTTCGGCATCGGTATGAATACCGACCACACGCTGGAAGAGGTTGGGCAGCAATTCTCGGTGACCCGGGAACGTATTCGTCAGATTGAGGCGAAGGCCCTGCGCAAGCTCAAACATCCGAGCCGCTCACGTAAGCTGCGGAGCTTCCTGGATAATTGATCCGGCAATCAGACAAGAATTGATCAAGCCGGCCCTTTCGAGGGCCGGTTTCTTCTCGTCAAATCTGACCGGTTATTGACAATCTTTGCCAATAATTAGACAATTCTCGTCAAGGAGATCCGCCATGGCGACGATGAATATCTCGCTTCCGCAAGCGCTGAAGGACTGGGTTGAAGCCCGGGCCGGTGTCGGCCTCTACGCGAATTCGTCAGACTATGTCCGCGATCTTATCCGCAAGGATGTCGAGAAACACAATAAGATCGCTGCCCTTCGCGAAAAAGTCGAAGAGGGCGAACGTAGCGGCTATATCGCCTTAACGCCGGATGAGATCTATGAGCGCGTCAAAACGCGATATGATCCTGATCGATGAAGCTGGAGATCACCAACTGGGCCGAACGCGATATCGGCCTGATGTTTGTTGATGGTTGCGAAAAATTTGGACGGACAAGCGCAGACAAATACCTAAGGCAACTCACGCGAGCCTTGGACCGGTTGGTCATGTTTCCCTTTGCCAATCCGGTGCTAAGCGAATTTGACGGGTCTGTCTGTGTCCACAAGTTTCGCGCTCACATTATTCTCTATCGCATTGACGGTGATATAATCCGTGTGGTGCGCGTCCGGCATGGGCGCGAAGACTGGCAGGAATAGGGGAATCCATGCTTGCACTTATCACTATCGCCGCCGCGACCGCGCTGTTACCGCCACCGCTTGTCCAGAGCTATGAGGTGCAGGGTTTCCGCTCCAACCTCTTTGTCGATATCGATGCGCCGCGCGATGTGGTCTGGGATGTTGCCACGGGCGATATCTCACCCTGGTGGGATCATTCTTTCGCCCTGGTTCCTGCCGAGCTGGTGATCGAACCGGTGTTTGGCGGTCGCTTCTATGAGCGGGTCGAGGATGGATCCGATGATGGCGCCCTGCATGCGACGGTCATTTATGTCGACGCGCCGGAGCAATTACGCCTGCACGGACCACTCGGCCTGTCCGGCCGATCAATCGATCTGGTCTCGAGCTGGAGGCTGGTTGAGCTCTCACCGGACGCAACACGGTTTACGGTGGAGTTATCCATGCATGGCGAAATAGATGAAGAGCTGGCACTGACGGTGCGCAATGTCTGGGTTCATTTCATCGAGGCCAGGCTGAAAACCTATATCGAGGGCGGGTGCCATCTTGATCCTGCCGCCCCGTGCGCCGCTTTTGATCAATGAGCGTAGCCGCGCTGACCCTGCAAACGCAAGGGGCTGGACTTTACGAGTTTACCCGCGAGGCGATTAAATTTGTAAGCGAAGAAAACATCTCCGATGGACTGCTCACCGTCTTTGTGCAGCACACCTCATGCTCGCTCGTCATTCAGGAAAATGCCGATCCGGACGTTCGCCGCGATCTGAATGAATTCTTCGAGCGCCTTGTTCCTGCTGCGGACGACCCGTCCATGTCCTGGCTCTGGCACACCACGGAGGGGCCCGATGACATGCCGGCGCACATCAAATCCGCATTGACCCAGGTGTCTTTGGGGATACCCGTGGTCGACGGGCAGCTTGCGCTGGGCACATGGCAGGGCATTTACCTGTTTGAACACCGGCGAGCACCGCACCGGCGATCTGTCATTCTGCATCTCGGCTAGAAAAAAAGGGCCGCCGAAGCGACCCAAGCAGGCGTTAAATTCGCAAGCGAAAAGGCTAGCTCTCATCACCATTGATCAGGCGCTCATAGCTTTCAACCAGGGCGACATAGGGTGGTACATTGGTATTCTGCAGACCGCCATCAGTATCGACCGCCATCTTGATTTCAAAATGCAGGTGGATCGTGGTCGGGTCGCCGCCAAACTCGTTGGAGATAAATCCAAGGCGGTCGCCGCGATTCACATAATCGCCTTCGGATACAAGCAGGGAGCTCGCCTCCAGGTGGAGATAGGTGTAGCGCACCCCATCATCTGTAGTCAGGCGGACAGAATAGCTGCCAATCGAGGTGATCGTTCCGCTCGCGGACGCAACCGCCCAGTGGATCGCATCCTGGCAGGTGGCGGGGCGGATGTCCTGACCCTGGTGACCGGTACCGGCGGGGCAGAGCGGCGTGGAATATCCCCGTGTTTCGCAGAAGTTATCCCGCCAGGCATAGCTGTAATTATTGTTATTACACTGGCCGCCACCCGGGCCGAGATATCCGCCATGCATGTAAACCTGGCTATTCGCATAGGCTTGGGCTTGCTCCATTGGGAAGCGCATGGCCGGGGCATAATTGATCTGCACAGTCTGGCCGCTGCCGGAGCCGGAGATCAGATCGCCGGGCGGCATGTAGGAAAAACTGTCTCCGGAGGCGTCAACAGGTCCGGGCGCCGGCTCGGGCTCTGGCTCGGGCTCTGGCTCGGGCTCGGGCTCTGGTTCTGGCTCAGGCTCGGGTTCCGGCTCAGGCTCCGGAGCGGGTTCCGGCTCAGGCTCCGGAGCGGGTTCCGGTTCCGACTCTTCCACCGGGGCTGGTTCCGGCTCCGCGTCGGCGGCGTCATCCCCGGGCCAGAAAATCATGGCGGCGATACCGCCCGCGGCGATCAGGGCAGCCAGCGAAAGCTGCGTTTTATCTTGCGTGATCATGGCAGCTCTCCCTCATTTGGCGTGCCAGCCGCGATGACCATGGTCTCGGCGATACGGCGCGCGTAATCCGGCCCTGTACAGCGGGGATCCGATAGCGGGTTGTCGCACTCCACAGTCACCGAATAGGCGGCGCCATAGCGGCTGAAATTCACTTCAACGCCATATTCGGTCCGGGTAATATCGAGACCGCTCGGCCCGCGTGCGCGGAGGCGACGCAAGGAGGCCGGGTCCGGTGCTTCAGTGTGGGCGAGACGCGTACCGAATACCTCGATCAGAATTCGCGGCCCACGTACCGAGAGGGTGTAAAAATTCTCACGCGGGAAGAGGAGGACGCGCGGCGTGCCCCCTAGATCAAGGGCCTCGAGGGTCGGCATTAGAACGGGAAGGCGGGTCTCCGTGACACGCAGAGCATCGTCATTCGTGGGACGTGGAAAGCGTTGAACCAGTCGGGTGGCCGTCGTCAGCTCTCCCGTCACCAGCGCGTTCTGCTGGCGTAGATCGCCCTGGACCTGGGCCCAGTTGACCGGCATCAGGCGCGGTCGATCGGGGCGTGCCCGCTCGGCGAGGGGTTGGCGCAGAATGGCCTGGTTCAGTGTCGGGTTGACGGTTTGCAGCTCTTGAGTCTGCACTTGTTGCAGTGTCGCTGGCTGCGCCTGCTGCTGCGTTGTCTCGGCCGTTTGTGCGGCGCTGGACGTCGCCATGGTGCTGGCGACGAGCATGACCGATGTGAATGCGAGCCGTGTCTTCATGTCAGCCTCCCCCTGTATCCACCAAGCTACACTACTACATCAGACAGATGAACGCACGATGAGACTTGGTGTTACCGCGTATTCAGGTCTGCAATGCCAGTATCCTGCGGGATTCAAAGGGGGTAGGAATACTCCAGATCAGTGAAGCATAGGCGTTTTGTATGCGCTATATGCTCCTTTGGGTGTTGAAGTGGGGCGGTGACTTCGCGTATGTGCATTGCAACATGTGGTTAGTGGAGACGAGCGCGATGCGCCTCACCATGATGAAAGCGAAATTGCACCGGGCTGTCGTGACACAGGCCGACCTGCACTATGAAGGTTCGATCTCGATCGACCAGGACTATCTCGACGCGTCGGGCATCCTGCCGAATGAGCAGGTTGATGTTCTCAACATTACCAATGGCGAACGCTTCACCACCTATGCCATCACGGCACCACGTGGCAGCCGCACGTTCGGTATTAATGGTGCAGCAGCGCGCCTGGCCCAGCCCGGAGATCGCATTATCGTGGTCTCCTATGCGGAAATGGACAAGGCCGAGGCCGAGGTTTGGCAACCGACTGTCGTGCTGTTTGACGAGCAGAACCGCATCATCGAGCCATCAAAGGCCGCCTAGGCGCGGCCACCGCGTCAATCCTGTGCAATGCAGAACTCTGCACTGACTGAGGCGGTGAGGGTGAGCTGGCCCGCCGCGACCGGCGTGGACATGTCGGCCGACAGGCTTGCGAAGCGCGCCGTTTCGGCGACTACGAAGGGCTGAACACCATTGCCTTCCTGCAGGCGCCGCAGCCCGCACAGTTCAAATCCACCCGCTTCAGCATAAAGATCCGCGCGTGCAAGCAGCGCCTGCATGGCAGACCGTCGGGCTTCATCCATGGCTGCATCGGTGTTCTCGGCCCCGAAGGAGACACTATTGATGTTGTTGGCCCCGGCCTCGGCCATGGAGTCGATGACACGGCCCAACCGCTCGATCTCCTCGACTTTCGCGGACACCGTATTGCGCGCTTCATAACCGATGATTTCCCTCACATAGGTGGTCTGATTTGGACGGCGTTCCGAATAGACCGGTGATACGGAGAGCTGAGAGGTCTGCATGTCTTCACGGCTGATCCCGGCGCTGCGCAGAGCCGCGAAGACCCGCTCCATGATGCGGGAGTTCTCGGCAAGGGCGTCGCGGGCTGTGTCGGCACGAGTGACGACGCCCGAACTTACGTTCGCATAATCGGGTGCTAGCTGGACGTCTGCCTGGGCTGACAGGCTTAGCGTCGGCGTGAAACTTTCCTGCGCGAGGCTCGGTGCGGCAAGAAGGGCGCTCAGGGCGGTCGAAAGGGTCAAGGCTTTGATCATGGAAGTCCCCTATATCTGTGCGGGCAAGTCTAGTGACGCGATCGCGTCTTGTCTCATGAAATAGGTCTAGTCTTGCCGCGCTGGCCGGAGGCTGAACGGGGCCGCCCTGCTGCTGCCATATTCGGCACTGCTATGCGGCGGTAGCTGTCTATTGGCGGCGAGACAAAAGGCGGCTAACTCTGTCGCCCTGTCCATGCGAGCGGGCCTGTAGCTCAATTGGTTAGAGCCGGCGGCTCATAACCGCTTGGTTGGGGGTTCGAGTCCCTCCGGGCCCACCATTTTCCAGATCTCACGACAGTCCGCTTTGCGGACGTCTCCGATGAGGCGGCCTGCCTGGCCGGTGCGTCGTCCGCCCTACCAAGGGATCCGAGCGACCCGAGTGGCGGTTTCAACTTGCGACTTTGCGCGCACCGTTCCAGACTCGTACTCCAAACTCCGGAGGAGGAGATGTCCGACAATCCGTGCCTGGCCTGCCCGACCCAGCAAAGCTGTTGCACCAATCTGATCTGGACGCGGCTCAGTCCGCAGGAGTATGAGCGCCATTTTGCGCGATATGACGATCGCATTGAATGCCTTCGCGAAGGCCCCATTCATCTCGTTCAGACGCGTGATGGCGGCGCTTGTCCGCACTGGGACGGGGAGTGCTCGATCTATGAGGATCGACCGATGGAATGTCGGCTCTTCCCGCATTCGATTGGCAGTGTTTTCGACGGCAAGACCCTAACATTGAGTGTTCATTCCAGAACGCCCTGTCCCTGGCGCGATACGCTTAAAATGCCTGATGAGGAGGCGCTTGCACTGGTCCGAGATTTCGCGCGGTCGCTGGCCCGCAAGGATCAGTCGGTGCGTGTGTATCTGCAAGAGGGGACAGGTTTGGCCGAGACCTGGTGGCGACGTTTATGGCGCAAGACCTTCGGTATCGGTCGCTTTTCCAACGCATTCTACAAGGCCTGGTTCGAGCGTCGGCAAAAGCGTCAAACATAATCTAGTACGGCAAGCCTAGCTTGCATGACCGGCGCGCGCTTGAAATGATTCAACAGATTCGTTGTCTGTGCAGATGGGGACCTGACCGGACCTATGGAATTCACTGTCGATACTAAACCTGATCATCTCACCATCGCGCTCTCGGGCACCTTCCGGTTTGATGATCATGACGGCTTCAAGGGTGTCCTCGAAGCGATTGATCTGTTCGAGGGCGGGACGGTGTTTATCGACCTGAGCGGAGCGACAGCGATCGACTCTGCAGGTGTCGGCATGTTGCTGCTGGCTCATGAGCGTTCCAAGAAACAGGGCAAGCCGCTGAGTATCGGTCATGCCAGTGAAACCGTCGCAAAAGTCCTCGATGTTACGCGTATTGGGACCCTTATTGATGTCAAACCCTGAGCCGAATCTTAGTTTGCGCCCTGCGAGCCGATCGGAGGTGACGCGTGCTCTGGTCGTCTGTTGATCGTTGGCTGGGCGCTGATCCCCGACGTGATATCCAACAAGCATTGAGATTGCGCATCGCGTTTGCGTTTTCTGTCGTCCTGGCAGCGACTTCGGCTTTTAATGCGGTCATTCTGTATCTGAACGCCGCCGCGCGGCCCGGCATGGTGGAGCTCGGTATCGCCGGAAGTGTGGTGGCGCTCTCAACCACCGCACTGTTGATTTATACCCGACGTCCCAATCTCGTGCTGTGCTTGTGCACCTTCTTTGCAATTCTGGTCTTTGCTGGTTCAGCCTGGGGCAATCGCGGAGCTTATCCGCCGGCCGCGGCCTATGTGCCCATGATTATACTTGGTCTCTATGTGGCCTGGGGATGGCGCACCATCCTGATCGCGATCCCGCTTCTGATCGGATTCTTCGGTGCGGTGCTGGTTTTCGGGAATGAGTTCCAGGACCTCGCTGATCGATATGAGCAGGCCGGTAGCCTCATCCTGCTCGTTACGGCGGCGGTCCTGGCCTGTGTCTGGATCCTCTTCTTTGGATCAATCATTCGTTCGGCGAATGAAAGCGCCGCGGATCACCTGCAAGAGCAGAATCAGGCGTTGAAGCGTCTCGTGCATGAGGCCGAGGCTGCGAGCCGGGTAAAAACTGAGTTTTTGGCGAATATGGGCCATGAATTGCGCACGCCATTGAACGGTGTCTTGGGCATGACCACTGTCCTGCTGCAGGAAGACAGTTTGAGCGATGCCCAGCGGGACCGCCTCAACCTCATTCACGGGTCAGGCGAGAATCTCCTGGATCTACTCAATGATGTTCTGGACCTCTCGCAGGCTGAATCCGGTGTGCTCGAGCTGGACGAAATCGCCTTCGATCTGTTCGAACTCAGCCAGTCGGTCGCTGCTGGCTGGCGTGAGACGGCCGAGGCGAAAGGGCTTGCTTTCGCTTTGGACCTGCCCAACGCGGGACATGGGCTGGTCGTCGGAGATCCGATCCGCCTTCGCCAGATTCTGAACAATCTGCTCAGCAATGCCGTCAAATTCACTGCCCGAGGCGAAATTTTGCTGCGCGTCGTTCAGGACGAGGACGATCATCAGGTAATCACGCGATTTTCTGTCTCCGACAGCGGTATCGGGATTGCACCTGAAAAACAGGCGACAGTCTTCGAATCCTTCCAGCAGGTCGATGCATCTGTGCGCCGGCGCTATGGAGGTACGGGGCTGGGTCTGGCGATTTCACAGCAGCTCGCGACTATGATGGGCGGCCAGCTAAGTCTGACCAGCCAGCTAGGCCAGGGATCGACATTCACGCTCGCCATCACCAGTCGCCTTGCACGGGATGAGGACCGCAAGGCTGAAAACGCCGAGCAAGCGCCGATCGCCGTGGCTCGTCCGCTTCGCATGCTCCTGGTCGATGATGTGCAGACCAATCTTCTGGTTCTCGGTGCGCTGGTAAAGCAGGCATTTGATGGTGCAGCGCCGGAAATCGAGACAGCAGCCAGTGGGCGCGAGGCGATCAACAAGGCGTCCGCTGCCGATTACGACTTTATTCTCATGGATATTCAGATGCCCGAAATGGACGGGGTGACCGCCATGCGTTGTATCCGGGAGATCCGCCGGGCCAGCGATACGCAAATTATTGCCGTGACTGCGCTGGCCTCGGAGGGGAATCGTCGCGCGCTGAGTTCGGAAGGGTTTTGCGATTACCTGCCCAAGCCGGTGAATGCGTCCGCCTTGCGTGCCGTGCTGGCCCGGAATCTGCCGGCCAGCGTGTCCGTTACGGGCAGCGAATAAAGTCAGGATTGAGTTCGGCGAGTTTTCGCGCCCCGGTCAGGGCCATATCGCGCTCAAGCGCGCTGATCAGCAGTTCGAGCGCCCGGCTGACACCTGCCTCGCCCGCTGCCCCCAGCCCGTAGAGATAAGGCCGTCCCACCGCGACAGCGGTAGCGCCGAGAGCGATCGCCTTGATAATGTCAGTACCGCGGCGAATGCCGCCATCCAGGATAATATCGGCCTGCCCACGCACCGCGGAAACGATATCGGGGAGGGTATCGATAGTGGCTGGTGACGTGTCCAGCTGACGTCCGCCATGATTGGAGATCCAGACGGCATCGGCGCCGATATCAAGGCAGCGGCGCGCATCATCGGCGCGACATACCCCCTTGATCGCAAAGGGGCCGCCCCAGACCTCTTTCATCCATTTAGCATCCTCCCAGGTGACGCTCCGATCGAACTGGGAATTCAGAAACTCGATTATGCCCAGACCGCCGGTATCCATATCGGCCCAGTTGGCTGCGGCAATCTCGGGCGAGGTCGCCATATCCATCAGATAGCCCGGTCGGGCGAGCACCTGGCTGACGGTCTTGGCATTGATCTTCGGCGGGATGGTAAAAGCGTTGACATGATCGCGTTCGCGATTGCCGGCAACCGGCACGTCGACGGTGAGGATGACGCCGGTAAAACCGGCGGCCCGGGCTCGCTCGAGCGCTTTCTCGACGATTGCCCGGTCTTTCCAGACATAGACCTGGAACCATTTCGGCCCATCAGTGATTTCGGCAATATCTTCGATCGTCGTCGAGCCGAGCGTCGACAGGCAATAGATCAGTCCGGCGCGGCGGGCTGCACGCGCCACGGCGGCTTCGCCCTGTTTGGGATGGAAGAGCCGCTGCGCAGCAGTGGGCGTCACAATGATGGGCGCCGCGCTTTGCGCTCCCATCACTTCTGTCGACAGGTCAATCGAGGCGATATCGACCAGGGTTTTGAACAGGATCTTGTAGTCGGCATAACGGCCCGGATTATCCGCAAGCGTGACTTCATCATCAGCACCGCCATCGATGTAATCAAACACCATGCGCGGCAGGCGGCGCTTCGCCAATCGACGCAGATCACTGATATTGTTTGCAGATGATAGCCTGTTCATGACCCGACCCTCGCGCGCGCGAAGAGCCGGGTCAAGCAGGATATCTAGCGGGTCTCAGCCGGCGCCCGGATGCCAAAAAACAGGGCGTAGAGCGTTGGTACCGCAAGCATGGTCAGCACGGTTGCGAAAGCCAGACCGCCTATAATTGTCACCGCCATGGCCTGGAAGAAGGCATCGAACAGGAGCGGTGTCATACCGAGAATTGTCGTTGAGGCTGCCAGCAATACCGGACGGAGACGACTGACGGACCCATCGCGAATGGCGATAAAGGGTTCAGCACCGTCGCGTATACGCATGTCGATCTCATCGACGAGGACGATCGCATTCTTGATCAGCATGCCGGACAGCGAGAGCAGGCCCAGCAGGGCCGTAAAGCTGAACGCCACCTGGGTCAGCAACAGGCCGATCACGACGCCATTCACCGACATCGGGACAATCGCCCAGATGATCAGCGGCTGTCGCACTTTCGCGAATAGCAGGAAGGAGATGGTCAGCATTACCACGATTGTGAACGGCAGCGTGCCGCCCAGGCTTTCATTGGCCTGTGCCGAACTTTCAATCTCGCCACCCCATTCCAGCCGGTATCCCGGTGGCAGGTCGAGGCTCTCTATCACCGGTGCGAAGCGGGCGAAGCCCTCCGTCGCGGTTTCGTGCGGCAGCGGGTTGGCACGCACCGAGATGGTCCGAACACGATCCCGGCGCTGGATCAGGGCATCCTCATGGACGAGTTCAAAGCCAGAGACGACCTGACTCATGGGGACATAGGCGGATTGGCTGCCGCTCCAGACCAGGCGGTCATAAAGATCACCCACATCCACTCGTTCACGCTCCGGGGCGCGGGCGATGATCGGAATTTGGTCCTCGCCCTCGCGGAACACCCCGACCTGCGAGCCGGTGGTTGCGAAGACGAGGGCGTTTGCAATGTTCTCGCGCGTAATGCCGATCGTCTGCGCCCGCTCCTCGATCATGACGGGACGGATTCTCGTGGTGCGATTGCGCCAGTCGGTCCGGATATCCAGGACATTGGCCTCATTGTGCAGGCGCTCCATCGCTTCATTTGAGAGCGCTCGCAGCACATCCGCATCCGGTCCAGAAAAGCGCGCTTCAAGTTTGGCACCGGAAGGCGGACCGAAAACAATGCGATCGGAGCGGACGGTCGCGTCCGGGAAATTGTCTCGAATATAAGCGACGATACGGGCTGACAGTGGGCCGATTTGCTCACGCGATTCTGTTTGAACAATGATCTGGCCATAAGATGAGCTGGCCTGTTCGGAGACATAGGTGAGCATGAAGCGGGTCGCCCCTGCTCCGATGAAGCTGTCGAACTGTACCGTCTCATCCTGTTCAGCAACAAAGAAGCCGATTTCCTGGACCGCCCGGTCAACGCTGAGAATATCGGCGCCTTCGGGATATTGGATGTTCACGAAGAACATTGGGGTATTGGTTTCCGGGAAGAAGGAGTTTCTGACCGAGCCGAAACCGATGTAGCTAAGCAGGGTCACGATCAGCAAACCGGTCAGGATCGACCAGCGTCGTCCGAGCGCGCGCGTCAGCAGGCCTCGGTAGGAGGCGTACATTCCGCCCACATAGACCGCATCTTCATCCTGCGGATCCTGATCGCCCTGATTGGTTTCATCCCGCTGTGAGGCAAAAAGACTATAGCCAACCATCGGCACGACGGTGACTGCCAGCACCCAGCTAAGCAGCAGGGATATGGCGATGACGGCGAAAAGGGAGAAGAGGAATTCCCCGGTTGAATCCGGCGACAGACCGATGCCTGCAAAGGCCATAATGCCAATGACCGTGGCGCCCAGAAGCGGCCATTGCGTTGCTTTTACAGCGTCATCGGCTGCGTCCAGCCTGCGCTTGCCGCGAAGCACGCCGGTCAGCATGCCCTCAGTCACAACGATCGCATTATCGACCAGCATGCCCATTGCGATGATCAGCGCGCCCAATGAGATCCGTTCCATCTCCAGCGAAAAAATATTCATGAAGAAAAGCGTGCCGGACACGGTCAGTAGTAACACGCAACCCACAGTCAGGCCCGCTCGCCAGCCCATGAAAACGCACAGCACGCCGACAACAATGCCAACCGACAAGGCGAGGGAAATCAGGAAGTCATTGATCGCGGTGTCGACAATGACGTGCTGCTCATAGATTGGATGCAGCTCCACGCCGAGCGGCAATTCCCTCTCGAGCTCAGCCAGACGGGCCTCAACGGCACGGCCGACATCGACGATATTTGCGGTGGTCTGACCGGCAACGCCAATCGTGAAAGCCCGCGTATTATTGTGATAGATAAATATATCCGGTCGTTCGACCGTACCGCGACGCACGGTGGCAATGTCTGACAGGTGAATGGCTTCCCCGGCATTGCGTGGCGTTATCAAGGTGTTTTCGATCGCTTCCACACCCCCCAGTGTCTGGGGAATGTCGAGGGTAAGATACTGGTCGCCCAGCGCCGTCGATCCGGCGGAGACGACCGAGTTTTCCTGACCGATAGATTGCAGGAGGGCCTCGTAGGACAGTCCCATGCGGGACAGGTCCTCTTGGGCGATGTCGATATAGATGCGTTCTTCGGGGTCTCCGTCCACCTCGACTTTCGCGACCCCGTCGACGACCAGCAATTCGCGCCGCAAATCCCGGGCGATACTGCGGATCAAATCATCAGAATATCCGTCCGCCGTCACCGCGTAGAAAATCCCGAATGTATCGCCGAAATCATCGCGAACACGGGGGTTCAGCGCGCCGGGTGGCAGGTTGGGCGTGGTGTCTCGCACCCGCGCGCGCAGACGTGTCCAGACGTCCGGGATGGCAGCACCATCGATCGTATCGTCTACCACAACACGGATTTCGGACATGCCCGGGGAGGACTCCGAACGGATTTCGTCGACTTCCGCGAGTTGCTGGATGGCGATTTCCAGCAACTCGGTGACTTCTTCCTCGACCTCCTCGGCGGTCGCGCCGGGATAAGGGGTGAAGACAATGGCTTCCTTGATCGTGAAGGCCGGGTCTTCAAGCCGTCCGACATTCATGAAGCCATGAATACCGCCGAGCAGGCAAAAAAGAATGATGATCCAGGTGAGGACCGGCTTCTCGATGGATACGCGGGCGAGCGATGATGCAGCTGCTGCAGCGCTACCGCTCATTGGCCATCCTCCTCAAGCGGGCGGACGCGCATACCGTCAACCACCGCATTGATACCGGCTGTAAGGATTTGTTCGCCTTCTTCCAGCCCGTCGATGACAATGACCATATCGCCCTGGATCTCCCCGGTCAGTACCATGCGACGCGAGACCGTGTCGCCATTGTAGATCCAAACGGATGGAGCGCCGTCTGCCGCATAGGCTATGGCCCGCAAGGGGATTTGCACCCCGGGTTCCAGGCTGGTCGGGCGCGAGAACTCCGCGCGGACTGTCGCCGTCATGCCGGGCAGGATGTTGGCGGGAAGGTCGTTCGGCAGTGCCAGAATGCCGCGATAGGTCTGCGAGGCCGCATCCGGCTCGGTCACCAGCTCCCGTGGCTCGAGACGAAAGACCTGGTCGGGCAGAAAGGGGAAGCTGGCCTCGATCGAGATCATGTCCTCGCTGTCCAGTGTGGCGATCATATCCTCAGAGATCGGGATCGACACGCGAAGTTCGCTGACATCGTAAAGCCGGGCCACGGGCTGGCCGGGTGAAACCACGGTGAATGACTCGGCCAGTTGCCGGCTGAGCAATCCGTCAAACGGTGCAGACAAGGTCGCATAACCGAGATTGCGCCGTGCTGTTTCCAGCGCGACCAGCCGCAGATCATAAGCGGTTTGCGCACTGTCGAGTGCTGCCTGCGAGGCGATACCGCGTTCGTTTAGCGTCTGTTGTCGCTGGAGATCGGTCCGGGCCTGCTGCAATTGCACGCTGGCCTCGCGCTCGGCGCGTTGGAAATCCTCCAGGTCGAGCTGCGCAACCAGATCGCCCTCGGCAATCGGCTGGCCTTCGCCAAGCGGGAATTCGGCGAGCTGTCCGCCGACCTGGAAGGCGAGATCTACCGTTTGGCGGGCTTCGACCCGCCCGACGAATTCGAATTGCGATTGCGGAGCCATGCTCGAGACGGATTCAATCATCACCCGTCGCGGCGCAGGCGCCATGGAGTCCTGCGGCGCGGAACAAGCGGCAAGCAAGCTTGTGGCCGCAAGGACGGTGAGAACGGCACGCGAGGTGGTAATCATGAGTACATCTCCTGCATCATGCGGATCAGACGGGACTGGATGGCATCGCGCTGGTCATCCGACACATAGTCAATGCCCAGCAATTCATTGAAATGGAGCCCGTCAATCGCCAACGATACGATACGTGCGAGGGTCGGGTCCGGCGCGTCATTGAGCGCGCGCGTGATCATGTCCTTGACATATTTTCGGGCTGGATCGAGGAGTTCGGGTTGCTCGGCAGAAGCGGCCAGTATCGCAACAGACAATTCCGGATCGGTCTTGCGATAGGTCAGCATCGCCGTGATCATGGCGAGCGCAACAGGTTCGCCGGCATCACGCGCCCGCGTCTCAGCCGCATCGATCTCGGCAGCAATACGATCAATCATGCGGCCCAGCATGGCTTGCAGGAGCGCGGTCTTGCTCGGGAAGTGATAGAGGACGCCGCCCTTGGAAAAGCCGCTTTCGGTCACCACCGCGTCAATGGTCAGCCGCGCGCCACCCTGGCTGCTGACGACGGCTTGCGCGGCGTCGAGTATGGCTTCGCGCGTTGATGGTTTCTCGGCGGTCATCATCATTTCAGGTCTAATCAATGCTGCGCCGCACATAAACCGTCCAGACGGTACAGTCAATTGAGTGGGGCGAAAATAATCGTGCGAGAGGCGAATTGACCGATAGCCGGGCGAAGTGTCTCCCGGGAGACACGGTGTGCAGGCAGGGTTAAGAATGACCGGTAATCAACGCGCTATTTGCTTGTGACACAAGACAAGTTTTGGTTAATATCCGCACGTGTTCGCCGTGTCGGTGGGGAAAAGTGCCTGAGTTCGATAACAACCAGCTCTTGTGGATTGGTAGCGCTGTGCTCATCGCCGCGCTGGTCCTGTCCATTGCGATAGCGTCTGTTCGCTCGCGCCTGCTTGTTTCCGCCGATGAGCGCGCCATGGATGTGCTGCGTCATCGCCGCTTCCAAAAATATGGCGAGGCCGCCAAGGCTTACAATAAGTTCCGCAAAAAGATCGAGACCGGAAATACCATTCTGATCGATCTCATTCATGATCTCGGCGATGATTTCTCCGGCCGTGATAGTGCGGAGCAGCAAATCACGTTTGACGAAGCCTTCGAGGCTGTCTCGGCTATTCGTGGCGCGACGCCGCGGTCAAAGATAGTCATCGTCCTGCACACTCTGGGCGGCTATGCCCGGCCGGCCCATATGGTCGCCCTGGCGCTGAAACGGCATCTGAAAAAGGCGCGACAGCACAATCCGCGCAAGGATCCGCTGGTTGTTGCCTATGTTCCCTATGTGGCCATGTCGGGCGGTACAATGATTGCCCTGGCGGCAGACAAGATCTGTCTGGACGAGACTGCATCGCTTGGGCCGATCGACACGATTTATGGCGGTTTCCCGTCCGAGGCCTATGACACGCTGCTTGACGCCAAGGGCGTGGAGGGCACCCAGGATGTTCTTGTCATGCTCGCTCATGAGGCCAAAAAGTATGACAAATACGCAGCGCGTGTCGCGCGCGACATCATAAATCCTGCGCATAAGTCGAAGGCGGACGATCCACATGCGCTGGCGGATTACCTGACCTCCGGGAAGCTTTCGCATAGTGAGGCAATCTCGCCGAAAGAGGCCAAGGAGCTTGGCATCAATGTTTCGGCGAAGATCCCGGAGCTTGTTTACGGCCTCGTTGATGCGCGGATCCGCATGATCCAGACCCGCGTCGAGGAGGATGATGAGCGCGAAAAGGCCGAGAGCAAGGAGCGCGAGAAGGAAATTCGCGAGCGCGAGGCCTCGACCGAGAAAGCGCTGGCCCGCATGCTCCGGGTCCGCCACCCCTTTTAGGAATGATACCGGTTAGGCATGATCCCGGCGGCGCGGCTGTAGCGAGCGCTTGAAATTAAGTGCCGAACGCCCACCTTGCCGCCAGACCTTATCAATCTTGCGAGGAAAGCCGATGAGCTCCAGGGCCGAACTCTATATCGATGTTCGAAAGCAAATCCGGTCGGTGATTGCAGGCGAAACCAGCGTCACGGCGCGCTATGCGACGGCAGCCTGCCTGTTGCGGGAGACTTTCGGGGACCTCTTTTTCTGGACCGGTTTCTATGTGGTCGATCCGGACAAGGCAGGCGAGCTGGTGGTTGGACCGTATCAGGGCACGATGGGCTGTCTGCGCATACCCTTCGGCAAGGGCGTGTGTGGCGCCGCAGCCGCCTCTGGCACGACCCAGCTTGTCGAGGATGTTCATGCATTCCCGGGGCATATCGCTTGTGACAGCCGCTCTAACTCGGAAATAGTAGTCCCCGTTTTTGACGCGGGCGGTGCACTCGCCGCAGTTCTGGATGTGGACTCAACCGATTTCGCCGCCTTCGACGCTGATGACCAGGCCGGTCTGGAAGCGATTTGCGGTGATCTGCTGACAATTGCCTAGAGTGAGCACGGACGGTGGCACCCGGGTGAGGGCGTGCCACCGTCCGTAAGCCGTCCTTGGGGCGCCGCCGGAGACCGAGCGACGGACGGCCAGTCTAGCGTCGAACGATCTCCACCCGACGATTGCGCGATCGGCCGGTATCGCCGTCATTGCTTGTTTCAGGCGCCAGCGGGCCGACACCATGAGCGTCCAGCCGACGTTGCGGGATGGCGTAGTCTTCCACCAATGCGCGGACGACAGACGCTGCGCGCCGCCGGGAGAGGTCGAGATTATACGCCAGCGAGCCTGTGCTGTCGGAGTGGCCGACCACATAGATTTCCAGCTCTGGACGTGAGCCAAGGAGGTCTCGCAGGATTTCAAGCGCACCCTCCGACTCCGGTAGAAGCGTATCGCTATCATGGGCAAATAGCAGCCCGTCCACGCGCACTCGCCCATCGGTATCAAGCGCGTTCAGCAATGCCTCGGCAGTCACAACGACCATTCCGCGATCCATCTCGCTGGTCTCGATAATGTCTATGGATGTGCCGTGCCGGCCGGTGGTCACCGCGATATAGGCGAGACGCTCACCATAGGTCAGCCGACCAACGGCGTAGCGAGAGTTTGGCCCATTATAGGCGCGAGTTCCGTTAGCCTGGGTAAAGGCGTTTCGCGAGGAGCCGGTTGTGCATTCCCCGTCGCCTGCGCAGGACCAGATCTCCGAAAATCCGGCTTCGTCTAGAGCGTCCCGGTAATTGGTGAATATCTCGAACTCGGATCGTTCATCCGGATTGGCATAATAGAGGCGCGTCACGCGACCCTCTATCGTCTCGGTAACTGCTTGACGAGCGTCGAAATCAAATCCCGTGATCATCTGGTACTGATCATAAGACCAGGCTTCACCGCCGCCAGTTGAGCCCTGATAGGGCGTGATCAGCGGATGACCGTCCACATCCTCCTGGGCGAGGGAGAATGCCGACACCCCGAAGACTAAGAGGAACGCCAGGAAAATCTCAGATCTCATTATGTTTATCCTTCGCACTGGGATTGCGCCGCGAATGTGTTCGTCGGCGCATGGTAGCAATGGAGAATGCGGTTATCGCTCTCAGCGGTTTCGCTGATGCGGTTATTGGCATCCAGCGACACTTCGACCAGCACGTATTCATACGGCTCGTCCCATTCACCGGGAAATTGATACCCGGCACCTAACAGGTTGATATCAAT
>JBELMP010000032.1:0-18381 GCA_042095695.1 Maricaulis sp. | reverse complement strand
CTCGCGGGCGAAAAAGCCCGGGGCGAAGACCTTGATCAGGACGAAAGCGGGCAGGCCCGCGGCGAAGGCCTGTAAGGCCCAGGCGGTCCCGACGGCATCGTCAGCGCCAAACTCGCCGCGCTGGAAGAGACCGGAGACCAGGAAGTTGGGCATGATGAACAGCGCGACAGCGGCCGGCAAGGTTAGCGCCATCGAGATTTCCAGCGCCCGGTTCATGGCATTGGCCGCCCCGCTCACATCATTGGCGCGCAAACGCTTGGACAGGGTGGGCAGGAGGGCCACACCCATGGCGATGCCGATCACGCCGAGCGGAAGCTGATACAGGCGGTCCGCGTAATAAAGCAGGGCCACAGCACCATCCTGGAAAGAGGCGATCTGCTGGCTGACAATAATATTGATCTGGGTCACGCCAGCGGCGATTGCGCCGGGCACTCCGAGGGCAATAAGGCGTTTGACCCCGGGCGTCAGGCGCGGGCGGATCAGGCGGAGTTTCACGCCGAGGCGGCGACAGCCCAGATAGAGAAGGCCTGCTTGCAATAGGCCGGAGATGGATACGCCGATGGCGAGAAAGAGGCCAAAACGCTGGGTGTCCTCGACCTCGACCGCGGCATTGGTCAAGCTATCGCCAATCCCGATACCCGCTTCTTTCATCGCATAGCCGAGAATGCTGATCAGAACGATATTGAGCAGGATGGGTGCGGCGGCGGCGGCGACGAAGCGGTCATGCGAGTTCAGGACGCCGCCCAGCATGGCTGTGACCGACATCAACAGGATGTAGGGCATTGTAATTTGAGTGAAAATTACAGCCAGATTGAAGCGTATCCCGTCCTCATCCATGCTGAAGCCCGGGGCGATCACATACATGAGCCAGGGCATGACGATGATCGTGATGACCACGAAAATGCTCAGGGCCATGACCATGACGGACAGGATTTCGCGCAATAGCTGAAGGGCTTGAGACTCGCCCTGGCCTTCAAGCGTGCGGGCGTATAGCGGGACAAAGGCCGCATTGAAAGCGCCCTCGGCAAACAGGCGCCGGAACAGGTTGGGGAAGCGCAAGGCGACAAAAAACGCCTCTGCGACCGGGCCAGTGCCCAGGACGGCGGCGATCAGAATATCCCGCAGAAAGCCGAGTATCCGGCTCGCCATGGTGAACAGGCCAACAACAGCGGTTGAGCGAAGCAGCCGCATGATTAGCGCAACAGGCTCGCCGGCGCGCGGGCATAGCCACGCTCATCGGCCTGCTGCTGAAGCCTGGCCTCGTCAGCGCCCAGAATATCCATCAGCTCCGCGCGGATGGTCTCCACCAGAGTCTCGTTCACGAGCCTGTCTCCCTTATGGGTGACATAGAACACATCCGTCGCGCGTTCGCCATAGCCGTCAATCTGCGCGAAGTGGAGCGCCAGCTCGTGACGGAAAATGGCTTCGGAGAGCTCGGCGAGAAGGCCGGGGCGGTCGCGACCGGACGCCTCGATCACTGTGGCGTGTTCGGTAATCTCGTTGGAAATCATCAGATGGGGCGTGACTTCAAACGCTGCATCCCGACGCTTGGGCCGTGCCCGGTCGTCATAATGAACTTGTTCTTCCCCGGCCGCGACGCGGGTGAGAAAGCCAACCAGCTCGTCGCGCAGGACTGGGTCCTCACGGCCATAGGGCTGGCCGCCGACATCCTGGACATAGAAGATATCAAAGATCTGCCCGGTCGTGGTCGTATGAATGCTGGCCCCGACAATATCCGCGCCGCGCAGGGCGAAGCCCGCTGCAATATCCGTGAAGAAACGGTCTCTATCCGGGGTCCAGATCATGACTTCCGATGCCATGCGGCGGCGATCAACCCGAATACCGACGGCGGTCTTGCGATCACGTTCAAACGCCTGACGGACGAAGGCGGCATGGCGGAATCTGTCCTCCTCGGTGGAGCTGACCCAATAGGTGTCATCGGGCTGTTGGCGCCACCAATCCGCAAAGGCGGGGTCGACCCGCTGCAGCCTGCCACAGACGCGATCGCGCGCCAGTTCGGCCTTCTTGCGGAGATTGTCCCGAGCCAGATCAATGCTCGCCCCGCTACCGCGCAGGACCGGCTTCACGGCGGTGTAGAGATCGCGCAGGAGCTGACCTTTCCAGCCATTCCACACACCGGGTCCGACCGATCTCATGTCAACAATTGTCAGTATGGTCAAAAGCCGCAATCGCTCGACGGTTCCGACCGCGTCCGCAAAATCGGCAATCGTGCGCGGATCGCCCAGATCGCGCCGCTGCGCTGTATCACTCATCAGCAGATGCGATTCGATCAGCCAGGCGACCAGCTCGCCCTCTTCTGGATCCAGGCCCAGGCGTTCGCAGGCGGCGCGCGCCCGAATGGCGCCCTCGACACACTGGTCCCCCGCGCCCTTGCCGGTGTCATGGAGCAGGACTGCGAGATGCAGGGCCCGTCGATTCTTGATCTTTCCGATCAGACCGCTGGCCAGGGGATGATCAATCGGGTGTTCGCCCTGTTCGATTTCGCGCAGCAGGCCGATCGCCTGCAGCGTATGCTCGTCCACCGTGAAGTGGTGATACATGTTGAACTGGGTCCGCGCGACAATGTCGCCAAATTCCGGGATGTAGCGGCTCAGCAGCCCGGCTTCGGTCTTCATCCGCAGGACCGCCATCGGGGCCGGAGAATCCAGCAGGACCGAGAAGAAGGAGCGTGCTGCACGCGGGTCGCGCCGGAAGTCCTCATCGACATGAAACAGGGTGCGACCGATACGCGCGACCGCCTCGGGATGCAGATCGAATTGCCGTGAGGAGGCAATTTCGAAGAATTTCATCAGCATGACCGGGTCGTCGGCGATCTGCGTCGGGCTGGCAAAGTCGAGCCGGCCGTCCCGGATAATGAACTCGCCGGCATGCTCGCTCGCGCGTGCAAGCCCTTCCGGAAGAAAGCGAGCCAGATTTCTTGGCTTGGTCTTGCGTCCTTCAGACTCCAGCTTGGCGCAGACCAGGCGGGTCAGCGCGCCGACATGCATCGCCGTCATGAAATAGCGGCGCATGAAACGTTCGACGGCACTTTCATTCTCGCTTTCGTGGAAGCCCATGCGCCGGGCGATCTCCGGCTGCAGGTCGAAGGTAAGGCGCTCATCCTTGGCGTTGGCCAGGGCGTGAATATGGAAGCGAACAGTCCAGAGGAAGTCATCGGCAGCGATATAGTTCTCGACATCCTCGACCGAGAGCAGGCGATCACTGACCCATTTTTCGAAGGCGTCGGCGCCATAGATGAATTGTGCCAGCCAACGCATCAGCTGGAGATCGCGCAATCCACCCTTACCCGACTTTACATGCGGTTCGACCATGTAGCGCGAGCGCCCGGCCCGATCGATCCGCCCGTCCCGTTCCTTCAGCTTGGCCTCGACAAAGCTCGCCTCGTCCCCGGCCACGACTTCATCGCGAAAACGTTCGGCAAGCACACGGCTGCGGGTGTCATCGCCAGCGAGATGGCGCAGGGAGAGCAGCGAGGTTCGTTCCGATGCATCCTCCCGCGCCAAAGCCAGGGTCTCATTGATGGAGCGGCAGGCACCGCCACCGACATCAATCTTCAGATCCCATAACGCATAGAGGACTTGCTGCATGAAAGCGTCGGTTGTCTCATCCGCTTCCTCCGGCTTTACCAGGAGAATATCGACATCGGATCTCGGCGCCATCTCGCCCGCCCCGAAACCGCCCTGGGCACAAAGCGCGACGCCCCGGGAGCCGAGCGGGTCTTCGGCGGCGAGTGAATCGAACAGGGCCTTGAGCACAATCGCCACACCATCGCTGAGCACTTTGGCGGCGATGGCACCGCCGCCCGCCCCATCGAGCCGTCCATAGGCGTGGTCATAGAAATGGTCGAGTGCGCCGCGCAATGTAGCGAGGCCCGCCTTTCGCGCGGACGGGGCCGACCAGCCTTCATGCGTCATCGCCGACGCCAGTTGCGCCCGGACTTTCAAGGCGTTCAAAGACGCAGGAAGAATGGCGTGTGGCATGGTCGTTCCAGTCCGGTGAACCCGCAGATCAGTCCTCGTTTAACAAGGATTTGAGCGAATATACCAGTTCCAGCGCCTCACGCGCTGTGAGATTGTCGGGATCAACCTCGGCGAGTTTCAGCTCCAGCGGCGAGGCTTCCGGCTCGACCTCCGGCTCGAGACTGGCGAAGAGCGGCAGATCCTGGAGTGCATCTGATGGCGCCCCCTCGCTCTCGAGCCGATCGAGGATGAGCTGGGCCCGTTTGACCGCCATCTTCGGCAGTCCTGCCCGGCGCGCCACTTCAATCCCGTAGGACCGATCAGCCGCGCCCGGTCCGACCTCGTGCAGGAAGACCAGCTCGCCCTGCCATTCGCGCGCCTTCAGCGAGCAATTGCCAGCCGCGTCAAGATCCTCCGCCAGCCGGGTCAACTCATGATAATGTGTGGCAAACAGCGCTCGGCAGGCATTGACGCCATGCAGGTGTTCGGCGGCAGCCCAGGCGATGGACAGGCCATCAAAGGTCGCTGTGCCACGGCCAATCTCGTCCAGAATTACAAAGCTGCGCTCGGTGGTCTGGTTCAGGATGGCGGCGGTCTCGATCATTTCCGCCATAAAGGTTGACCGTCCGCGGGCCAGATCATCCGCTGCGCCGACTCGCGAATAGAGCCGGTCCGCGAGGCCGATCCGCGCCGATTGCGCTGGCACATAACATCCGGCCTGGGCGAGGATGATCATCAGTGCATTCTGCCGCAGATAGGTCGACTTACCGGCCATGTTCGGGCCGGTGACGAAAACCAGTCGATCGGCCTCCCCGCCCTCGCCATCAAGATGGCAGTCATTCGGTGTGAACCGCCCATCGCCCTCGCGCGCCAGGGCCGCTTCGACAACCGGGTGGCGCCCGCCATTGATCTGGAAAACCCGACCCGTTTCGATGATAGGGCGAACGGCCTGGTGCTCGCCCGCCCATTCCGCCAGCCCTGCTGCAACATCAATCTCTGCCAGGGCGCGTGCCGCTCGGCGGATCGGATCGGCCAGCCCCTCAACCCGGTCTCGCAAGGTCGCAAAGACTTCCATTTCCATGGCCAGGCTGCGCTCTGCCGCACTGGCAATCCGGCTTTCCAGCTCCGCCAATTCGGTCGTGGTGAAGCGCACCGCATTGGCCATGGTCTGACGATGAATGAATTGCTCATCCTGCATCAGCCCATCAGCATTCTTGGCTGTCACCTCGACGAAATAGCCGAGCACATTGTTATGCTTGACCTTGAGCGAGCTGATCCTGGACCGTTCAGCATAGGTCTGCTGCAGCCCGGCCACGACACGGCGGGAGGCGTCCCGCAATTCCCGGCATTCATCGAGCTCCGGCCGCCAGCCTTCGGCAACAAAGCCGCCATCGCGGGCGAGGAGCGGCGGTTCATCGCGGATGGCACGGTCGAGATCGCTGACCAGGGCGGACAGCTCGGCCTTGTCATTCAGGATCAGGCTGTCGATCTGGGCCCGCAGCAGCCCAGCGGACACGGCGATGCGTTCCTGGTCGAGACGGGCTGCAAGCGCCTCGCCTTCCTGCAGGGCGGTCGACAACGCCTTGAGGTCCCGCGGTCCGCCCCGATTGAGCAGCAGGCGCGAAAGCGCGCGCTCAGCATCACCGGCTGTGCGCAATCGCTCACGAATATCGCGCCGCATGAGTTCATGGCTCTCAAACACCTGGATCGCGTCCAAACGGGCCTCGATCTGTGCGGCATCGGTCAGGGGCCGGGCCAAACGCTCGGACAGGCAACGGGCGCCCGGCGCGGTGACGGTCTCATCGATCGCATCGAGCAGGGAGCCCGAGCGCTGTCCGCTGAGTGTGCGATCAATTTCCAGACTGGCCCGTGTCGCCGGATCGACAGCGAGACTACTCCCACTGCGCGCCTGGCGCGGAGGGGCAAGCTTGGCCGGAGACCCGGCCTGGGACAGCGCCAGATAGTCGAGCAAGGCGCCCAGGGCCGATAATTCAATCCGGCTGAACTGGCCAAAGGCTTCCAGGTCCTGCACGCCATATTGCGCTTTGAGCTGGCGTTCCCCCGAGCCGGCGTCGAATTTGCTGCGCGCTTGTGGTGTCAGCACGCAGGCCCGGCTGAAATCGAGCGCCTGGGTGTAGCGGTTTTCCTCAATCAGTAATTCCGCCGGCGCCATCGCCGCCAGTTCTGCGCCGATATGGGCAGGATCGATGGCGGAAACAGCAAATTCGCCGGTAGAGACATCGGCCCAGGCGAGGGCAGCCTCCCCGCTTGCTGTCTGCGCCAGCGCGGCGATGCGGTTCGATCGGCGCGGATCGAGCAGGCTGTCCTCGGTCAGCGTGCCCGGTGTGACAATACGGGTAATATCCCGCCGCACGACGGCTTTGGAGCCCCGGGCCTTGGCGGTCTTGGGGTCTTCCATCTGCTCGCCGACCGCGACCTTGAACCCGGCCTTGATCAGCCTTGCCAGATAGGCATCGGCCGTCGCCGCCGGAACGCCGCACATCGGAATCGGCTCGCCCTGATGCTCGCCGCGCTTTGTCAGGGCGATGTCGAGGGCGGCGGCAGCCCGCACGGCATCGTCAAAAAACAGCTCGTAGAAATCGCCCATCCGATAGAAAAGCAGGGCATCGGCCGGGGCCGTCGCACGCAGGGCCAGGAATTGCTGCATCATCGGGGTCGCGCCGTCTGGTGTCGGGAAGGTGCGATCGAGGGGCACGGGAAGTGTGTTCAGGGCATTCATCGCGGCAGACAGTTGCGAGGATTCACCTTGCGCGCAAGGGGCGGAAGCGGCTAGAGCGGCTATAGACGTGGGAAACCTTCCAAACGACAAGGACATCGTGATGAGTGAGAGAACCAGCCCGGTTGAAGATGAGGAAGCCCTCGCCTTTCATCGCGATCCAGTCCCGGGAAAGCTGGCGCTTCAGCCGACCAAGCCAATGGCCACCCAGCGCGATCTCTCACTGGCCTATAGCCCCGGCGTCGCCGCGCCCGTCAAGGCCATCGCCGAGGATCCGGACGCGGTCTATGACTATACGTCCAAGGGCAATATGGTCGCGGTCATATCCAACGGAACCGCCATTCTCGGCCTTGGCAATCTTGGCGCGATGGCGTCAAAGCCGGTGATGGAGGGCAAGGCGGTCCTGTTCAAGCGCTTTGCGGACATGGATGCCATCGATATCGAGGTCGAAGAAGAGGATGCCGACGCTTTCATCGAATGCGTCAGACGCTTCGGGAACACCTTTGGCGGCATTAATCTGGAAGACATCAAAGCGCCGGAAAGCTTCATCATCGAGCAGCGCCTGCGCGAGGAACTCGATATCCCGGTCTTCCACGATGACCAGCACGGCACGGCCATCATTTCCGCCGCGGGCATCATCAATGCCTGCGAGCTGACCGGGCGCAAGATGCAGGATCTCAAAGTCGTTGTGAACGGCGCCGGAGCGGCGGGCATTGCCGTTCTGGAACTGCTCAAGGCGATGGGGGTCAAGCATGACAACGCCCTGCTGTGTGACAGCAAAGGCGTGATTCATGACCAGCGCGACAACCTCAATCAGTGGAAGGCAGCGCATGCGGTCGAGACCGATAAACGCAGTCTTGCGGACGCCCTGGACGGGGCGGATTGTTTTCTCGGCCTGTCCGTCGCTGGCGCGCTGACCGAAGAGATGGTCGCGGCCATGGCCGATGATCCGATTATTTTTGCCATGGCCAATCCCGATCCCGAAATCCTGCCGGAAGTGGCACGAGCCGTAAGGTCTGATGCGATCATTGCGACCGGCCGGTCCGATTATCCCAACCAGGTCAATAATGTGCTTGGCTTCCCCTATATTTTCCGTGGTGCGCTGGATGTGCGTGCCCGCACCATCAATGAAGAGATGAAGATCGCCGCGGCCAACGCTCTGGCCGCCCTTGCCAAGGAAGACGTGCCGGATGAGGTCGCTGCCGCCTATCACGGGGCGCGACCCAGCTTCGGCAAGGATTATATCATTCCCTCGCCCTTCGATCCGAGATTGATTTCCTATGTGCCGCCTTATGTGGCTCAGGCCGCGATGGATACTGGCGTAGCCCGCAAGCCGATCCCGGATATGGCAGCCTATCGCGCCAGCCTGGCGCGGCGGCTCGATCCGACCGCCTCTTTCCTGCAACGGATCCAGGGCGCAGTTATGGGGCATGGCCGCCGGATCGTATTCGCCGAGGGTGAGGAACCTTCGGTTATCCGTGCAGCTTTCGCCTTCCAGACCCAGGAATTGGGCAAGGCGGTTCTGGTCGGACGCGAAGAGATCTGCCGGGCCAATATGCGCCTGGTCGGCGTGCCGGAGGACTCCATCGAGATCGTCAATGCGCGCCTGTCAGACAGCAATTCGGACTATGCGGACTTCCTCTATTCGCGGGTCCAGCGCCGCGGCTATTTGCGTCGTGATGTCCAGCGCATGGTCAATAATGACCGGAACATCTTCTCCGCCTGTATGGTCAAGCTGGGTGATGCCGACGGCATGGTGACCGGGACAACGCGGGCTTTCGACGCGGCCCTGCGGGATGTTCAGCTTATTCTTGATCCGGCCAAGGGGCAGCGGGTGATGGGCATGTCCATTGCGCTCGCCAAATCACGCACGCTTTTCATCGCCGATACCAATGTCACGGAATTCCCGGACAGCGACGCCCTGGCGGATATCGCGACCGAAGCGGCCGAGGCGGCGAAGGGGTTCGGCTTTACCCCGCGCGTGGCCTTCCTCTCCTATTCCACCTTTGGCAGCCCGGCCGGTCAACGCTCCGAGAAACTGCAAGAAGCCGTGCGGGAGCTGGATCAGCGGGGCGTGGATTTCGAATATGAGGGCGAAATGAATGTCGATGTGGCACTCGATCCGGCCCACCGCTTCCTCTACCCGTTTTCGCGCCTGAAAGCGCCGGCCAATGTACTGATCATGCCGGCCATTCACTCGGCCTCGATCGCTACCAAGCTGTTACGGTCCGGCGGGGGAGCAACAGTGCTTGGCCCGATGCTGCTGGGTTTTGAAAAACCGGTCCAGATCGCCCGCCTCGGCGCTTCCGTCAGCGAAATCACTTACCTCGCGACCCTGGCTGCCTATGATCCGGAAAAACACGAGGTGGAAGAGCACCGGGCGGAGTGATCAGTCTGACTCTGTCTGGCGCTCCGCAAATTTGTGCTCCCCGCGTGCTTCTTTCGGGCCGAAAGTAATGACCACGAAGAGCAGCAAGCCGGCTGGAATCGTCCAGGCGGCAGTCAGAATGAAAAACCAGACCCATTCCACCGCATCGGCGAGGACGCCTGAGAATCCCGCCATGAATTTTGGCAGTAGCGCGTAGAATGAGCTGAGAAGCGCATATTGCGTGGCCGCATTCTCCGGATCCACGAGGCTGGAGAGATAGGCAATGAAGACCGTCGTTACAAAGCCGCCGGCAACATTGTCTCCGATAATGGCGATGGTCAGGCGACCCAGGTCGTCAGGCCCGGCCGTCGCAGCCAGCCAGGCATAGGCACCATTGGTCACGAGCGTGATAAAGAGCCCGAAGACAAGGGCGCGCATCATCCCGAAGCGCATCGCTGCGACACCGCCAAGGAAAAGACCGATCATGGTCGCGGCCAGGCCAGGACCGGCCTGGATTGCGCCGACAGCGTCGCGCGCAAAACCGAGATCGGAATAGAGCGGCGCTGCCATGACACCCATGGTGAAATCGGAAATCCGGTAAAGCGTGACCAGTGCCAGCACCGGGATCAGCCACCAGCCCAGTCGGCCGATGAATTGCTTGAAGGGTTCGATGACGGCGCGCGCCACCTTTGTCGGGAAACTCCCCTCCAGATCGCGCTTTTTCACCCCGCTTGCCGGTTCTTTCATGAACAGGACAAGGCCGGCAGTAATTGCCATCGCCAGTGCCATGGCAAGGAAGGACCAGTTCCAGTTCGCCCACTCGGAAATGGCCAGGCCGAGCCCCGACGTCATATAGGCGATGCGGTAGCCGAAGGAGTAGGCCGCCGCCATATTCGCCTGCATGTCATTAGGTGCGCTTTCAATACGCCAGGCGTCGATGGCGACATCGAGCGTCGCGCTTGAATAGGCCAGCAGAATAGCGGCGATGGCGACCGGGAGGAGGCCCTGGGTAAGATCAGTTTGGGAGATAATCACCAGGGCGATCACCGTGCCGGTAATGGCGGTGACAATCCAGGAACGGCGCTGGCCCAGAAGTTTGGCGAGTCCGGGCAGCTGCACGCGGTCGATAACCGGCGCCCAGAGGAATTTAAACGTGTAGGACAGGGTCACCCAGTAAAAGAAACCGATGGTCGAACGATCAATGCCGGCATCGCGCAACCAATAGGACAGTTTCTGGAACACCATGTAGAGCGGCAGTCCGGAGGCGAACCCCAGGATCAGCATCGACAGCATGACAGGGGTAAAATACGCGCGCGCTGTCTCGAGCCATGTACGGCCCGGCGGTGAGCTGGCATCCGCCATCTGCAATCTCCTCCTGCCCCCGAAAATCCTTTTGGTCTAGCCCAAACTGGACCGGTTTTCGGGCCCGCACAAGTTCAGGAGGGTTTGAAAAAGCGCCTGTGGATCTAAAGGTTTGGTCAGGAATGCATCCATTCCAGAGTCGAGACAGCGCTTGCGGTCCTCTTCCGAGGAATTGGCGGTGAGGGCGATTATGGGAAGTTCACAGCCATTCAGGCGTGCCATGCGGGCAAATTCAGGCCCGTCCATGCCGGGCATGCGTTGATCAAGCAGGATAGCGTCGAAGGCGGCGGCCTCCAGCGAGGACAAGGCCGCATGCCCGCTATCGACGACCTGCACGCGCGCACCGGACTTTTCCAGTGTGCGGCGGGCGATGAGTGCATTCACCGGGTCATCCTCGGCGACCAGGATATGCAGATGCGCCAGGTCCGGTGGTCCCTCATCATGGTCCGGGCGTTGCCATTCCGTCTCCTGGCGACCGGTCAGCTGGGCAATCAGTGTTGCCCGCCGCACCGGTTTGACAAACCAGCCGGTCTCACCGCGATCGGTGGCGGACAGTGCCGCGTCCTTCTCCGCCGGCGTCACCAATTGCCAGCAGCGTCGCGCCTGCGCATCGCTTGCGTGTGCGAACCAGCTGTGATCGATCAATAGATCACGGTCCCGGGCCTTGGGCAGCTCATCCAGCCCGGCGATTTTGATCACATCCGCGCCGAGCGCCTCGAGCTGATCTGCGAGCGCCTGGAACAGGAGCGCGCTTGGCGCAGCAATGGCCACTTCATGACCGGCCAGCGGCACGCGCACATCCTGGGGCTTCACCGGGAGTTCGAAATTCACCCAGAAGCGGCTGCCCTCGCCCAGCTGGCTTTCCAGACCCATGGAGGAATCCATCGCCTCGACCAGGCGGCGGACCATGGCCAGGCCCAGCCCGGCACCGGATTCCTTGCCTTCGCGCTCGGCGGCGCCGCGTTCGAAATGTTCGAACAGATTGGCCTGGTCGCTTTCAGAAATCCCCGGTCCGGTATCGGTGACGGACAGGCTGAGACGCGGCTCGCGATCGGCCCCGGGCGCGTTGTCGGCATCAATCCGGACGCCGCCCCTATCGGTGAATTTCACCGCATTGCCGATCAGGTTGAAAAGGATCTGCTTCAGGCGTGCGGTATCGCCCTCGATGATTTCCGGCGCAGTCGCTGAATGGACGACGGCGATCTCCAGGCCTTTTTCATGCGCGCGCGGGGCAACAAGCTCCACGGTCTCGCGGATCAGGTCGGCGACATTGACCCGTTCAGGCCGCAGGTCCAGATGCCCGGCCTCAAGGCGCGAAAGGTCCAAAATATCGTCAATCATGGTCAGGGCGTGACCGGTGGATGTGGCCAGGGTTTGCACATAATCCGCCTGGTCCGGGCGCAGCGGTGTTGCTTCGAGCAGCCGCGCCACGCCCATCGCACCGGCGAGCGGCGTCCGCAATTCATGGGTGACCGCGGCAAAGAAGAGGGATTTGGCGCGCTGCGCAGCTTCCATATGATCATGTTTTTCGCGCCGCGAGGTGATATCACGGCCAAGGGCAATCACGCCCTGTCCGTCCGGCAGGCTGCGTTCATCCCATTCAATCCAGAGCGGACCGCGGCGCGTGCGCATCAGGATATCATAGCGTCTGGACTGGCCGTCTCCGACTGGCGGGGCCACGGAGAACCAGCGCCCGACCCAGTCTTTCAGCTCACCGCCAAAAGCTTCCAGAAACGCGCGATTGACATGTACGACCCGTCCCGTCCGCCCGCGCAGCAGCAAGAGCTCGCCGGAGGCATCAAGCGCCGTCAGCAGGAAGGTGGACAAGGCATCCTCCCCGGATCGTGCCTGGGGATGGACGGGCTGTCGCGGCGTGTCTGGCGTATCCGAGCTCATCACAGTGATTATCTAGGCTGATCCGGGTTAATGATCTGTCGTCAAGCGCGCGGTCGCGCTGGTCTAGGTGAGTTGTCTCGCCTGACCGGCCGGGCGGGCCAGGCCGCGCCGACTGGCCAGGGCTTCGGCGATATGAATACGCCTGACGGTTTCGCTCCCCTCAAGATCCGCAATCGTGCGGGAAACCCGCAGCACACGATGATAGGAGCGCGCGGTCAGGCTCTGGGATTGTGCCGCCTGGTTGAGCAGGGCTGTCCCGGCGCGATCCGGCTCGGCGACGTGGTCAAGACGATCGGTTCCCAGCTCCGCATTCAGCGCACCGCGCTCAGCCTGAACGTCCCGCGCCACCCGGACGCGCTCGGCGGCCTCGTGACTGCCCTCAACAGGCGGCGGCAGGGCAAGGTCGGCCGGGGTCACGGCGGGAACCGGGATCTGCAGATCGATACGATCAAGAAAGGGGCCGGACAGCCGAGCCTGATAGTCCTGCGCACAGCGCGGGCCGCGTCGGCACATTGCGCTGTCTCCATTGCCGCCGCAGCGGCAGGGGTTCATGGCGGCGATCAGCTGAAAACGCGCCGGATAGGTGATATGGGCATTGGCCCGGGCCACGGTGATTTCACCGGTCTCCAGCGGTTGGCGCAGGCTGTCGAGGACTTGCGGGTGAAATTCCGGCAATTCGTCCAGAAACAATACCCCGCGATGCGCCAGTGACGCTTCGCCGGGACGAGCTCGCATACCACCCCCGACCATGGCCGCCATGGAGGCGGAATGATGGGGTGCGCGAAAGGGCCGGTGGCGGGTCAGTTCGCCGCGGTCCACGAGCCCGGCAACGGAATGGATCATCGAGACCTGTAACAATTCTTCGGCGCCAAGCGGTGGCAGCAGGCCCGGCAGGCGTGCAGCCAGCATGGACTTGCCCGAGCCCGGCGGGCCAACCATGAGCAGGTTATGACCGCCGGCTGCGGCGATTTCGAGGGCGCGCTTGGCGGCTTCCTGGCCCTTGACCTGGTTGAGATCGGGAATATCGACCGGAGATCGCAATTCACCCGGCGCCGGTCGGCCGAGGAGCTGCGTCCCCTTGAAGTGATTGACCAGCTGGATCAGCGATGCCGGCGCGAGGATGGCCAGGGCACCGCCGGCCCAGGCCGCTTCGGGTCCGCAATCCCGGGGGCAGATGAAACCCTGTCCGGCCGCATGGGCGGCCATGGCCGCAGGCAGGGCGCCGGGCGTGCCGGCAAGGCTGGCATCAACACCGAGCTCGCCAAAAGCCAGATAATCCTGGGCGATGTCCTTGGGAAGAATGCCCATTTCCGCGAGGATGGCGAGGGCGATTGGAAGGTCGAAATGCGAGCCCTCCTTGGGTCGGTCCGCCGGGGCCAGGTTCACAATCAGCCGATTGCCAGGCATTGACAGGCCGAGCGCCGAGAATGCGGCCCGCACCCGCTCCTTGCTTTCGGCCACGGCCTTGTCCGCCAGGCCGACGATCGAGAATACGGCCTGGCCGCCGCCCGCAATCTGGACCTGGACATCGACCAGCCGGGCCTCCGCCCCTTCAAAGGCCACGCTGGTTGTGCGCGCTGCCATGACTGAAACTCCTGCGCTGTCGCGAACAGGAAGGTCCGTTTACTCTTTTGCTGCGTTACACGATTGGCAAACCCACAACATGTTGTGGGATTCCCTGCACCGATGCCAAGTTGATAGCGATATCAGCTTGGTCTGAGCTAAGTCATTGCCATTAATAGATTTTCCACAGCGAACGGACAAACCCGACACAAACCGGGAACAAATATAGTACAAATGACAATGCACGCAATACGCGTATTGAATTCTAGGACAACTTTTTCTCAATCGCGTCCCAGAAAATCGCGCAAGTATCGATACCTGAAAAGCGTTTCAGCTCCTGCACCCCGGTCGGCGAGGTGACATTGATCTCCGTCAGGCGTCCGCCGATCACATCAATGCCTACCAGGACCAGTCCGCGTTCGCGCAGAACCGGGCCGATTGCGGCACAGATACGCCGGTCATCCTCATCCAGGCCAGAGGCCTCAGCGCGTCCGCCCACATGCATGTTGGACCGGGTTTCGCCCTTTTGCGGAACCCGGTTGATCGCCCCTACCGGCTCCCCATCGATAAGCAGGACGCGTTTATCGCCCTTCTCGACGGCAGGCAGAAAGGCCTGGGCAATCACCGGTTCGCGCGAGGCGGTGAAGAACATCTCCAGGAGCGAGCTGAGATTGCCGTCATCAGGCTTAAGGCGGAAAACACCGGCACCGCCATTGCCATAGAGCGGTTTGATTATGATGTCGGAATGCTCGGCACGAAACGACTTGATGGTCTCGACATCGCGAGAAATCAGGGTTGGTGGGATCAGGTCAGGGAAATCGAGCGGGATGATTTTCTCCGGGCTGGAGCGGACCCAGAACGGGTCATTGAGCACCAGTGTTCGTCCCTTCAATCCCTCAAGAATATGCGCCGCGGTCAGATAGGCCATGTCGAAGGGTGGATCCTGGCGCATGAGGACGACATCGATATCGTCAGCCAGGTCGAGGATGACCTCGTCGCCAAGTTCAGCGTGCTCACCCTGGACATGCTGTATCCGGACCGGGCGCGCCCGAGCGCGAATACGACCGGCCTCCCAGCTCAGCGTGTCGGGACCGTATACAAACAGGGAGGCGCCGCGAGACTGGGCCTCTTCCATCAGGGCGAAAGTCGTGTCCGCATCGACATCGACGTTTTCGATCGGGTCCATCTGGACCGCTATGCGCAGGCTCATAATCCGTTCTCCGGGCCACCGAGGAGTTCCGGCTCGGAGTTAGGCATCACCGCGTCGGGATCAAGGGTCGGGTTGGGAACACCTGCACAGGCCGCGGCCCGGCGCTCGCCTCGCGCGGGCAGGTTTGAAGGCACGCCTGCAACCTGGACGAAAGAGACAACTTCATCGACCCCGTCGGTCAGGGAGGCGTGGGAGGTCGCCCGATCCAGCTCTGCCCGGGTGCGAGCAAGGCCCAGAAGATAAACCCGGCCGCTATAGGTCTCGACATTGAAATTGACGCTGCGGATGGAACGGTCACTGAGCAGGCGTGCCCGGACCCGCTGGGTGATGAGGGCGTCCAGAGTGCGATCGCGCAGCGCATTCGCCTCACCGACGGTAATTTCATTGGCAACCGCGCGAACCGCGACCGAGGACCAGGTCAGGCATTCGGCCATTAGCCGGTCATCCTCGCGAGGCACCGCGCCGGTCAGAAGCGCGATGCCTTCAGTGACTTCGACATCGACCCCGTCCAGGGCAAAGCCTTCGGATCGCAACATGGCGGACTTGATGGAGAGCGAGGCGTTGGCGTCATCGACCTCGCGGCCGATGGAGCGTTCCGGCTGCAGGGTCGAGCAGGCGGCAAGGCTGGTCGCAACGAGTGCAGCGGCAATCAGGCGATGGATCATCCACATCTCCATAGGGTCGGGGAAAGCGTCGAATCACATGTTTACACCAGCCCGAGCCCAGCTTCACCTGACAGGTTTGACAGGCACGCCGAGCGATCAGAGCCAGTCCCGGACCTCGCTGTCCTCGGCGATCCAGGCCGCACGGTCATGAACCGGCCACTGCCAGGCCCCGAACAGGATCTGGTCATAACGAATGGCGAGCGGCAGGAGCGCCGAGCGACGCGCCCGGTAAAGCGCAGCGGCCCGGGCGATACGCCGGCGCTGATGCGTCGTGATGGACTCACGCGCCTTGGCAATTGTCTGCCGACTTTTGACTTCGACTATGACGAGATAACCGCGCTTGATCGCAACTATATCCAGCTCCCCGGCCGGTGTGCGGGCGCGATGCGCAATCAGGCTATAGCCCTTCAGGCTGAGCCAGATACTGGCGAGAGACTCGGCCCAGCGGCCCCGGCGCTCCGCACGGCGCCGGTTCCGGCTCACGCCTGTCCATCTTTCAGGGCAATCGCCCGCGCATAGACATCACGTTTTTGCCAACCGGAGGCCTCGGCGACAGTGCCGGCAGCGTCCTTGACGCGCAGCCGGATCAGCGCCTTGCGGAGGGCTGCATCCACCTGGGCCTCGTCCCAGCGTGTCTGCTCTGCCGGTCCAATCACGATGACAATCTCGCCCTTGGGCGGGCCTGCCTGTGCGTAATGCGTGGCCAGTTCGGTCAGGGATCCGCGCCGGGCTTCTTCATGCAGCTTGGTCAGCTCGCGGCAGACGGCGGCCTGGCGCGGGCCGAGCACCCGGTCAAGACTGGCAAGGCAATCGGCCAGGCGTGACGCACCCTCGAACAGGACCAGGGAGCCGGGCAGGGATTTATAGCCGGAAAGCCAGGTCTCGCGAGCCTGGGTCTTGGCGGGGGGAAAACCGGCGAAGGTGAAGCTGTCGGTCGGCAGACCGCTCACACACAGGGCGGCCAGGGAGGCGGAAGCACCGGGTATGGCGAAAACATCGATATCGTGCGCGACGGCCTCCCGGACCAGCTTATAGCCCGGATCCGAGATCGCCGGAGTGCCAGCATCGGAAACCAGGGCAATGCGTTCGCCCCGGGCCAGGGCATCGAGAATGCCCGGACGCATCTTCTCCCCATTATGGTCATGATAGGGCTGCAGTTTCGCGCTGATCTCATAGGCGTCGAGCAAGCGTTTGGTGACACGCGTGTCCTCTGCCAGAATCCGGTCGGCGCCGGCCAGAATGTCGAGGGCGCGAAATGTTATGTCGCGGAGATTGCCGATCGGGGTCGCGACCAGATATAGACCCGGTTCAAATGCTTGTGCCGACCGGCCAGTCCGGCTAGCTTCGGGCGATATTTTTCGGGGTGATCGCGTCATGAAATTCGATGTTGCTTCGCGTCTGCGTGCCAGCCTGCCGCTTCTGGCAGTGGCCCTGTTTGTAACCGCATGCGGTACAACATCTACGCCGCCGCCGCCACCGGTCGTTGTCGAAACGCCGGATCCGGAACCGGAAAACACCCAGCCGGAGGTCGAGACCCCGGCTGAGCCGGAGCAGGTCGGTCTTGTTCCGCCGCATATGGAAGACCGGGAATTGGCGCGCGTCGCTGTCCTGCTGCCTTTTTCTGCCGACAGTTCCGCAGCGCGCGGCGAAGCCATCCGCCTCTTGCGCGCCGCCGAGCTTGCCCTGTTTGAACGGGCGGGCGGCAATCTGCTGATGATCCCGAAGGACACCCAGGGCACGCCGGAGGGCGCGCGCGCCGCAACGCTGGCGGCGATCGGGGATGGTGCGGATATTATTCTCGGACCGCTTTTCGGACCGGCTGTGGCCGCCACCGGCGAGATTGCCCGCCAGGCCGACATCCCTGTCATTGCGTTTTCGACCGATGCCACAACGGCCGGTGATGGCGTCTACCTGCTCAGCTTCCCGCCGGAGATTGAAGTCCAGCGCGTGGTCGAGTTCGCCGCTCGCCAGGGTGTCTGGAAATACGCCTATCTCGGCTCACAGAACCGGTATGGCATGGCGGTCTACAATGCCCTCCAGGACAGTAGCCAGTCGGTGATGGGTGAAGTGACGGCCGAGGCTTTCTATACCGGCGATGTCGAAGCCATGGCACGAGCCTCAGCCCGCCTGGCAGAGGGCCAGTTCCTGCCGCTTTCGCCGGAGCAGGCGATTGAATTGCGCCGCCGGGACTGGATCCCGGATCCGGATGCGGCCTTCCAGGCTGTGCTTCTGCCCGAGGGATCAACCCGCTTGCGGGCGCTGGGGCCGTTGCTGATTTCCCAATCCGTTGATCCGCTTGTGGTTCGTTTCCTGGGAACCGGAATGTGGAATGATGAAAGCCTGTTGCGTGAACCGGCCCTGCATGGCGGCTGGTTTGCCGGACCGGATATGAATGCCCGCGAGCGCTTTGATGCGGCCTATGAAGCGACCTATGGCGGTGAGCCTTCGCGCATTACCAGCCTGGCCTATGATGCGATGGCCCTGGCCGCGCATATGGATGGCGGCGAGCTGGGCTTCTCCCGCGAAGCCATTGAGGACGAACAGGGTTTCATGGGTGCTGACGGTTTGTTCCGCTTTGGCCCGTCCGGCGTGATCGAGCG
>JBELMP010000031.1:0-19033 GCA_042095695.1 Maricaulis sp. | reverse complement strand
CCGGCTGTCGTGATGGATGGGGTGACGCTGACCGTGCTGCCGCCCACCGTGACAGAGCGGTCGGCGAAATTGATATCGACAGCGCCGCCATCACCACCATCGCCTGCATCGCCGCCAATCGCCACGCCGGCAAAGGCTGAAACCGAAACCGTTGAGCCGCCATTGCCGCCGCCGCCACCGACGGACTGGGCAAAGATGCCGTGTGAGTCGTCGCCACCGGTCGAAAGATCAAAGGAATTGTCGATGCGAACGGTTCCGCTATCGCCGCCGCCACCGCCGGCGCCGCCAATGGTCAGGAAGACCCCCCCGGTCGAGCCGCCATCGCCGCCACCACCGCCGATGGACTGCGCCTGGATTGCGTGAGAGAGATTGCCGGACGTATCGATCGTGCCGCTGTTGAGGACCGTGACATTACCGCCAGCGCTCGCCAGGCCGCCCTCGCCACCGATCGTGACCAGGCCACCGCTATCGCCGCCGGTGCCGCCGCCGCCGCCGACGGACTGGGCGAAGATACCGCGCGCATAATCATCGCCAGTCGTAATGGAACCGGCATTGCTGACGAAGACCGTATCACCATCGCCACCACCATCGCCTTCGCCGCCCAGGGCAACGATACCGCCGGTTGACGAGCCCGATCCGCCGCCGCCGCCAATGGATTGCGCGAATATCCCGTCCGAACCGACACCGGTCGTCGTGATTGAGCTGTCGGCAAGGGCGTATACCGTGACTGTACCGGCATCACCGCCATCGCTGCCATCGCCGCCCAGCGCGACGATGCCGCCGGAGCCGAGCGCATTGCCGCCGCCGCCGCCGAGGGACTGGGCAAACAGGCCGCGGGAATTGTCGCCGTAAGTCTCAACGATCGCACCGGAGGAGATGTAGACATTGTCGCCATCACCACCGCTCGACCCGCTTGCACCAAGGGCGACAACGCCGCCGCTGATACCACCATTGCCACCGCCGCCGCCGATGGATTGCGCGAAGATCGCGTGGGAGGACTCGCCATCAGTAACAACCGATGAGCCGGCCTCCGCGTAGATATTAGCATTGCCGCCATCGCCGCCGGTTCCGCCGCCCGAACCCAGCGCGACAAGTCCTGCAGACAGGCCGCCACTGCCGCCGCCGCCACCGATGGATTGGGCAAACAGGCCGAAAGCGGCATCGCCGCGCGTTTCAACCACGCCACCATCACGGTTATAGACGGTCGCCGTCCCACCATTACCGCCGGAGGCCCCATCCGAGGTGAAGGTAATCAGGCCAACAGCATCTCCTGCATCGCCGCCAATGCCGCCGGTCGAGGTCGCGGTAACGCCATGGGAGGCGTCTCCGGTCGTCAGAACGGAACCGTAATTGTCGGCGATCGCCGTCCCGCCATTGCCGCCATTATTGCCATCGCCGCCGTCGCCGAACAGACCATAGCTGGAGCCGCCATTGCCAGCGCCGCCACCCAGGCTTTGGGCGAATACGCCATGGGCACCCGCGCCGGTCGTCTGGATCGCGCCATAATTATAAACTGTGGCATTGCCGCCATCATTACCGGCTCCGCCTGAGCCGCTGGAGGAGAAGATGAAGCCGTCGCCACCTTCGCCGCCCACGCCACTGCGGCTTTGTGCGACAACACCATGGGCCGCGTCGCCGGTCGTGCTGATGGTGACATCGCTATTGATGGTGACCGTGACATTGCCACCGGCACCACCGCTGCCGCCGGACGCACCGGACGCCCCGAGATAGCCGTCACCGCCATTGCCGCCATTGCCGCCAATAGAGGCGCCAATGACGCCCGGAAGGCTGTCGGACACTGTGGTGATTGATGTGCTGATCACATCAACCGAGAAGCTGGGTCCCGTCCCGCCATCGCCGCCAGACCGGGCTGAGACGAAAAGCGCACCGTCGCGGCCGCCGCTCCCGCCGGAACCGCGCCGGACATCATCAACATTATTGACGTCGCCAACGCCGGCGGAGAGCGAAGTCGTCACGCCCGCACTGCCGCCGGAGGCAGCGGTAAGCGCGGAGACAACGTCATAGACGCGGCCATCGGTGAAGGTGACGCTTTCGATCTCCCCTGTGGTCCCATTGGTGGTGACCGAGGCGACTTCAACCGTAGCCGTGTCATCATCGGGATCAGTGAAGATATCGCCGACCGTCGTGGAGGTCAGGATGAACAGATCACCTGTCGTGATCACACCATTGTCGACGACTTCGACGACTGTCAGCGTGGCACCGGTCGTCGGATGGGTCAGGGTGTCGCCGACATCAAGGGCTTCAGCCGGGGAGCTTGCGAGCAGTGCGCCGGAGAGCAGGGCGGCTGCGGCGATGGGCTGCAAGCGCTGCAGGACAGTTTCTCGCTTCAGACGCGTCTTGATTTCGCGCATGTCCGCGATTGCATCCGTGGTGGAAACCGATGCGGTAGCATTACGCTTTGAATGAGAACCCATTTTTCCCCCCTGGAACCCGCGCCTGGAAGGCTGGGTTCGACTGAGGCAGCGCGACTGATCCTCCGACGATCATGCAAGACGCGCGCCCCTCGGTCTGCATGGGATAGGAGCAGGTCCGGAAGGTCAAGTTGAATAGTGATAGTAAATTGTCTAGAAGAGTTATAAGATATTGAAAAATATAACCTTCTGTGTTGAGTGCCTGAAGGCAGTGTGTCCCGCCTGCATCGGTTCAAACCGCCTGGCTATGGCGGGCCTCCGCAGGCTGAAAATTCGGGTCCAGGCGCGCTGCGATATTGCGGATATAGGGCCGGGCCGTCACCGGGACTTCAAGCGCAGTATCCGACAGGGTAATGAGCTGGTCGTCGAGCAGCGGCTGAAGTCGCTCGAGATCGCCCGGTCGCAAGGCCGAACGCGCTAGACTGTTGCGACACATCAGGGTTTCAATCCGCGCCCCGAGATCGCATTCCTCTGTTGAGCGAGCAAGGCCACGGCAGCCAGCGTGACCATTTGCCTGGACGGCGCGGGCATAGCCCGTCGGATCGGGCTGGTTCTGGACATAGCCTTGCGGGGCCTCACTAATCGCGGAAGCGCCCAGTCCGACGAGAATATCATAGTCATCATCGGTAAAGCCTTGGAAATTTCGCCTTAGGCCGCCGCTCCGAGCGGCAATTGCGAGCCTGTCATCGGGGCGCGCGAAATGGTCAAAACCGATCGCCTGGTAGCCTGCTTCACTGAGGGTGTCGGCAGCGACAAGCATCTGATTAAAACGCTCTTTCGCCCCCGGGAGCCGGTCTTCAGGGATCGCTTTTTGATGTTTCTTAAACCATGGAACATGGGCATAGCCGAAAACAGCCACCCGGTCGGCACCCAGATCTGCGACCGATTGGGCGGTATGCCGGACATGCGCCTCGGTCTGGGCCGGCAGGCCGTACATCATGTCCAGATTGATGCGAGGAATGTCGGCTGAGCGGAGAATCTCCACCGCTGATTGGACAGTCGAGCGCGACTGAATGCGGTGAATCAGCGCCTGAACATCCGCGTCCAGATCCTGCACGCCGAGGCTGACGCGATTGGCACCGCCCTCGGCGATGGCAGTCGCCAGCTCCTTGGTGACACCGCGCGGATCGAGTTCGAAGGCGATTTCAGCACCGGGAGCAATATTGAATTCTGCATGCAGCAGTGCGAGGAGGGTGCGCGCTTCCTCCGCCGTCAGCATGTCCGGCGAGCCGCCACCGAAATGGACATGCCTGACGGTATGCCCGGACGGTAATTGCGCCGCTCGGCTCTCGATTTCCTCATGCAGCGCTTCGAGATAGCGCTCAATCCGCGCGCGCTTATTGGGAATTGTCGTGTGACAGCCGCAATACCAGCACATGCTTTTGCAAAAGGGGATATGCAGGTAGAGCGACACATCCGGATCCGGATCGCTCTCACGCATCCAGGCCTGCCAGTCCTCTCCGGAAACTCCGGTGCTGAATCCGGTCGCGGGCGGATAGGAGGTATAGCGTGGCACGGCCTCCAGCGCGTAGTGAGGAAGGAAGCTCGGGTGGGCGGTCTGCATCTGGCTCATCGGGCATCTCTGTCTTGGGCGACAGAGTTCTAAGCCGGCGCCATCACCGCGCCGATGTGCCCGATGCGCGCAGCATCAAAATGTCGCGCCTGGCGCCAGCGCGGCGGCTCAGCCGGGTTTTTGGTAGGTGAACTGACCGACATCAATCCGGCCCGCATCAAAGCCCGCCTCGCAATAGGCGAGGTAATACCGCCAGATGCGGTAGAAGCGATCATCGAAACCAAGCGGTTCAATACGGGTCCAGGCAGCCAGGAAGTCCCGGTGCCAGCGCCGCAATGTCTCGGCATAATCATGGCGGAACATGTGTTGTCCGATCGAGGTCAGCCCGGCCTCGTCGGCCAGGCGGTCCAGATGCCCATCGGTCGGCAACATGCCGCCGGGGAAGACGTATTTCTGGATAAAATCGACATTGCTGCGATAGCCCTCGAAATCGCGATCACGAATGGTGATGATCTGCAGGGCGGACCGGCCACCGGGTACCAACAGCGCTTCCAGCTTGCGAAAATAGATATCCCAATGTTCCTCGCCCACCGCTTCGAACATCTCGACGGAGGCGATCGCATCGAAACGGCCTGTCACATCGCGATAATCCTGAAAGCGCAGATCCGCCTGCCCGGACAGGCCCTTGCCTTCCAGGCGCGCCTGCGCGAATTCGAGCTGTTCGCGCGACAGGGTCACGCCAGTAACGTGGCAGCCGAAATCGCGGATCGCGACCTCGGCGAATCCGCCCCAGCCGCAGCCAATTTCCAGGACACGCTGGCCCGGTTTCAGCTGGAGCGCCTCGCAAATCCTGCGGTATTTGCGGGTCTGAGCGACCTCAAGAGGTTCGTCATATGCCTCGAACAGGGCCGAGGAATAGGTCATGCTGTTATCCAGCCATGTCTCGTAAAAATTGTTTCCCAGGTCGTAGTGGAAGGCGATATTGCGCTTGCTGCCGGACTTTGAATTGGCATTGCGGCGATGTTGGAAACGACCAAGAATTCGGCTCGGACCCGACTTGCCATGGGCCGGGGCGATCCCGTCGAGTTCAACGGCGAACCGCGTGAGCAAGGTCTGCAGATCGGCGCTGTCCCATTCCTGATTGACATAACCTTCGGCGAATCCGAGCGAGCCGGAGCTGATAATCCGCCAGATTGCATTCCAACTCCGGATTTGCCAGTCGAGCGCATCGGCCACGGTCGGGGATCCGCAGCGGAATTTATATCCGCTGGGCAAGGTCACCCGCAATGCGAGGTCCTTGGTGTCCTTGAGGGCGTTTTGCAATCGCCGGGCGATCAGCCGGTCCAGCCAGCTGCCACGGCCGGCGGGAAGATCAGGGCGCGTATTCGATGATGAGATATCCATCAGGACCTCCAGGGTCGAGTGTCGACTGTGCCGCGTCGGGGCGTGAAAAGCTGCAGACCCTTGAGTCGCAGCTTGAGTGCTTCAAACAGAATGCCGGCAACAGTGCGCGGCGTATTGATCAGGAGTTCAACCTGTCGGCGGCGGCGCAATCCGGCGCGAAGCGGTTCAGGGCGGGCGGTGTGAACGGCGCTCATGACGTGCACCCCGTCCCGTTCGTATTTTATGCCCAGCTGATAGCGGGCCTCGCTCTGCTCCAGTCGGAAATAGTAAACACCTTCGACGGGATTAAAAGGCGAGACGAAAAACGCCTTCGGGCATTCGAAGGTCAGAACCGGCTGTTCCGGGGCCTCGATCGAAAAGGCATAACAGCCCCGCCCCGCATGGAAGTTATTGACTTCGAACAGCACGCCGCAGAGCTGATCCTGTCGATCGAAGGCGAGAAAGACGGAGAGGGGATTGAACACCAGCCCCAGTTGTTTGGGCGCTGTGAGAATCTGGATTCGACCGAGCTTCTGGTGAACGCCAACCGCTTCCAGCTTCTCGGTCACAAACGGGCGCAGCCCGGCCTCGCCGCAGCCATGATCACGCGGCGACCAGCCCGTCATGCGACTGTCCGCTCGTTCTTCGCCATCGATATCGGTCAGGATAGACAGGATCGGGTAGCGCAGCGCGTGCTTGCGCGGCGTGTAGCGGGTGTGGCCGACAATGCCACGGTAAAGCGAGGCGGGTAGCGGTTTCATTCCGCGGCAATCGCGCTGCGATCACGCGCGCCCACAGTGTTGAGATGATCAGGCCAGGCGATACGTGAGGTGGTGCCGTTTAACCCCCAGGGCCGTATCGGCGCTCCGATGGCCTCCGCGACGGCCAGCCCGGCCTGCAGGCCATCCTCGTGGAAGCCTGATCCCATCCATGCCCCGGCATACCAGATACCGCCACGTCCCTGGATCTCGGGCATGACAGACTGCGCCTGGATTGCGGCTTCATCGAATACCGGATGGGCGTAACTTTCCTGTTTCAGAACTTTCGCCGGATCGGGCTGATACTCAGGGTTCAGAGTGACCAGGACCGGGGTTTCGGTCGCCAGCGGCTGTAATGTATTCATCCAGTAGGTCAGGCTGATCGCATTCTGTCCTTCCCCGTCGCGCCGCTGGAGATAGTTCCAGCTGGCCCAGGCGCGCTTGCGCTTGGGCATGAGGCGCGTGTCCGTATGCAGAACGGCGGTATTGTCCTGATAACGAATGGCACCGAGTGTCGCGCGCTCCTTCGCGTCAGGTTCGTGCATCAGCTTCAAGGCCTGATCGCTGTGACAGGCGAAGACAACATGATCAAAGCGTTGCGTCCGACCATCTGCGAACGCAATGGACGGGCCAAGATCTGACCGCATGACCGACTTGGCGGCGACACCGACATGGAGCCTGCCGTCGATCGCTGCGGCAAGCGCAGAGACATATTCCCGACTGCCGCCCTTGACCGTGCGCCAGCCCGGCCGGTTGGCGAGGTTGAACAGGCCGTGATTCAGGAAAAAGCGGAAAAAGGTCCGGGCTGGATAATCTCTCATCGTGGCGGCGGGAGATGACCAGATCGCTGCGCACATCGGCAGGATATGATCATCCCTGAATGTGCGCGAATAGCTCTCCTCGACCAGGAAGTCATAGAGGGAGCGCGTCTCGGCCTCGATGTCGCGCTTGCGGGCATCACGATAAAGGCGGAGCAGATCCGAAATCATGGTCCACATCCGCGGGCGCATCACATTCCGGCGCTGGGCGAAAAGACCGTGGCCATGGGAGGAATACTCAAACCCGCCATCATCAATGGAGGCCGCGAACGACATGTCGCTGGGGGCGGTAGCCACACCAAGATGGTCGAACAGGGCTGTGAGATTGGGATAGTTCAGCGGATTGTAGACAATAAAGCCGGTATCTACCGGAATTTGCGCCCCGTCGATGCTGACCTCAGCGGTATTGGCATGGCCGCCGAGACGATCATCAGCCTCGAAGAGCGCGACATCGAATTGCTTGGACAAATGCCAGGCTGCGGCCAGTCCGGAGATGCCGGAACCGATAATCGCAACTTTTTTCAGGTTTTTGCCGTTCATAGGGTCCTCAAGGCATTGCAATTGGCTGTCTCTACGTCTACGCGGAACAAGAAAAAGCGGATCAGTGACCGGGTGACTGATCCAGTTTGAAGCGGTTGTCGTAGACCTTCGTATGGAAGTAGCTCTGCGATCCGAAACCGCCCGAGAACGGGCCCGTCGGCCCGACCCGGTTCGGGAACGGTTGGCGTTGAACGTGGCAGAGTCAGATCCCAGACATTCCAGAGCTCAGCTCGCGGCGCTCATCGAACGCGTCGGGAGCCGACAGGACCGCAATGCCTTCAAGGCATTGTTTCAATATTTCGCCCCGCGAATCCGGGCCTATTACGGTAAGCGGGGATTGGCGGCGTCTCATGCCGACGATTTGACACAGGAAGTGATGGTGTCGATCTGGCGTCGGGCGCAAAGTTATGACGCGGCGAAAGCTGCGCCATCCACATGGATTTACACGATCGCGCGCAATCAGCAGATTGACGATTTCCGCAAGACCAAGCGCGCGCAGCAACTCGATGCCGACGACCCGCATTTCCATTTGAACGACATGCCGACGCAGGATGCGTTGGTGGAGCGGTCGGAAGATGCAAGAAGTGTGGTCAAGGCCTTGTCAAACCTGCCGGACGACCAACGTTACGTCTTAAGTTTGGCATTCCAGGATGGGTTGTCTCATCGGGAAATTGCAGATCGTCTGAATCTACCCTTGGGAACAGTAAAGTCGCGGATCAGACTTGCGATGGATAAGATGCGTGTGACTATCGGAGAATGGAAATGAGCCAGCGGGGTCAATGTCTTGATGACGCTTGGTATATGGATTACGCCGCCGGCACTCTCGGAAGCGAGGGCGAGGCCGTGCTTATGGCGTCCCATATCGAGTTAAATCGCGATGCCGGATCGCGGGTGGACGAGCTTGAGCGCATTGGTGCAGCCGTCTTGATGATGTCAGACCATGCGGAGCCGCTCGGCTTTGATGTGGATGCAATTCTCGACCGTATTGATACTGATGCTGCGGTCGGTGCGATGCCGATGGCAGTTTCGGCGCCGAGTGAAGACTTTGTTCCGGGTGCACTCCAGTCGTTTCTGGATGAGAAGCATACGCCGATCCGGTGGGAGTTCCTCGGCCCGGGTCTGCGCAAGGCAATGCTGTGGACTGGCGATGATGGCGAGAAACTATGGCTGCTAAAGGCGCAGCCGGGTGTTGCCATCCCTCATCACGGACATTCCGGGTCAGAGCTGACGCTGGTGCTCAAGGGCAGCTTCCATGATGGTGATCAAAAATTCGCTGCAGGCGATGTGGAAGAAGCGGGTCCGGAGACCGAGCATGACATCCGCATTGATGAGGGCGAAGAGTGCATCTGTCTTGCCCTGACACGCGGTAAGCTGCGCTATGAAAACCCGCTTCTCAAGTTGATGCAGGTCTTTACTCGCCTCTAGATCGCTACATTCAAGCCTTTTCCTTCCGATGAACCACGTTATGGTTGCGGTATCTTTCGGAGGGTCGATTGAAAGCGCGTGCGAACAAGCAAAACGGTGCGACGATCAAGGATGTAGCGGAGCGCGCAGGCGTCTCCGCGATGACCGTATCGCGAGTTCTCAACGAGGCTGCACGGGTGCGCCCTGAGACCCGCGAACGGGTCAAGGCGGCGATCGCCGATCTTAACTACACCCCCAATCTATCTGCCCGCAGTCTTGCGAAGGCCCGCAGTTTCTCGATCGGATTGCTCTACAATAATCCAAGCCCGGGTTATGTGAGCGAGCTTCTGGTCGGCTTGTTGAATCGTTGTCGCCAGGCCGGATTCCAGCTGGTTATCGAAAATTGCGGCAATACCGAAGCCGAATGGGAAAGCCGAATAAGTGGCGTGTTGGAGGCTTCCAATTTCGACGGCATTGTGGTGGCGCCGCCTGTCGGTGACTTTGCAGCAGTTCGCCAGGCGATCGAGGAGGCGGGTACGCCCTATGTCCGCATCGCGCCTGAAGCAGACATCGCCTCCACGCCCTATGTTTCCACGGATGATTTCGAGGCTTCGGCCAGGATGACGCGTCACCTGATCGATCTCGGTCATCGTGATATCGGCTTCATCAAGGGTGCTGTTGAACACGGTGCCAGCAAGCAGCGCGAGGGTGGATTTCGCGCGGCGATGGCAGATGCCGGAATCGCCGTCAATGAGGATTGGGTTGTGCAGGGCCGGTTTACTTATCGCTCGGCCTTGCCCGCTGCCGAAACCCTGCTTGGGCGCGGCAAGCGTCCGAGCGCCGTCTTCGCTTCCAATGATGAGATGGCGGCCGGTGTGATTGCGATTGCCCATAAATTCGCGCTCGACGTCCCGCGGGATCTCAGCATTGTCGGGTTTGACGATACGCATACGGCGACGACGGTTTGGCCGCAATTGACGACAATTCGCCAGCCTATTCCGGATATGGCCGCCGCCGCGATCGATCTTCTCGGTGAGCAGTTCAAAGCCGAAGACGAGGATGCTGACCGCGAGCCTGTGCGTATCCCCTCTGAATTAATCGTGCGGGAATCCGCTGTTCCGCCTCGTGTCGATTGAGTCGGTAGTTCAGTTTTTCTGGACAACCGAATTTCGCGGGCGATAATCTTCCCGAATTGCGCCCATATGCGATTCTCCCTGCTCCAACAGGGGGAAAGGGCACAGATATTAGTCTTTGGTTAGGTGAATCGGGTGTTAGCTCTAACAGCCCGAAAACCTTGAAGATGCGGGCGCAGCGTTCAGGACAAGTACCGGAGATAGGCATGGCGGACTGGCAATCGGCACCGGAAATGGATGAGACCATCGTCTCCACTCTTGTCGATGCTGTCGGAGCGGATACGTTCTCGGACATGAAGGGGCAGTTCATCGAGGATCTCAAATCGCTTCTGATCGCTTATGAAGCGGCGGTGGCGGCCTCTGATGACAAGGCTGCCCGCGAGACTGCTCACGCGCTCAAGGGGGCTGCCTCCAATATTGGCCTGGCCCGGCTGGGCGCGCTTGCTGCCTGCCTGGAAGCCGGCGACCGCAGTGATGACGCGCAGTTGAACACGGTATTTGAAGCTTCGGTTGAACGCCTTGCAGCGACAGCCTGACCAAAATCTTTGGGGTTGAACTCCCGGCCGCAGTCCAGATCCGCGGTCGCACGTCGAGGGGAGACGAGATGGATTACACAGTCACACAGGATGCAGGGGCCACTCGGATCGCATTGTCCGGCGTGCTAACTTTTGACGACCATGAGCGCTTCAAGGGCGTAGTGGAAAGTATCGTGGCAGCGGCCGCTGACACAGTCGTTATCGACATGTCCGGTACCAAGATGATCGACTCTGCGGGAATTGGGATGTTGCTATTGGCCAATGACCGGGCTGACAAGGCCGGTAAGGCCCTGAACCTGGCAGGGGTGATGGGGCATGTCGCGAAAGTGGTCGAATTGTCCAAGGTCGATCAGATTATCACGGTGGTCGAATAGGATTGTCGGTGATGGCGAGTTTGGCACAAACGCCTAGCTATGAGACCGGCAATCGCGAAGCGCTTCCTGTTGAAGACGCACGGGTGCTTATCGTCGACGATCTCGCCTCTTCGCGTCTCCTGATCGCCAGCGTGCTCAAGAGCGCGGGCTTTTCCAATCTGGAATACGCCGCGGATGGCATTGAAGCCATCGAGCAGATCCAGACCTTTGCTCCAGACATCGTTTTGCTCGACATCGTCATGCCGCGCATGGACGGGTTTGAGGTCTGTGAGCACGTCCGCAGCGTGTTGCACAATGATGTTCCTATCCTGGTACAGTCCGGCGTTCAGGAGGGGGATCAGCGGGTGAAAGCCTTCGAGGCCGGCGCCTCCGACCTGGTCTCAAAACCCATCAATGCCGGGGAAATGCTCTCGCGCATGAAGCTCCATCTCGAGCGTCGGCGTATGGTCGAGCACTTGCAGCGCTATCGCAAACGTATGGAAGACGAGCTGAAAATAGCCGAGGCCATGCAGATCTCGCTCCTGCCTGATGCCGAAGAGACGCGGGCGATTACTGAAAGCCGGAATGTCGCGCTGGAGACCTATTATCGCGCCTGTAATCAGCTTGGCGGCGATCTTTGGACGGTTTTCGCTCTGGATGAGGACCGGTTCGGCGTGTTGGTTGTTGACCTGTCTGGCCATGGCGTCACGGCCGCGATCAATGCTTTCCGCCTGCATGTCCTGATCGAAGCGCGCAAGTCAGATCGCGAGAATCCCGCAGTTTGGCTTTCCGGACTGTCCGCTGATCTATACGACATGCTGCCGGTCGAGCATTTCGCAACCGGGTTTTATGGCGTATTTGACCGCCGGACCGGGCAGTTGAGCTATGCGGCGGCTGGAGCGCCCTCGCCCATTGTGCACCGCGCCGATGGTCGCCTGGAGATTCTGGATGGGGCGGGCTTGATCATGGGCTGTACCAGCGAGGCGGTCTATGCCGCTCATGATCTTCAGCTCGAACCGGGCGACAAGCTTTGCCTCTATAGCGATGCCCTCTACGAGGATTTCAACAATCCCGAATTGGCGCTGGACGTTGAGAAGATCGCCGAGCATGTCGCCGCGGCTGCCAAATCGGCTGCCCCCGGTGATTTTCCTGAGACGCTGATACGGCGTGTCTATGGTCATATCCCGGAAAACCTTCCCGACGACCTCACCATTATGATGATGGAGCGGACGGGATGAGCGCGCAGCCCGGCGGACAATCAGGAGAGACGGTCGCCTGGATACGCCTGTCTGACCCGGCGCGGCGCACCCTGGTCAATGAGCTGCTCGATGCCGAGCTGAAAATCCTTTCGGAGCCTGAACTCCCCGCGGATGTCAGGCTTGGCATGATTGTCGTTGATGCAGCGCATAAAGCGGCCTTGGGCGAGGCGCGAGGATATGGCGATACGGCGCTCCAGACCATACTGATCAGTGGTGACCCGGTGCCGGGGCAGGCCGATTTCGTTCTGCCGGCGGATGTCACCGATACTGTGCTCAGGACCGTGCTCAAGGCGGCGACGGACTTCCGGCAGCAGGTGCTGTCGCTGCAAGCCGATGTCGCCAGCCGTCAATCCGCGGTCGGCACGATCAATCATGGTCAATTCGTTCTGAGAACTCTGGATGAGGCGCGGAATCTCGCGACAATGCTGGCGCTGACCTGCCCCAATCCCGACCTGGTGGCGATCGGATTGCAGGAATTACTGGTCAATGCGGTCGAGCACGGCAATCTTGAAATTACGGCGGAAGAGAAACAGGCTCTGATCCTTGAGGGCAGTTGGCGTGACGAGGTTGAGCGTCGTCTGGCCAGTGCCGAGTTTGAAGACCGGGTGGTTATGGTCAATTATCAGCGTGGTGAGCGTTTGATCGCGATCACGATCCAGGATGAAGGAGCTGGCTTCGATCATGAAGCCTATGTCGAATCCGATGTGCCAAAGGACGGCTATCGCGGGCGCGGAATCGCGATGGCGAGAGATATCTCCTTTTCGTCAATCGCTTATCTTGGGCGCGGCAATGTGGTCGAGGCTACGATCCTGCTGGAACAAGCCTAGGCCCTCGGGCATGGCAACGCGTCGGGGTAGCCGGTGATCCGCCTGTTCTGGCTTGTTTTCGGCCTGGTCATGACCGGGCTGGCGATCGCGGGCCTTGTCTTGCCGCTGGTTCCGACAACGCCCTTCCTTCTCCTCGCCGCTTACGGGTTTGCGCGCAGTTCCAAGAGATTGCATGCCTGGCTTATCAACCACCGCGTTTTCGGACCGCTGATCCGGAACTGGAATGAGCATGGACGTATCGACCGGCGCTCCAAAATCATTTCGCTTACACTGATGGTCGCGCTTCTTGTCGTGAGCTGGCAGCTGGATGTCGCGCCGCACATTCTCCTGATCCAGGCGCTGGTGATGGCCGCGTCCGGCCTGTTCATTCTCACCCGTCCGAGCGGTCCGCGCCGATAAGGGGGCGCTAATCACCAAGTCCCATGAGGGCTGCGCTGTCGCAATGCCAGCAGCTGCTGGCGCCGATCGGGCTGCCGGGGGGAATCTCGGTACTTGTGGACGGCGCTCGCTCGCCAGCATCAATCTGGGCGAGGCCCGCGGAAATCCGACTAGACAACCAGCGCCGATGCGCGGCTGACCCGGCATACCCTCGGCCATTGAGGCTGGTCTCCAGCATCTCCAGACGCGATCGCGCCAATGCGCTCGACACCGGGTCATCGCCCCCTGAGAGGGACAGAAGTTGATGAACATACTCCGTTTGTACAGCCTCTCGGATCAGGCCTAGTCGTGCCGCTTCACCGCGCGGTGCCGAAAAGATCTGCGCCTCGATGTCGCTCACGACCTCGTCTGCGGACAATTGTTCGGGATCCCGCGCGGCCTGGTCTGCCAGGCGCGCCATGCGCGCTGGGGACAGCATTGTCGCCAGGCTCAGGCGGCTGGCTGCGGCAGCAGCATCCCGGCGGCTGAACGCGGGATAGACCGAGCTTTCGAACAACTCCCGCGTCGCGGCCGCCTCATAGTCGGCGAAGGGAGCGGGCGCGAGCAATGCCAGGACCCGGTCCGGCACATCCAGTCGCTCGGGCGCCAGGGTTTGCAGCAGGGCGTCAAGCGCGGCGCGTTGCTCTGCGGCGGGTACGGGTGAGAGGCCGCTGGCTGCAATTCCGTTGCGCTCATAGGCAAAATCAACGCCGCCGAGCGCCTTGGCCGCCGCCTCGGCCTGATAGCGATGATAGAGGTAAATCGGCGGGAAGACGGCCCTGAGTGAACTCAATGGCTGATCCTCGCGCAATGTCTGGTAGCCGAAGCCGGCGAGCGCCTGATCCCGCACCGCAAGCGTCTCCAGAAGCATCGCAGTCGGGTCTTCGCCATTATCCCACAAATGCGCCAAGGGGTGCGCCGAATTATTGCCGCGTGCGTGCAGATCGGTGATGTAGAGCAGCCCGTCTTCGTTTGCCTGGCTTAGGACGCTCTCAATCAGCTCCGCCTCGGAGGCCGGGTCTTCAGCCTGACCATAGAGCCAGGAGATGGCGGCAATATCCCACTCGCCAATATCGCGGTCGTAGGCACGGCTGACATCGAACCCGCCAGTGCTGGACAGGGTCACCAATGGTGCCGGATAATCCATTACCGAAGCTCTGTCATTGGCGCTCGCGGCAAAATTATGAGCCAGACCGATGGTATGACCGATCTCATGGGCGGAGAGCTGACGGATGCGCGCCAGCGCAAGCTCGAGCGGGTCTGTGTCGGATCCGCTTCCTGTCTCGCCAGTGCCCAGAAGGCCTTCGAAAATCATCCGATCCTGACGAACGCGCTGACTTCCCAGAATGACATGCCCCTTCAGGATTTCGCCGGTTCGCGGATCGATCACAGATGCGCCATAGGACCAGCCCCTGGTCTGGCGGTGCACCCATTGAATGACATTGAATCGAACGTCCAGCGGGTGCACGCCTTCCGGCAGGAGCTCGACGCGATAGGCATCCTCGAACCCTGCGGCTTCAAAGGCCTGGGACCACCAGTTTCCACCTTCGATCAGCGCGTCACGGATGACATCGGGCGCACCCCGGTCGACATAGAAGACGATGGGTTCAATGACCGGGCCATGATCGGCACTCGGATCCACCCGCGTCAGGCGGTGGCGGAGCGCCAGGTCCTGGCGGATCGGCATGTCCAGCGGTGCGGCCATGTCATAGACCGTACGCGTGATGCTGCCGGCGCGCTGATCGGCAAAGCGGATCTCATATCCTGGCTCCGGCAGGCTTACGAAGGAGTGGTGGACGGTCAGGGTGACCGCCTGGGGATAGGGGGTGACTTCGCGGACTTCAGATCCAGGCGCATTGCCGGACAGCGTCAAAAGCGCATCGATTTCTATATTTTCCGGGAAGACCAGAAGGCTGTCGATCATCGGGGCGCTACGGCCGCCATCGATCGAAAAACTCCCTTGGTCTGTCGCGGATAGTCGTGCCACCGCCCCGATCGGATCACGCTCCAGGAAACCGGCAAGATCGATCAGGACAGTCCCATCGCTTTCCGCCAGGATCTCGGTCTGCCAGACGACTGATCGCGCGAAGGATTGTCGCGTCGCGCGCGCCTCGTCTGCGGCTGCGCCTCGCGCGATATAGGTCGTATTCTCGAATTCCGCGAAGATGTCACCATTGACCCTGAAGAAGCGCAGGATCTCGGAACTCGTCCCAAGCCCCCGATCCAGGCCGACCGGGTTGGAGCCAAGGCCGGATGTCAGCCGGGCTGTGTAGATGAAGCGGCCCAACGACCCGTCCGCCTGGGGCCTGAGTTCCGCCAGCACCCGGCCCTCAGCGGCATCGGCATAAACCGTCAGCAATCCATTCTGGCGCTCGAGCGTTCGCGTCGCCGCGGCAATGCTCTCCTGGGCAGAGGCGGGCAGGCCGAGCGCAGCAGCAAGCATCAAACAGGTTCCAGCGATCCAGACTTTCATGGCGAACTCCCCCGATAATCGTCTCCAGCCTAATCAGGACATTCGCCACTGTCACCTTGCTCTGCGGGCCCTCGCTGCGGATTGTGCTCAGCGCGTGACTTCGCTAAAGCCTTATCAATTATCCGGTTTCAGGCGGGAGAGAAGCGATGGGCATGTGTGATTGGGCAGGGGTTTTCCCGGCCGTGACGACTCAATTCGCCGAGGATTTCAGTCTGGACATCCCGGCAACACGGCGCGTGGTTGACCAGCTTGTCCGCGACGGCGTCCACGGCATTATCGCCATGGGCACGTGCGGGGAGAACAACTCCCTGCGCGCCGAAGAGAAGCGGGTCCTGCTCCGGGAAATTATTGATGTGGTCGATGGTCGAGTGCCGGTGATTGCGGGTGTGTCCGAGCTGACCACTGACCTCGCAATGGCCTTTGCGCGGGATGCTGAAGGTCTCGGTGCGGACGGCTTGATGGTGTTGCCAGCGATGGTCTATGTCCCGACTGAGGATGAGTTAGAGGCGCATATTCGCCAGGTCGCTTCGGCCTCGGGCTTGCCGATCATGCTGTACAATAATCCACCCGCCTATCGGGTCAGTATCTCTCTTGCGACCCTGCAGCGCCTTGATGATGTCGCGACACTTGTGGCGATCAAGGAATCCGCTCCTGACACGCGGCGGATTACCGATATCCTCAATGCCTGTGGTGATCGCTACGCGGTCTTCGCCGGGCTGGACGATGTCGCGCTCGAGGGCCTCTTGCTTGGCGCTGCGGGCTGGGTCTCCGGATTGACCAGCGCCTTCCCGGAAGAGTCCATCGGCCTTTGGGATGCCTTCGAGGTCGGGGATCTGGACCGGGCGCGGGAGATCTATCGCTGGTTCATGCCATTGCTGCACCTGGATGCCGAGCATGACCTCGTCCAATCGATCAAGCTGGCGGAACAAATCATGCGGCGTGGCCATGAACGCGTTCGTATGCCGCGCATGCCGCTTGTCGGCGCCCGCCGGCAGGCCGTGACCCGCATGGTGGAAGTCGCGCGTGAAAGCCGCCCGATCGGCCCTGGACCAGGGGTGCGTTAGGTCGATGCGATATGGTTTTGCCTGCCTTGACGGGCATACTTGTGGAAACCCCGTGCGATTGATCACCAGCGGAGCCCCCGATCTGGTTGGCGCCAGTATGAGCGAGAAGCGCCAGGACTTTCTGGCCAATCATGACTGGATCCGGCGAGCATTGATGTTCGAGCCCCGCGGGCATGACATGATGTCCGGCGCGTTTTTCTATCCGCCGCTCAGCGCCGAAGCCGACGCCGCCATTCTGTTTGTCGAAACCTCGGGCTGTCTGCCCATGTGTGGCCACGGAACGATTGGTGCTTTGACCATGGGGCTGGAGAATGGCCTGTTCCGGCAAGCACGGGCTGACCGTGTCATTCTGGATGCGCCGGCTGGGCAGATCCATGCCGAGATTGATTGGGCGGATGACCGGGTTTGCGGCGTCCGCATCCATAATATCGCCAGCTATCTGGCAGAGGCGGGCCTGGAGGTCGATTGTCCGGAGCTTGGACCGCTCAAGATTGACATCGCCTATGGCGGGAATTTCTACGCCATCATCGAGCCGCAATCCGGCTATGCGGGGATCGATGCGCTGGGCGTTGACCGCATTCTTGCCATCAGCCCGAAACTGCGCGACCGATTGAGCCGGGTCGAGGTGGTCCATCCTGAGGACCCAAGCGTGCGCGGCGTTTCGCATATCATGTGGACGGATGTGCCCCGGACCGAGACGGCCCACGCCCGCAATGCGGTATTCTACGGTGAGCGTGCTATCGATCGCTCGCCTTGCGGCACAGGCACAAGCGCCCGAATGGCCCAGCTCGTGGCGCGCGGACGCCTGAGCCCCGGGGATGATTTCATCCATGAGAGTATTATCGGCAGCCTGTTCGAGGGGCGTGTGGAAGCCGCAGTGACGCTCGCCGGACGTCCAGCCATTCTGCCAAGCATTCGTGGCTGGGCCGTTCAAACGGGAATCAACACGATATTCGTCGATGATCGCGACCCGTTCCGGCATGGGTTTTCCGTTTCCTGACCTTGTCTGTGCGAGCGGCCGCCATCGCGATCAGTCGCGCGATTGTGTTGCGGCGCGACAGGGTTTTGAGGATGAATCGCCTGCGCAAATGGATGATTATGGAATATTCTGCCGAGGCTATACGGAAACTGGCATGTTGCTGCACTAATATGCTAGCTTGTCCGGCCCCGCCCTTGTCCGCGGGGTGTTTTTATGCTGCGCTGCAAAATTATTTTGAGTGAGGGTCGAAGACTTGTTGCGATTTGTGGACATTAACCAGAATTATCCGACTGCCCGTGCGCCAGAGGACCGTCGGGAGGATTTCCGGGAAATCTACGATCAATGGGTTGCGGATATTGCCGAAAGCCAGGCCTCGCGGTGTTCCCAATGCGGAATACCCTTCTGCCAATCCGGTTGCCCGCTGCAAAACAATATCCCGGACTGGCTGATGCTTGCCGGTCAGGATCGTCTTCGCGACGCCTATGACCAGTCCGCAGCCACATCAAGCATGCCGGAAATCTGTGGACGCATCTGTCCCCAGGATCGTCTGTGTGAAGGGGCATGTGTGGTTGAGAAATCCGGCCATGGCGCGATCACAATCGGCGCGGTCGAGAAATTCATTACCGAAACGGCCTGGGAGGAGGGTTGGGTCGAGCCTCTCAAGCCGGCGCCACCGCGTGGCGCCAGTGTCGGTATTATCGGATCCGGCCCCGCGGGTCTGACCGCCGCTGAAAAACTGTGCGAAGCCGGCTATGCGGTCACCATCTATGAACGTGCGGATCGCGCGGGTGGCTTGCTGATGTACGGCATTCCCGGCTTTAAACTTGAAAAGCACATCGTCCAGCGCCGTCTCGACCGGCTGGAACAGGGCGGAATTGAGTTTCGACTGAATTGCGAGATTGGGTCAGATATCAGCTTCCAGGCGCTTCGAGACAAGCACCAGGCGGTGCTGATCGCGACCGGCGTATATCAGGCCCGTCAGCTGACCTGCCCTGGCGGCGGGGGCGAGGTGCTTCCGGCGCTGGATTTCCTGACTCGCTCCAATCGCGACGATCTGGGTGACAGCCCGGCATCGGATGGGCACCTCTCTGCAAAGGGCCGTCGTGTCGTCGTCATCGGCGGTGGCGATACGGCTATGGATTGC
>JBELMP010000030.1:14902-19293 GCA_042095695.1 Maricaulis sp. | reverse complement strand
ACACGCAATTGCGTCAGGTAGAGGTTGAGCGCGCGCTCGATCGACCGCTCGTCTACCAGTATTACATCGTCCAACAGGGCCTTGAGCAGGCGCGAGGGCAGCGCGCCGGGTTCGCGGACAGCGATGCCCTCGGCCAATGTCATGCCACCCACAGGCGCATGACCGCCATGGAAGACATTGTGCGTCGAGGGAAACAGCTCTGCCTGAACGCCCAATAGCTGGATTGCCGGGCTCAGACGTCGAGCCGCATGCGCCATGCCGGATGCCAGCCCACCGCCGCCAACCGGCATGACCAGAATGTCGAGATCAGGGACCTCATCAAGCATTTCCACCGCTACCGTACCCTGCCCGGCAAGCACGAAGGGGTCATCAAAGGGATGAACGAAAACAGAACCTTGTTCACGACACCAGTCCTGGGCGAGCGCGCTGGTCTGGTCAAACTCGCGGCCCGCGAGTTTGACGTCTGCACCGAGTGAGCGTGTCGCCCTGATTTTCACGTTGGGTGTTCCCTCCGGCATGAAGATGGTCGTACGGATCCCCATGGCCGCGCCATGGCGCGCAACGCCCTGGGCATGATTGCCCGCTGAGGCGGCCACCACACCGCGTTCTCGCTCGCTCGCCGTCAGCCGGGCCAGCCGGGCATAGGCGCCGCGTTCCTTGAACGACCCTGTCGCCTGGAGGTTCTCGAGCTTCACCCAGACTTCACAGCCCACCAGATCTTCCAGAGCGTGGGCACGGATCATTGGCGTGCGAATAATTCCGCCCATGCCACGTCCATGCAGGTCGGCGACAAAGGCGGCCGCCATCTCCAGCGGCGTCTGGGCGGTATCAAGAAGGGCATGCGACATGGTCAAACTCCAACGACCCGGCCAGCATGAAAAACCCCGCTCCAGGGAGCGGGGTCATTCTGCTGGAAATCCGGACCGGACATCAGGCAGAAGCGGACACCGCTCCCGGATTGCAAATCGAGATAATAATCGAGAGAGGTGCGGACAGCTTTACGAGCGCAGCCTGCCGATTATCGGCAAACGCGTTTCGCGCAATAAATCCGTATCCATGCCCGCTTTCGCGCATAAAACTTTCTCTCTTTCATCGGTCACAATGAAGAGGCGAAATCTTTTTGTCCAGAGAAGAGTTGATTTAGAGGTGAATCGACAACCGGCACCGGCACGCCGATCGCCATGACATTACAGAGATGACATACCGAGCCAGCTTGCCCGCTGCGCAGACTGGCCTAGACTGCCGTAACGTGCGGGGATATTTGGCACAGCCGGGCGCAGCTCGGCACACAAGGGGTTTGTCCGTTGACGTTTACAACATTGCTCATTGCTTCAACCGCGCTCGCCAGTTCACAGCTGGGTGCGCATGTCCACGGCACGGGAGAGCTTGCCATCGCGATTGAGGCCGATGGCACAATCCAGATCCAGCTCGATACACCAGCTTACAATCTCTACGGTTTTGAATACGAGCCGCGCACGGATGACGAGCGGGCCAGCGTCGCCGCGGCGGAGGCAATCCTGGATGATGCCGGCACCCTGTTCGGTTTCGGTGCTGCTGACTGCGCGATCTCGCGCGTTGGCCAGGATGATCACGGTCATGATGAACACGACCATGAGGCCCATGACCATGAAGAACATGCCCACAGTGATGTCAGCGTGACCTATTCAGGACAGTGTGCACAACCAGATCAGCTGAGCAGCATCACAACCACATTGCTTGTTCAGTTCGAGGAGCTGAGCACACTGAACGGTATATTCCTGTCGCCCAACCAGCAGCTGGCATTTGAATTGACCGGCGATGCAACCGAGACACGCCTCGCCAGATGAGGTCACCCGCTGTAAAGATCAGCGATCTTCGGCATTCCTGGCCGGGCGCGCCAGAAATCCTGGCGATCAACTCCTTCGAGCTCGGCGCCGGTGAAAGCGCATTCCTCGCCGGTCCCAGCGGCAGCGGGAAAAGCACGCTTCTAGGCCTGATTGCAGGTATCACACCGGTTCAGTCCGGGCGCATCGAAGTGCTCGGCCGGTCCATGGATCCGAAAGCCGCTGCCGCACGCGATCGCCTGCGCGCTGATGAGTTCGGCATGATTTTCCAGCTCTTCAACCTCGTGCCCTACCTGACCCCGCAGGAAAATGTCTGCCTGCCCCTGTCATTTTCCCGCAAGCGCAGAGACCTGCTGCGCGCCGCCGGCAAGACCCCCGCTGCGGAATCAAAGCGCCTTCTCGAAGCCCTGGGTCTGGATAGCGATCTGCGCAAAAAGACCGCGGCGCAATTGAGTGTGGGTCAACAACAGCGCGTGGCGGCAGCGCGGGCGCTGATCGGCAGCCCCGGCCTGATTGTCGCCGACGAGCCCACCTCCGCCCTGGACGAGGACGCCCGCGACAACTTCCTGGACCTCCTCTCCGGGGAGGCACGGGCGAGCGGCGCGGCGCTTCTGTTTGTCAGCCATGAACGCAGTCTCGCGCCGCGTTTTGACAGGATGATAGAGCTGACCAGCATCAATGCTGCGGGAGGCTCCGCATGAATACGGCACTTTTGACACTGGCCTGGAAGAGCCTGGCAAACCGGGTCACATCCGCCTTGCTGACCGCACTCGCCGTCATGCTGGCTGTGACCCTGTTCTTGAGTGTCGAGCGGATTCAGAACAGCGTTCGAGAGAGTTTCAACTCGACCATTTCGGGTACCGACCTGATTGTGGGGGCACGCGGGGGGGCCACAAACCTCCTGCTCTACTCCGTATTCAGGATTGGAGACCCAACGGCAAACCTCACCTGGGACAGTTTCGAGCTGATCGCCAGCGCCCCCGGGGTCGCTTGGGCGGTGCCGATCTCCCTGGGCGATTCCCATCGTGGCTATCGCGTGGTGGGGACGAGCGCGGAGTATTTCGACCGCTATCGCTATGGCCGCGATCAGGCGCTGGATATACGCGAAGGCGAGCGCTTCGACGATATCTATCAAGTCGTGCTTGGTGCGGAGGTTGCCCGCCAGCTGGGCTATCAACTTGGCGATGAAGTCTTGCTCTCCCACGGTGTTGGCGCGGTGAGCTTCGCCGAGCATTCAGGCCATGACTTTGTGATTACGGGCATACTCGCACCGACGGGTACGCCGGTAGATCGCTCCCTACACGTCTCTCTGGAAAGTATTGAAGTCATTCATATTGGCTGGGATCGTGGCATCGCACCCCGTGCGTCTGCCCCCGGCGATCCGGCAGAAGACCTGCGCCCCGAGAGTATAACCGCCGCCTTTGTTGGCGTGGACAGTCCGATTCAGCTTCTCACCCTGCAGCGACAGATCAACACCTATGGCGGCGAGGCTCTCAGTGCCGTTATGCCCGGTGTCGCACTGACTCAGCTCTGGGAGGTGATCGGAGCCGGTGAACGGGCATTTCGCGCGATTTCCATTCTGGTGGTTATTGTCGGCCTGATCAGTATTCTCACCTCGCTGACCGCCGGCCTGAATGAACGCCGTCGAGAGATGGCTGTGCTGCGAGCAACCGGTGCGCGCCCCTCTGATATCTTTACACTACTGGTGCTGGAAGCGAGCAGCCTGGCCGCGATGGGCGCTGCAGCCGGTATCTTGATCACCCAGATCGCACTCGGCGTCGTCGGCACACTCATTCGTGATCAATATGGACTTGATGTATCTGGAAGCGCCGGCATTTTGGAGATACTCATATTCCTCTCCGTTACCGGCGCGGGGGCACTTGCGGGTGCATTGCCCGCGTGGCAAGCGCAACGAAATGCCCTATCTGATGGCCTGACTCTGAAGCTTTGAGACCAAGATGTTCCCGTTAAAAATCACCTCGTCCCTGATCGCTGGCCTTGCAGTTGCGCTCACTCTGGCGACGCCCTTGCCGGCGCGCGCACAAGACGCCTCGGCTGAGCAGGCAGAGACCGGCGATGCCCGCACGATTAACTGGGATGATCTTCTTCCGGAAGGCGAGATCGAGCGCATCGAGGAACTCTATCGGATGAGTTACTCAATGGCGGAAATAGATCATTTCGGCGCACCAATGACTCAGATCGGCACCTTCAACGTGGTCGAAGAACTGATTGGCGAGACGATCCGGATGCCGGGCTTTATTCTGCCTCTGGACGCGCAGCCGGGTGGCGAGATCAATGAATTTCTTCTGGTCCCCTATTTCGGCGCATGCATACACACCCCGCCGCCACCGCCGAACCAGATTGTCCATGTTGTGATGGAAGAAGCGATTTTCGTAGAGCGCCTTTGGGCACCCGTCTGGGTCATTGGCGAGCTTACCTCCGAGCGCAATATGAATGAGCTCGGAAATGCTGCCTACACGCTTAATCTCACCGCGCATGAGCCCTACGAATACTAGGCACGGTCTCCAGCAAGCCAGATCTCGCGATAGAGCATTTCCATCTCGTCAC
>JBELMP010000030.1:0-14802 GCA_042095695.1 Maricaulis sp. | reverse complement strand
CAGTGACCAGCGGGTGATCGCCGGCAGAAGCATCGCATTCGACAGGCCGTGAGGCACATGGAAGAACGCACCGATTGGTCGGCTCATACCATGCACGAGCGCGACCGATGCATTGGAAAATGCCTGCCCAGCAAGCATGGCGCCCGCCATCATCGCGGCGCGTGCATCGCGATTGCTGCCATCATGAAATGCCGGCCGCAAATTCGGACCGATCAGGCGCATTGCCCCCAGCGCCTGCTGGTCAGAAAAGGGATTTGCCTTGCGGCTGACATAGGCTTCGATTGCATGTGTCAGCGCATCAATTCCCGTATCGGCTGTCGTCCGCTTCGGCAGGCTCAGCGTCAGTTCGAAATCGACAATCGCTGCGGCGGGCATAAGTCCGGGGCCCATACACAGCATTTTTTCATCGGTCAGCGTATCTGTGATCACCGTCACCCGGGTCGCCTCCGAACCCGTGCCCGCCGTTGTTGGAATGGCGATCACTGGCAGTGTTGTTCGGGCAATGACATAGGGGACTTTCAGAGCCTGCATGGAGCGCTGCGTAGCCGCGCGGGCGCTGACCGCCTTGGCTGTATCTATGGCGCTACCACCACCAAGCGCGATCAGACAATCATACCGGCTAGACGCGAACACGCCCAGGGCCGCTTCAACGCACTCCACCGTGGGTTCTGGCACGGTCTCGAGAAACCGCCCGGACCCGCCCAGCAGCGATTCCACCTGACCGACATAGCCGAGATCTGCGATAACCTGGTCTGAGATTATCAGCGGGCTGGAGACGCCCAAGCGGGCGAGGACATCTGGCAAATCTGCCAAAGCCCCGCCGCCCAGTCGGATATCCGGCGTCAGATCAAGGCGCGCCGGTGACATGCTCAGCTCTCAATCGCGAAACGCAGGCCGGCATGGGTCTGCAAGCGGTCGATCAAGGCCTCACCCATTGCCGGCGCTGGCGTATGCACGCCGCCCGGCGTCGTTTCCCGGTCGACATTCAAAACCAGGGTCAGGGCGGACTCGGCAATCATCTTTGAAGTCGAACCATAGCCCGGGTCCTTGTCGCCAGAGACGCCGGCCGTATGTCGGTTCCCAGCCGCATCCAGACCCGTGAACATCGCGTCATAGAAACCGGTTTCGCGCTCTTCCTTACTCGGCCCCTCGCCGGGCTTGGGCGGGTTTTCCGCCATGGACTTGTCATTTGCGATCATATTGGCGAATTGCTCACCGCTTTCGCCCGGGCCGGTCGCGAACATCTCGTCATAAACGAAGTCCTCACCGTAACGATGCCCAAGCAAAGCATTGGAACGATGAACATTTTTCGTATTAATCGAGGCCATGATGAAGGGCGCAGACCAGGTATCCAAATCCTCTTCAAAGATCACCTTGCTGCCTGAAGGTTGGCGTGGACCCTGGAAGTCCGGGACCAGGCTGAACGGGTCCCGCAGACGATCAATGATTTCCGGCTCTTTGGCCGCACGCGCCATGGTTTCAGCAAAGCTCGCGGCCGTCCCGCCGGAGAAGGTGCCCTTCATTTTGCGAACACGCCCCTTTACGCGAGCGAGCGGCGAGCCGGTTTTGGCGATGACATCCTGCTGCAGGAAGTAAACGCCCAGATCGAAGGGGATGGAGTCGAAACCGCAGGACAGGACAATCCGCGCGCCGCTGGCCTTCGCCGGAGCGTCATACTTGCGAATAATGTCATACATCCAGGCAGGCTCACCGCACAGATCCACATAATCCGTGCCCGCATCGACACATGCTTTGATCAAAGGCTCACCATAGAGCTGATAAGGGCCAACCGTCGTTACGACCGCAGCCGCCTGAGCGGCCATCTCCGCGAGCGATGCCGGATCCGAACTGTCTGCCACGATTAGCGGTGTATTTGCCGGGGCACCGATTTCGTCTCTGACCGAGGCCAGTTTCTCGGTTGAACGTCCTGCCATCGCCCATTTCACATCCGTGCCGTACTCGCTGGCGAGATACTCGGCGACCAGGCGCCCTGTAAAACCCGTGGCACCGAAGACCACCACATCAAATTTGCGGTTATGCATCGTTATTTCCTGACCTTAGGGATATTATCGACCAATGGCCGTCAATCTGCCCAGTCTTAACCGCGAAGTCGAGAGGCGGACGCGGCAGGCCCTATAGTTCAGGTGCAGCCTTCAATCGCGCCTCGACCGCCGCGTGGAAGTGATGCAAAGCGCTCTCAAAGCGGCCGAAATTCAGCACTTCATTTGCACCGCTATCCAATCCCGCCTGGACGGCTTCATTGACCTCGAAATCCTCGGCCAGAGTGGTCAGCGTGATACCGTGATTGGTCGCCCAGTGCCGCGCCTTGTCCTCCGTGTGATCCTGTTTCGGGATCAGCGTGGATATACGCATCCGTGTCCGTCCAGGAGATAACGGGGCCGCATGAATCCAGGCCACATGATCCTGCATGACCAGGAATTGATCGGCCGGCATCAGCGAATAAAGGACATTACTGTGATCGCGGATCGACCAGCTCGCCTTCTCCTCCTCGGTCAGAGCATCAATTGACACGCGCGGCAGGACGGATCGCATATGCGGACCAAGCATCTGATAACTTGAAAGATTATCCTTGAAGTGTGGACCGATCGTATGCTTGTGCGTGACGCGGAAATGATAGGCTTCGATCCCGCCTTCCACGATCAGCTTCCAGTTGGCATCGCGCTCGGTGACATCGCTGTGCACGATGACCATATCGCGCATGTCCAACCAGCTGAACTCGGCATCCAGAGGTGCAAGACAATAATCGAATTCCGCTTGTGCATTGGGATCAGCGATGACCCAAACCAGGTCGAAACGCTCGGTAACCGGTAGCCGTTTCAATCCATATTGGCTGCGATCAAGGTCTGGAAATCCTTCCGCTTGATGCGGAACTCCACGCAATTGCCCCTGCGCATCCCAGGTCCAGCCATGATAGGGGCAGCTGAATGCGTTCTTGCAGCCTTGGCTGTCAGCGACCAGCCGCGCGCCGCGGTGTCGGCAAACATTGATGAAGGCATGCGCCTGGCCGCTCTTGTCACGGGTCAACAATACCGGAAGCCCGGACAGCTGCCGCGTCAGATAACTGCCCGGATCGGGCAATTCGCTACTATGCGCGGCGATCACCGGCATGCCGCGAAAGAGCACGCGCATCTCGTCGGCAAAACGCGTTTCGTTCAGATAACGATCCACCGGCGACGTATTTACGACATCGACGACAAAGAAGTCTTTCTCGGCGCTGAGAGCGCGCAATTCATTCAAGAGTGAAACCTGTTCGGCCTGGTCCATAATTCACCTCGCATCACCGGCGCTGACGTCTGCCATTGCGATTGGACAGATATCCAGAACCATCACTTACCGATCGGTAAGTGATGTACTTGACGAGTGGTAAGTGGTCAATCCCGTGATAGTGTTGAGCAATGCCTGCTCCAGAATCCGACCCGAAACAGAAATTCGTCAAAACGGCACTGAAGCTCTTTTCCGATCGCGGTTATTACGGCGTTTCCCTTGCAGATGTGGCGGGCGAATTGGGACTGACCAAGCAATCCGTTCTCTATCATTTCAAGACCAAGGATGCGCTATATGGTGCGGTCATCGCCGACATCGCCAATCGGCTTGATGCCCTGCTCGAAGACATTCTCTCCAATGGCGGGCAATCGGAACAGCGCATACTCGATTTTCTGGATCGCATGTATCAGCACATGCGCGAAACGCCGCGCGATGCCCGACTGATCACCCGAGAACTCCTCGATAATGTCGAGCGCGCGGAATCTCGCAACCGCTGGTATTTGAAGCGATTTCTAGATGAGACTGTCAGTCTTGTGGCCGCCCATCCCAATTGGCAGCACCGCCAGCACAGTCAACAAATGGCAGCGGCCTATCAGATCATCGGTGCTGTCAGTTATGCGGCCATTTCCGGACCCACCCTGAAGGCGATCTGGGGAGAGGAAGCGCTCGAACAGATGTCCGAGGGCTTCCTGCCTGCCCTGAAGCAGCAATGGACCGGCTAGGCCTTACCAGCCCATCCGGACACCGGCCCGGGCGCCGACCTTGCCGGTTTCGCTGCCATAACCGACACCGAAATTCGCCGACCATTGATGATCAATCCGCGCAGCTCCCGCGATTGCGAGCGCATTGGATCCGTCAAAATGTCCCCAGTTTGCAGTCAGTGCGAAATTCTCGTCCTGTTGCAGCCAGGTCGAACCGGAGAGCGCATTCGCAATGGCGATACCATCCATGTTTTGCTGGATCTGACCTTCATTGCGCTCGGCCTGCAGGGCCAGTTGCTCAATGCTGACTTGCAGATCACTCACATCGAAACGAAGCGTCTCAATTGCTGTCGCATTATTGGCAATTGCGAGGCTATTGCTTTCAATGCGACGGGTATTCGAGGCAACATTCGTATTGGTCTGAACAATTGCAGCGGCATTGGTTGCGACCCCGGTCGCATTCGTCGCTATTGCTGCCTTATTCGCATCAATATCGGTTCGGTTATCCGCGATTGCACCTTCATTGGCAGTGATCCGGGTCTCGTGATCCGCGACCTGGTTCTCTACATCGATCAAGCGTTGACCATCGCCGGCAACACCGGCCTTGAGCAGGTCAATCTCTGCGGCATTGATGGCGATATCCGAGGAATTGGAGGAGATATCGGACGCATTCGACGCGATGTCGGAGGCATTGTCGGCAATATCATCGCTATTGTCGGAAATCGCTGACGTGTTGGATGCGATGTCGGCGGCGTTGCCCGAGATGTCAGTCGCGTTCGCCAGGATATCCGCAAGCGCATCGCCATTATCCGATGCCAGATTGCCGTTTGCATCCACGGTCACAAAACCGTCCACACTACCCTGGGCCGCTGTGGAGTCAGCGCTTGGCAGACCCGGCATGGTCACCGTGCTCGTGCTGGTACCGATCATGATCTGATTGACCCGCGTCACTGTTGCCCCGAAGCCCAAAGCCAGGGAGTTGTCGTAAGCTGCACTGGCACCTGCACCGATCGCCGTTGCGTTATCCGCGGAGCTCTCAGCGCCCTGTCCCAGAGCCAGCGCATACTCACCACTGGCCTTGGCCTCTTCACCGACAGCCGTGGCGTAGTCGCCAGTGGCTTCCGAATTTTCTCCGAGCGCGGTAGCTGAAACTGCCGTTGCCAATGCACCCTTACCGAAAGCAGCCGTGTCGCTTTCTGTCGCCATGGCGCCCGCGCCAACTGCCGTGGACCCGGAGGCAACTGCGCCATCACCGATTGCGACAGCGCCTTCGCTGGACGCGGATGCGTCTCGGCCCATGGCGATAGCGCCCTCCGCGCTTGCGTTGGCATCCGGTCCGATCGCAATGGAGTCGGTCCCTGTCGCACTCGCATCGCCGCCCGTCGAATTGACGTCGTAATAGCCCAGCTCCGCCGTGACCGTCTGAAGGTCGGAGATGTCTGACGCATTGTCTGCAATATCCGTCGTATTCTGCGCAATCGCATCCGCATTGTCGGAAATAGCGGTCACATTATCCGCAATATCGGACGCGTTATCCGCAATATCGGACGCGTTATCCGCGATGTCGGAGGCATTGTCAGCGATATCAGACGCATTGTCGGCGATATCGGACGTGTTCTGTGCGATCGCATCGGCATTGTCAGAGATATCCGACAGAGCCACACCGCCATCCGACGCCAGATTGCCGTCTGCATCGACAGTCACGAAGCCGTCCACACTGCCTTGGGCCGATGTCGCGGCGGCCGTTGGAATACCTGCGATCGTTACAGTCTCCGCCGCCGTCCCCAGCACGATTTGATTCGCGCGGGTCGTCGCTGAACCGGCACCGATTGCTACAGAGTCGTCAAACCCCGCAGACGCGCCACCGCCAATGGCGAGTGCGTTTTCACCACCCGCGAGCGAAGATGCGCCAATCGCCAGAGAGTACGCCCCACTTGCTTCGGCATCATGGCCTAGTGCTGTTGCTTCAACGCCAGAAGCGGTCGTGCCACCAGAGCCAATCGCAATGGAATCGTCAGCCGAAGCAGTCGCACCCGGTTCGAAGTCACTCGTACTGCAGTTAGTGCTCGAACCCAGTGCAAGCGCGCTCCCGCCGCTGGCCTCGGCTTCACAGCCCTGTGCGATGGAGCCCAGACCGCTTGCGGTTGATTGATAGCCAATGGCAATCGCCGATTCTGCGGATGCGTCACTGCTTATGCCAAGCGCTGTCGCACGTTCTGCGGTGGCTGTCGCACCACCACCTATTGCGGTTGAATTTTGACCCGAAGCAACCGCCGCCAATCCAAGTGCGGACGCGCGGTAAGCAGAAGCGTTTGCCTCATTTCCGACAGCAACAGCACCATCACCACCCTCTGCGACTGCATCTACACCGATTGCAGTCGAGCCTGCCACCGTAGCTGATGCCCCGGCTCCGACAGCTGTGGTGTTTGGACTTGATGCAATTGCATTATGCCCCAATGCGATGGCGACAGTGCCTGTAGCCTCCGCGCCCAAACCGATCGCAATCGTCTGGTCCGCCCTGGCAATTGCATCAGCGCCGATTGCAATGGACTCTTCACCGATCGCCGTAGCACCCGTGAAGTCATCATCCTCATCGCTACCGATGGCGATCGAGTTCGCGCCCGAGGCGGTCGACCAAGCACCGAGGGCGGTCGCCTCTTCTCCGTCTGCCAGAGCTGCCGCCCCGATTGCCGTCGCTTCGAACGCGGACGCCTCAGCAATCACGCCAACGGCAACGGCCGCCTCGGCACTCGCTGTCGCGGCATCACCCATGGCCGTTGCGTAGAAACCGCTGGCAAGACTATCGCCACCGACAGCAAGAGCGCCCTCATTATTCGCGGTCGCGCCCTCACCGAATGCGGACGCATATTCGCCGGAGGCCTCCGCCCCCTGACCGACAGCGGTGGTATCATCATCGGACGCAACAGCATCCGCGCCCAGGGCGGTCGCATTCTCTCCGGAGGCCGTCGCGGCATTACCGATGGCGGTCGTGTTTTCATCCGACGCGGTCGCGCTTTCACCGAAGGCGCTCGCCCAGGTTCCCGTGGCATTGGCGCCTTGACCCACAGCGGTCGAATTCTCCGCGGAGGCCAGTGCATCAACACCGATCGCGATACTGTCATCGGCACTGGCAACGGCCCCTTCGCCGTCTCCATCCTCATCACCGCCAATCGCAATGGACTGGGTCCCGGTAGCCTGCGCGCCCTGACCAATTGCCGTCGCGTCCGCGGCGCTGGCTTCTGAATCAGCACCCACTGCGAGCGCATCCTCTGCAGTCGCGGTCGCGCGCGCACCGAATGCGATCGCAGTCGCCCCGCTGGCCGTGGTATTGGAGCCGATGGCGATGCTGTCATCGCCGGTTGCGTTCGCGCCGATAGCCGTATCGGTTGTGTCACAGGATTCACTGGCCCCGATGGCAATCGCGCCGTCAGCACTGGCATTGGCTTCGCAGCCTTGAGCAATGGCCTGATTACCGGACGCCGTCGCAGTATCGCCGAAAGCCAGCGCCTGCGCACCGCTGGCGATAGCATCAACGCCAAGCGCGACCGTGCCAGCATCAAACGCGCCGGCTCCTGACCCGATGGCGACGCCATTCTCACCACCGCCATCGGCCTGGTAGCCCAGTGCAATGGCGCCTTCAACGTCGGCACTGGAAAGTTCGCCAATCGCGATTGCATTGGTTGCCGTTGCATCGCTGTCGGAACCGAGCGCAAGCGATCCGATAGCGGTCGCATTGGCGTTGTCACCAAAGGCGGAGGAGTCGACCCCCGACGCATTGGCGCCAGCGCCTACCGCAGTCGCGTCGATATTCGACGCGCTCGCGCTATTGCCAAGCGCGAGGCTGTCAGAACCGGCAGCGGCGGCATCACTGCCCAGGGCGATGGCATCGTCACCGGAAGCAACGGACTCATCGCCAATGGAAATAGCGTCGCTGCCGGAGGCCGCAGCCTGGTCACCAATAGCGATGGCATCGCCAGCCGAGGCAGACGCCAGGGCGCCAATCGCAACTGAATCAGTGCCACCCGCATCGGCAGCCCGGCCCATCGCGACGCCGTCATCCGCGTCCGCCAGCGCACCATCACCGATAGCAATTGAGCTGGCAGCGCTGGCGATAGCATCAACGCCAAGCGCGACCGTGCCAGCATCAAACGCGCCGGCTCCTGACCCGATGGCGACGCCATTCTCACCACCGCCATCGGCCTGGTAGCCCAGTGCAATGGCGCCTTCAACGTCGGCACTGGAAAGTTCGCCAATCGCGATTGCATTGGTTGCCGTTGCATCGCTGTCGGAACCGAGCGCAAGCGATCCGATAGCGGTCGCATTGGCGTTGTCACCAAAGGCGGAGGAGTCGACCCCCGACGCATTGGCGCCAGCGCCTACCGCAGTCGCGTCGATATTCGACGCGCTCGCGCTATTGCCAAGCGCGAGGCTGTCAGAACCGGCAGCGGCGGCATCACTGCCCAGGGCGATGGCATCGTCACCGGAAGCAACGGACTCATCGCCAATGGAAATAGCGTCGCTGCCGGAGGCCGCAGCCTGGTCACCAATAGCGATGGCATCGCCAGCCGAGGCAGACGCCAGGGCGCCAATCGCAACTGAATCAGTGCCACCCGCATCGGCAGCCCGGCCCATCGCGACGCCGTCATCCGCGTCCGCCAGCGCACCATCACCGATAGCAATTGAGCTGGCAGCGCTCGCCTCGGCGTCAGCGCCAACCGCTGTGGAACTGCTGCCGCTTGCATCGGCACCGATACCACACTGGGTGGAGTCGGTTCCGCTTCCGACCGCGCAACCGGCGCTCACATTGGCAGCGAATGCGACAAGTGGCTTGTCCGAGCCGGTCGTATCCGGAGTCTCAGCCTCAACCGGTTGTGCGGTTTCGAAACTCTCGATGATCTCCAGGGCCTGGGCGAGGGCAATCTCGGTGACATTATCAGACGCCTCGTCATCCTCCTGCACGGCAAGCGCAACGACCGCGCTCGCCAGCACAGCCATTAGCGCAGGCTCCGTCGCACCGCCCCGGGACGATTGCGCATCGCGGGCGCGCAGACGTGCGATTTCGGCACGGGTCGCATTGACCTCGCCTCGCAGCGCTTCGAGCTCGCTCAACACCGCGTTAAGGACTGCGGCCTCGCCCTGGGCGCCTGTGCGCCCCTCGCTTCGCTGGTCTCGATCCCGCTCTGGAACCTGGACCTCAACCCCCTGTTTAAAGGAGCTGAATTCCGGTTTCGACGGAGCTTGGGCAGACGCCAGCCCCGTCATAGCCAGGACGAGTCCCGTCCCGGCTGAGAGCAAGTATTTGGACACAGTCATGTGTATTCCCCACTGCGCGCATTCCCCTGCGCGCACGATTGATACAGGCCCGAACGCAATGAGCGCGCCAGTCCCGCGGGTTTAACACTATCTTAAGGAATTGAGAGAGTCAGCAGGGGATCGAGACTGAAAACTCGTCCATGAGCATCATAAAAAGCTCAGACAATTAAATAACTTCAAGCCTGATGGAGAGGCGGTCCTGCACCTGGTTTTCCGGTGCCTCAAGATGAATCTCGAGTAAAAGTCGACCGGGCTGCTGCTGGGCAATCCAGACCTGCCCATCGCGAACGCGCACTTCAGAGACGCCTGGGGCCTGAACCTCGTCCAGACTCAGGGCGTCACCGGCACTCGCCAGTTGCAGAACAAAGCGCTCCGCATTGCACTGGGTTTCGACCCTCAGCACGCCGGCACTCCAGTCTTCGGCATCAATCTCAGCAATGCCGCAGCGCTCTGCAACACTGGCCTGAAGAAAATAACGGATGTCAGCATCCGCCGGCCCCGCCGCCACACCGCTCATCAAAACGATGGGCAGGACAAGACGTGTCAAAGCGGAAGCAAATCGGATCATGCCGACTCCGGCGGTTGAATTCGAAGGCTATAGCTCATAGCAGACTCGCCGGGGAAGGGCGCGCAGAAAATGCCATCAGGGTTAATATCGGCTCAGTAAGCTATAAAACTCAGTGTGATGACGTCGCGGTACTGGCCTGCATACTGGTGCGGCGTCGGTGGCACATCGACTTCAAGTGACCCCGTCTGGATCGTGGTACCCGCATAGGGCAGCTCTACCGTGTCACCGCTCGCGCCTGTCAGATCAACAGCTTGGCCCGAGAGGCGTGCATTATAGGCGATGCTTCCATACGCCTTGCCCTGCTCGTGCAGGAGCGCACCGTGATTGTCCGATACCAGGGTGATCGCAAGCGCACTATTGGTCCGGAAGTAGAAGTCGGAGCGCGCGCTGGAGCCTTGCGTCACATCGCCAAGATCGAGCCTTTGAGTTGAGCCATCCGTGTCGCCCTCAAACCTCATGGTCGGCAGCACGGTCACAATCAGCGGCAATGTCGTGACACGATCGGCAATGGTGACACGCAGCGTGTGCACATAATCGCCCGGGCGCACGAACTGGCCCGCCTCGAGCCGGTAGAATGGAATGTTCAGGGTTTCACCCTCAATCAGATCGACCCGAGCCGAGCGCCTCAATCGCCAGACGCTACCGCTTCTATTGATCGCATCGGTGCTCAGCCATTCAACGTCAAGCTGGCCGGCCCCAGATGAGAGAAAGGGGTCTCGTGCCGTACCGCCAATGATTTCGATCTCAACCCGCTCACTGCGGCAGCGTCGCGGAATATCGCTGTCCAGCGCCTGGATTTGCAATTCCAGGGTGGATGCCACCGGGTCTGCCGCATTATAGCTAAAGCCGGTCAGTTGCGTGACGGCGATCTCATACCCCTCACACGCCTGCGCGGCGCCAGCGCTGAATACCAGCCCGAACAGTCCGACCAGGCATGATCTAATCATTTGCGGTCTCCATATTCAGCCGCCCCAGATCCAGATAGGCCGGAGCATCGTCAGGGATCACGAATTCGACCACCCGGCCATTTGCGAGCGTCGCGCGATAACGCCCCGGTGTCAGCTCATTGAAAGCCGCGCGCCCAGCACGATTGGTGAAAAATGCCACATCCTGGTCCTCTCCGGCGCGCCGCAGACTTCCATATCGAAGCGAGACTGGCTCGCCTTCAGACCAGAGAGTCGCGACTGCCGTGCGATAGGCCTCGGTTCCGATGACAAGGCGCTGTCCTGTGAGCGCACCCGGCAAGAGCGTGTAGCGCCCTGCTCCGATGAAGTATCCCGGCTCCAAGTCTGTTGCGCCGATCCTGACATCCTGCGGACGGTATGGCGAGTTCAGACTGAGTATGCCTGGCCCGAACGCGTCCGCGCGTGCATCAAGACGGTCACTGGCGCCCAATGACACCAGAATGTCAGCATCGCGCAAGGAAGCATGCCGGTCGATCAGTGCGAAACCGCGACCGGGATCACGGCCTACGCCCCAGGATCCGCCAGCGAATGCGAGCCCCGATTGCAGGCGCAAGGACACGCTATTTCGATCTTCCAGCCCCGCCGAAGCCGGCGTGTGCGCTGCGTTCAATTGCGCAGCATATCGCGTACCCTCTGTCGCCAGCTGACCGCGCACATCCGTGCGTTCATCTTGCTCAAACACGGAAGCGCGCCCGCTGAGGCTGGGCAAGCTGCGGTCTCGCAGCGTCCGGTATTCCAGACGACTGGAGCCGGAGAAGCTGTCATAGGAGGCCGAGGTCAATTGTCGTCCGCCAAATCGGCGGCTGAGTGTCAGGAAGACGCCAGCCTCATCATCACGGTCAAGAAAATCCGTGTGGCGCCCTGTCACAGCGACCACAAGATCTCCAAAACGTCTATTCAGACCCATGGACACAGTGCTCGACCGTTCTGTGCGCAAATGATCATCCTGGTGGATCAAGCCAAATGTAGCGGCTGTCCGGTCGGTCAGATTGATCCGGAAATCAAGGCCCGCACTCCAGCGCGTGGTCGAGATACTGGTCAAATCATTCAAGGTCGCAAACTCGGGACTGGCGTAATCAATCCTGACATTCAGCGTCCCGAAACGGTCCCGGCCCAGATAGGGACCGCCCCTAAAGTTCAAGCCTGCAGCCATTCCCCGGCCGACATCATCGGCATCTGATACTGTCAGGTTCAGTTGCGCGACACCGTCAAATACGGCCCGCGTGATTGCGCCCCCCGCGGTATGGAAATCTGGCGTTGCCGCAAAGGAACCTGTCAGGGTCATGGCAGGAGTAATGCCCCGGGCATACTCTCCTCCGACGACCGGCGTTTCGAAATCATACTCGAATCCATCCCGGTCATCGCGGCGACGGACGCCCGCTGCGAGGCTGTACTCGCTCAACCCTGCTGACAAGAGGGTGACATCCGCGGACAGCGAAAACCGGTCGATCTCTCGTCGGCCCAGCGCGTCCTCGACGAGGATCGTGACATCATTGGAGACATTGGCGAGGGGGATATCCCGCAGATCTACCGGGCCGGCCTCCGCCTGGAAACGCTCTACCAGCGTTCCATTTACATAGACCTCGATTGTCGAGCGGCGCTCAAGCAAAAGACTTCGACTGCCGGTGGGCCGGATATTCCGCGTTGGCTGCAGCACCTGATAGTTCCGTTCGACAGAAACGCCCAGAAGATTCAAAACCCCGATATTTCGATCTAGCTGCGGCGTCAGATCGCCGGCGGACAGCCGGCGGGCATCGCCGGGCTGGTCATGAAATGCGAATATACGATTTCGCTGAAAATCGCTCTCGCCCTCCCTTATGCTGACCTGTCCGCCCCAGCCGACACTGATGCCGCCTGCTCCTCCGAAATTGACGAAACCGTCAAAGCCGAGATCAGCGGTGGGGTCAAAACTGTCATCGAAAGTATCTGCGATCTGCAGCACCCCCGTCACTCCGAACGCGCCCTGATCCGCGACTTCCACCTCTGAATCGGCGGGAAGCCAGTCACGCGACAGGGAAGCAGCTTGCGCGGCGCGCTCCGTGACCGGGATGTCGATCTCCACGGCCAGAGTGCGCGGGTTGAGCACCAGCCCATATCCGAGCGCCTGGATGGCCGCGATTGGAACGGGTTGCGCCCCCAAAGCATCAAGCCGGGCGCGTGCGTCATAATTTATTGCATCACCGAGCACCAGGGCCAGCGCAGTCGGCGTGGCGCGCAAGAGCTCTGTCACGGTGGTTTCCACCAGGATTGAGCCCATCTGGCGGTCATCTGAGATCAGGGGGAGGCTGACGATGAAGGCGGCATCCTGGACAGCGAGAATGGAAGCATTGGCCATGCCGACAGGAGCAACCGGAACGGCCATCGCCGCCGCGAGCGCGGCGGCGTGGATCATACGCCCAACTCTCATTCCTGCCCGCTTCCCCGGTATTTCGTCTTAAAATGCCCGCCCAAGAGTGACGCCGATCGGACCGTCAGGCAAATCCGTGATAGCCAAATGGAAGTCGCGCGTTGAATGGGGCGGGATGATCGGGTTTTCGATCACCTCGGCAACCTGGTCTGCTCCAATACGCACCGTCTGGCCGTCCGCTTCGATCCGAAGATCCAGCTCGCCCAGCATTGCGAAGTCCGTTCCCGAATTGGTCAGCGAGAAATTCAATCCTGTCTCGGTGCGCTCTGCATTACTGACCGCGACATTGGCCTGAGCCTCATTAGCGCGAACATAGACGGCAACGCCGAAATTATAGGCAAAGACGACGCCGGTGAAACCATCCCGCGTAACGGGAACTTCCTGGACTTCAGCGATAAAGGCCTGGCTGTCCTGCACCGTGGGGTCACCGATATAGCTGATCCGAACCGCCTGGGCTTCGCCAGGCGCCACCAGAGCCAGCGGCGGAAAAATGGAGAAAGAGTCCTCATCCACCACAAATTCCTGGCTGCCATCGGGATGAATAATGCGGCGCTTCATCACGATTTCGACCGGCAGTTCGGTTTCACGGGTGTTGCGGATATTGATGACCGCGCTGGTGCGTCCCTGACCCAGATCCAGGATCAGGCGCATTGGCTCCACCTCATAGGCAAAGGCAACACCGGCTGTTGTGATCAAGCCCAGAACGGCTGCAAGGATGTATTTCGGAGATCGGAACCAAGCAGACATCATACCCCCCTTTGGTGCGCGCGTGCGGCTCTTGCGAGCGAGGAGGCCATCGGCCTCCCCATCACAAGTATAGCGGCTTTTACTTTGCCGTCAGGGTGATGGTCACCACATCGGAGTAATCGCCGGCAAAGACCGTGGTATGGCTGGCGCCATTGGCATCGGAATTGGTCGAGCGAACGCCATAGACCCGGAAGTCCACGCCGCCAGTCTGCCCCGTCAGGAAGCCGGAGCCACTCAGATCCGTATTCTGCGACGCTGTCAGCTGGGTCCAGTCCATGCTCAGGCCGGAACCGCCACCATGCTTCATTTCATAAGCGATCTGGTTTTGTGACCCGCCGCTCGTGCCGGCACGATAGAGATAGCCGCCATTGGCAGAGCTGAAAGTACGGGTGAAACCGTTTGGAGAGTTGCACGCATATGACGCGCTACCGGCATTTTCCTCAACCGCAGACGTGGATTCCGTGTTGGAAAGCTCGCCAAAATCGACATCGATTTCGGTACCGCTGGAGTTATAAGCTCCGCAAACAGAACCGACTTCCGCGGACAGGTCGTAGGACAATTGTCCGGAAGGCGTGGCCTGTGCAAATGCAGAACCCGCGATGAAGAAGGCGCCAACTGCGCCGGTCAGGATGATCTTTTTCATGTTCGCCCCCTTGGCATAAAACTGTGCGGTCGCCTGGAATGCCCTCGCACTCCTGTGCTGCGACAGATACAGGTTTAGGGACGCATTGCGGCTCGAACTTGGACCAAATTAGTCGAAACGAAGTTTCCGAGGGCAATTTTGGGACTTTTTGGTTCAGCCCGCATTCATGAAGA
>JBELMP010000029.1:0-19498 GCA_042095695.1 Maricaulis sp. | reverse complement strand
CTCGCCGTTCAACTTCCCGGCCATGATCCCGATGTGGTTCATGGGCATGGCTTTGTCGACGGGTAATGCCCTGATCCTGAAGCCGTCGGAGAAAGACCCGTCGGTTCCGGTGCGACTGGCCGAGCTCTGGATGGAGGCCGGCCTGCCCGAGGGTGTGCTGCAAGTCGTGCATGGAGACAAGGAAGCAGTGGATGCCTTGCTTCATCATGACGACATCAAAGCCGTCAGCTTTGTCGGCTCGTCCAATATTGCGCAATATATCGCTGCGACCTGCGCCGCGAACGGCAAGCGTTTCCAGGCCATGGGGGGCGCCAAGAACCACGGCATTATCATGCCGGATGCGGACATGGACCAGGTCGTGAAGGATTTCCTGGGTTCGGCTTATGGTTCGGCCGGCGAACGCTGCATGGCGCTGCCGGTAGCCGTTCCGGTCGGCAAGGCAACGGCTGACGAGTTCGTCGCGCGGATCAAGGACGAGGCGCAAAAGCTTCAGGTTGGCGTTTCGAACGACCCGGACGCCCATTACGGCCCCGTGGTGTCGGCAGCGCATCGCGCCTCCATCGAAAACTGGATCGAGACCGGTGTGACGGAAGGCGCTGACCTATTGCTCGATGGCCGTGGTTTCAGCCTGCAAGGGCATGAAAACGGCTTTTTCATCGGTCCGAGCCTGTTCGACAATGTGACCCCGGACATGAGCTCCTATCAGGAGGAGATTTTCGGGCCGGTGCTCCAGGTCGTTCGCGCTGAGGATCTTGAGCAGGCCGCCGCCCTGCCCAGCCAGCATCAATACGGGAATGGCGTCGCGATCTTTACACGGAATGGCCTGGCTGCCCGCGAATTCGCTGCCAAGGTGAATGTCGGCATGGTCGGCATCAATGTGCCGATCCCGGTGCCGGTGGCTTATCACTCCTTTGGCGGCTGGAAGCGCTCAGCCTTCACCGATACCAATCAGTATGGCACGGACGGGATTCGTTTCTTCACCAAGATCAAGACTGTGACCCAGCGCTGGCCGTCCGGTGAAATCGCTGACCAGGCTTTTGTCATACCGACCATGCAATAGCGTTTTCGGTTCGAGGTCAGGCTCAGGCACAGTTTCCCAGCTTGATCTCCAGCCAGTCCAGAGCAAGCTCCGGCGTCTTGAAGACGCCGGTCTCATTGGCGACATTTTGCGTCATCTGCCAGCCTGCGGAGTAATGGTCGTCACTCCATCCGACGGGCGGAATGAAGGCAATGGGAAGGGGCCGTTCGAGTATGTCCACGAAAGCTTCGACATACTCCATGGCGAATTCCGGTGTGCTGACGACCTCAATATCGCGCGCGTCGATCAGGACGCTCTGCGCGTCATTGGCGATCATGAGCTCGCGGACCTTCTGGTAGGTGAACAGCGTTTCGGCACGCGTCAAATCACCCGATGACGTCATTGCGATGATCGTATTATTGCGCAATAGCTCAAGACGAACTGGCATGAAAGGATGGGCTGCCTATTCTTCCGGGGTTGGCGGAGGGGCGCTGATATCTGAAACATGCGCGTTTGGACCAGTGATTCAATATTAGCGTTACGTGCTGATTTGAAACAGAAATTGGCAGCACACTGTTATCAAAGAGGTTTGCCGGGATGACTCAATTCGCCTTTCGCACAGTGCCGCACATCCGGGCGGGTGCCGGGAGCTGTAAACAGCTCGATCGCCATGCCGCCCAGGTCATCGCCAATCGCAAGCGGATCTTTCTTGTCACCGACAAGGGCGTTCGCGAATTCGGCTTGATCGACAGTGCCGTTGGCGCCCTGGAGGCGGCGGGGCTCAGTGTCGAGATCTATGACGGGGTCGTCGCGGACCCGCCCCAGGCGGTCATTTTAGAAGCTGAGGACCGTGCACGCGCCTTCGGCGCTGAAGTCGTGATCGGCCTTGGCGGCGGCAGTTCCATGGACACGGCAAAGCTGGTCGCGCTCCTGCTCGGGTCGAAACAGCGTCTGGAGGACATGTATGGGGTCAATAATGCGACCGGTCCCCGCCTGCCACTGATCCTGATCCCGACCACGGCGGGTACTGGTTCTGAAGTCACGCCGATCTCGGTCATTACGGTCGGCGAAAGCAGCAAGATGGGGATTAATGCGCCCGCGCTCTATGCCGACCTTGCCGTGCTGGATGCAGAGCTGACCTACGGGTTGCCGCGGGCGACGACGGCGGCGACCGGCATTGACGCGATGGTCCATGCGATCGAGGCCTACACGTCCAAGATCGAGAAAAACCCGGTCTCCGACGCGCTGGCCCTGGCTGGGTTGAAAAAACTCCATGGCGCCATCGAAACGGCCTGCCTGGATGGGACGAACACACAGGCCCGTGAGGACATGTTGCTGGGTGCACTCTTGGCAGGCCAGGCCTTTGCCAATGCGCCGGTGGGTGCTGTGCATGCGCTGGCCTATCCGCTGGGTGGTGTCTTCCACGTGCCGCACGGGTTATCCAACTCACTCATGTTGCCGCCGGTCCTGCGTTACAATGCCGGTGTCGCCGACCCGCTTTATGCAGAGCTGGCCTCGCATCTCAATCTTCACCCGTCCACCGACGGCCTGGTGGAGGAGATGGAGCGCATTGCCGATGTGGTCGGTATCGAGACCCGGCTCAGCCAGGTGGGGGTCAGCCATAACGACCTGCCTCGATTGGCCCAGGAGGCGATGGAGGTGAAGCGCCTGCTGGTGAATAATCCGCGAGAGATGACACTGGAAGCGGCGCAGGCCTGCTATGAGGACGTTCTGTAATGGAAAGACGTATGCGAGACGCCTATCCATGCTGGCGCGACCTGCCAACACGCTGGTCTGACAATGATATCTACGGCCATGTGAATAACGCCACCTATTATGGATTCTTCGACACGGCAGTGAATTGCTTCTTGATCGAGGAGGCAGGTCTGGACATTCATGCGGGCAAGGTCATTGGGCTGGTCGTCGAGACCGGCTGCAATTATTTCGCGCCACTTGCCTATCCGGAGATCATAGAGGCCGGTCTCCGCGTCGCCCGGATCGGCAACTCCTCTGTACGCTACGAACTCGGCCTGTTTTCCCAAGGGAATGCCGAGCCTGCAGCCCAGGGACATTTCGTCCATGTTTATGTGGATGAGGCATCGCGGCGTCCAGTCAGCCTGCCGGACCGAATGCGCACAGCGCTGGAGCGCTTGCATGCGTGAAGTCGACAAACCCGCCTGGCTGATCGGTATCTGCCTGGTCGCCCTGGCCGGATTGACGGCCGCGATATGGCGTTTCTGGAGCTGACCGTCCTGCCCGTTGACGCAATCGCAACATCACTCCATTAGGCTGACACTATGGGGACGCCAATCAAAGTCTGGCGGGAGCGTGTGGCCTCCGGCGTATTATCTGCGGATGCGGACCAGGAGCGTGCGGCTGAAAAGCTGACCGAGCTGGCCACGCGCCTGACGTCGTGGAAGCCGGGCAAAAAGTCGCTCTTCGGCAGGCCGAAACCGGCGCCGACTGGCCTCTATCTTTACGGTGGTGTCGGGCGGGGCAAATCCATGCTGATGGATCTGTTCTGTGATCATGCGCCGACCTCACCGCGCCGCCGGGTCCATTTCCACGAATTCATGCAGGATGTGCATGCGCGTATCGGTGAATGGCGCGCCCTGACGCCGGGGCAGCGCAAACGCCAGAAAGACTATGTCAAAGGCGCTGGCGATGATCCCATTCCACCGGTCGCACGGGGTCTCATCCGCGAGGCGCGCCTGCTCTGCTTCGACGAGTTCCAGGTCAGCGATATTGCTGATGCGATGATTCTCGGGCGGTTGTTCGAAGCCTTGTTTGCCGAGGGGCTCGTGGTCGTCGCGACCTCCAATCGGCATCCCGATGACCTCTATAAGGACGGGATCAACCGTCAGCTCTTCCTGCCCTTTATCGATTTTCTGAAGTCCCGCGTCGAATTGTTCGAACTTGATGGCGGCACGGATTATCGGCTCCGTCAGCTCGAGGCGGCGCCGGTCTATTACTGCCCGCTCAATGCCGATGCGGAGCTTGCCATGGATGATGCATGGGAAAGACTAACCCAGGGTGCGGTACCGCAAACCTGTCAGATTGAGGTCCAGGGCCGCATGCTGCGCATCGAGCGCGAGGCCGCCGGCGTCGCCCGGTTCAGATTTGAAGAATTATGCGCGCGACCTTTGGGGCCGGCGGACTATCTGGCGATCGCGGCGCGTTTTCATACCGTGCTGCTGGACAACACGCCGCGAATGACGACCGATAAGCGCAATGAGGCCAAGCGTTTCGTTACCCTGATAGATGCGCTTTACGAGGCGAAGACCAAGCTGGTGATGAGTGCCGATGCGGAGCCGCAGGATCTTTATCCCTCCGGCGATGGGGCGTTTGAATTCGAGCGTACCGCGTCGCGACTGATTGAAATGCGCTCGCATGATTATCTCGCCGCAGAACGCCGGGTGGCCGAAGTTCAGAAATAGGACTAGGTCTGGGGTCAGATCAGGAGGCCCTCAATGTCCAGTTCCATCGGTCTAGACGAAACCCTCACCGCCTATGTGCGCAATGCCAACCGGCCCGAGCATCCCGCTCTGGAGGCCTGTCGGCGCTTCACCGACAATATGGGGCAGATCGCGCGGATGCAGATCTCGCCCGAGCAGGGCGCTTTCCTGCAATTGTGCGCCCGCCTGGTGAATGCACGCATCGCCGTCGAGATTGGCGTCTTCACAGGCTATTCCTCCTTGGCCACCCTGCTCACCATGAAGGCGTTGCACGGGGCTGAGGCCCGCCTTTATGCCTGCGATATCAACGCCGACTATTTCCGCCAGGCCCGGCGGTTCTGGGACCAGGCCGGGGTGACCGATCTGGTTGATATGCGCGAGGGCGACGCAACGCAGACGGCCGAGCAATTGGCCGCCGAAATACCTGGCCAGGCCGACATGATTTTCATCGATGCGGACAAGGCAAATTATGATGCCTATTACGAGTCGGGGCTGAAACTTCTTCGGCAGGGCGGGCTGTTCCTGTTCGACAATGTGCTCTGGTCGGGTGATGTCGCTGATCCGCGCAAGCGCGAAGGAGACCGGGATACCGCAGCGCTTTATGAACTTGCCGAGAAGATCCGAGATGATGCCCGGGTCGATATGGCGTTCACCTCGATTGGTGATGGTGTCCTCATGGCGATCAAGCGCTAGCGCACTGTCGTCCCGCCTGCCCAAGCATTGTGCTCTTGCAGCATGTCGAAAGCGGCGCTAGACCGCCAACACCGAATTATTCCGCTCTGAATTATCCCGCTCAAGGAGGCCCCAATGGCCCGCAAAAAGATTGCACTCATCGGTTCCGGCATGATCGGCGGCACGCTCGCCCATATCGCTGCACGCGAAGAATTGGGCGATGTCGTCCTGTTCGATATCGCCGAAGGCATTGCCAAGGGCAAGGCGCTTGATATCGCCGAGGCCTCCCCGGTCTTCGGGAAGGACAGCAAGCTGGCCGGTTCAGATGATTACGCCGCGATCGCCGGTGCGGATGTCTGCATCGTCACCGCCGGTGTTCCGCGCAAGCCGGGTATGAGCCGCGACGACCTGCTGGGTATTAATCTCAAAGTGATGAAGGCGGTTGGCGAGGGGATCGCCAAGCATGCGCCGGACGCTTTCGTGATCTGCATCACCAACCCGCTCGATGCCATGGTCTGGGCGCTTCGCGAATTCTCCGGCCTGCCGCACAACAAGGTGGTCGGCATGGCGGGCGTGCTCGACAGTGCACGTTTCCGGCACTTCCTGGCCGATGAATTCGAAGTTTCCGTCGAAGACGTGACCGCCTTCGTGATGGGCGGGCATGGCGACACAATGGTGCCGCTGCTGCGCTACTCCACCATTGCCGGCATTCCGGTGCCCGACATGATTGAAATGGGCTGGTCCACGTCCGAGAAAATGGACGCAATCGTAGACCGGACCCGTAAGGGTGGCGGTGAGATCGTTGCTCTTCTGGGGAATGGTTCGGCCTATTATGCTCCCGCGGAAAGCGCGATTGCGATGGCCGTGTCCTATCTTCGTGACAAGAAGCGCATCCTGCCTTGCGCAGCGCACCTGACGGGTCAGTTTGGCCAGGATGACCTCTATGTCGGTGTACCGGTGGTCATCGGTGCCGGCGGGGTCGAGAAAGTCGTCGAGATTTCTCTGAACGCCGACGAACAGGCCATGTTCGACCATTCTGTCGATGCGGTGAAGGGCCTGGTCGAGGCCTGTAAGGGTCTTGAGCCAAGCCTCGCCTGAAGCGGCTGACACCGGGAAAACACAGGCGGCGGGATATCCCGTCGCCTTTTTCTTTTTTGGCTGGGCCTGCTTCTTTTTTGGCTGGGCCTGCGCGGTTGGCGCTATCCGAGACCGCTGGCGATGGAGAAGGCCCCATTCAGGCGCATGAATTCGAACATCAGCGCGACATGGTAGCATTGCCAGGCAAAAAGCGGCCAGAGCAGATAGCCCGCGGTGCGCGAGCAGCGTCCGACAATGCCGGTCGCGAAGAGCATGTAAACCGCCGCCGCCAGGTGCGCGATGAAGCTTGCCTCAATGTCGCGTGTGCCAAAAAAGAACATGAGCTGGGCGATTAGCACGCCGATCACACCAAGGATCAGGACTGAACAAAGGGTACGCAGCCCGTCGCGGCCGCTGCGCTGGCTCAGCCAGAGGGAAATGGCGATCGGCTGCAGGATCAACATGCCCGTGACGACATTGGTCCCCGACCCGAAGGACCAGTTCGGTGCCGCGAGGGTCTCGGCCCAGTTCATCGCTCCGCTGGCATTGATCCAGCCGGTCAGCCCACCGGCCAGGCCCGCGGCGATGATCTGGTAAACCAGAAATCTGACAATGCTGGGACGACCACTTTCGTCCATCATCTAGCCCACCCAAAGAGTTTACACACCGCGCACCCAAGCAAGCCTCGCGCCAGACTTTGGCGGCAATAAGGACGCGCGTTGAAACTACCCACGCTCTCCATCTAGTCAGAACGGCCGGATCAGGCGAGCGCTCCCGCACTCATATTCTATACTCCAGCAAGCGGTGGCGCCCCCGCCTCTTCCCCCTTGACGCATCGGCAGCAAAAGCGTCGCTTAGGCCCATGACAACACCCCGAATCGAAACTGATCGTCTGCTTCTGCGCATGCCGGAAGAGGCTGACTTCCCCCATATCGCTGCCATGATGAGCGATGAGGAAACTGCGCGCTTCATCGGCGGTGTACAGGATGAAGCTATCGCCTGGAGGGGGTTTTGCACCCTGCTCGGTCATTGGCAATTGCGAGGCTATGGCTTCTTCTCGGTCGTTGATCGGGCCACGGGCGAATGGTTGGGCCGCGTCGGTCCCTGGTATCCCCATTTATGGCCGCAGCCGGAGATCGGCTGGACGATCAAACGCCAGGCCTGGGGTAAGGGCTATGCCCATGAGGCAGCGGCGGCCTGTATGGACTTTGTGTTCGACAGGTTGGGCTGGTCCGAGGTGATCCATCTGATCGATGACGGCAATCTGGCCAGTCAGGGCGTGGCACGCAAGCTGGGCTCCGGCTTCAAGGGACGACGGGGCGAAGTCGCCGGTTTCGGTGTTACCGTGGATATCTGGGAGCAGACTGTTGCCGACTGGCGGGCGCACTAATACCAGCCGGCTTCGCGCAGCTTCGGCGCATAGGTGCGGCTAACCGGGGCACGCAACTCGCCGGTGAGATGCAAAACCGCGCGCCCATTGCCCCGCTCGACATCCTCAAGCACGGCCCGGGCGACCCACCAGGACCGATGGGTTTGCAGACCATCCAGGCCTGCCACTGCCTCCATGGCATCGCTCAGACGCATCAGGATGAGTACATCTCCGGCACGCGTATGGACCCGGAGATAGTGATCTTCCGATTGTAGTGCGACAAGCTCAGCCTGACGCAATCGAGGCGGGAGTTTGGCTGTCAGCGCGGGGCTGATCGCCGGCGGTTCAACCGCTGCCTGTTTGAGTGTCCGCTCATGGCGCAGCCAGTTCACAGCCGTCACGGCCGCAGAGATAACCCAGACCAGGATGAAGACGACCGGCAGTCCCTGCCAGGAGACCGGTTCACCGATCAGGGCCTGAACGGTCAAGACAGCCAGTGTGACCGGGAGCGATACGAGAATGGAGACCAGCCCGTAGATCAAGGGCATCGGCCAGGGCAGCTGCAAGCGCTCGAACATACCGCCGGCGAGGCTGCCGCTCGCCCATCCCAGAGCCATAAGGCCGGTCCAGTAGAGCCAGACGCCCGGCATGCCCAGATCATGTGTGCCATAGGGGCCGATGATCGCCAGGAATGACCCGATCGCGATGACCGGAACCAAATTCAACAATCTCTCTCGCAAATTCGCCAGCATCGATCGTGTCAGTTCGCGTTTCGTGAACCGACATCTAGCGTATTTCGCGAAGCCCGGCATCCCATTTGCGCAAAGGCAGCAGACCCGCCCATGCGCTCCGTATAGATCAGACCTGAAAGCGGACGGGAGATTACGGCCATGAATTTCGAATACTTCTTGGAAGCGCCATTGGTGATCCAGGTCCATACTCTATCGGCACTGGGGGCCTTGCTGGTCGGGGTTATCCAACTGGCTCGACCGAAAGGACGGCTGGTCCACCGAATCCTGGGGATGGGTTTTGTGCTCTTGATGATCACCGTCGCCAGCACGGCCATCTTCATTCGCGAGATCAATAATGGCAGTTTTTCCTTCATCCACATCTTTGTCCCGCTGACCTTCTTCGGCCTGTTCGGCCTGGTGCGCGAGGTGCGGCAGGGCCGGATACGGGCGCATCGCAACTCTGCCCTCAGCTTGTTTTTCGCAGCCCTGATGATCCCCGGTGTTTTCGCCTTCATGCCCGGTCGGCTGATGTGGGCGATCATGGCCGGCTAGCAATTGACAAACGGCCTTCCGCCCTATCCCGGTCATCTCGCGCATCTCATTGAAGTGTCACACTATAGCGCTATGCCGAGGGGATTAGGGGGATTTTCCATGCGCCATATCTTTTTAGCGACTGCAACGTGTTTCCTGGCCGCCTGCGGCACCGATCAGGATCAATCCTCCGCACCACCCGCCAGTGTCGTCGACGCACTCGCGCCATACTATGCGCAGCTTGACGTGGAACGACCCCGGGCGCCGGAGGGGCCGGGCGAGCCGGCGGCGGATGCGGTGCTGCAGACCATCCTCTTCGGCTCCTGCCATCGTGGCGACGAGCCCCTGCCGATCCTGAATTCGATCACTGAGGATGCCGGCGATCTCTTCATCTATACCGGCGACAATGTCTATGGCGATGCCTATTCCTGGGACGCAACCTTGCCGGAGCTGCGCCAGGCTTATGCGGATCTCGCGGCGGCCGAGCCCTTCGTGAATCTGCGCCAGTCGACGCCGATGCTGGCGACCTGGGATGATCATGATTTCGGCATGAATGATCTTGGTCGTGAATTTCCCTATAAAGGCTTCGCAGAAGAACTCTTCCTCGAATTCTGGCGAGTCCCGTCAGATGATGAGCGGCGAGCGCGACCGGGTCTGCATACCAGTCGGATCTTTGGTCCGGATGGGCAACGCGTTCAGGTGATCCTGCTCGATACGCGATACTTCCGCGGCGCTCTGACGCCGACACCGGAACGCGGCGCCGTCGGGCGCGAGCGCTATGTGCCGAGCGAGGATACCAGCGTGTCCATGCTCGGAGAGGAACAATGGGCCTGGTTCGAAGAGGTGCTGGCCGAGCCGGCAGACCTTCGTCTGATTATCTCATCCATACAGGTGCTCGCAGATGGTCACGGATGGGAGGCCTGGCGCACAATGCCACATGAGCGCGAGCGTCTTTACGACGTGATTACCCGCAGCGGTGCCGATGGCGTGGTGATCGTTTCGGGCGACCGGCATTCTTCCGGCCTCTATGTCCGAGAAGATGTCATCGACTACCCGCTTTATGAAATCACCTCCTCTTCGCTCAACCTGTCCTTCCGCGATGAGAATAATGAACCCGGACCACATCGCATCGGCGATATGTATGCGCCGGTAAATTATGGCGCGATCGAGATTGACTGGGAGTCCGCAGAGCTGCGGCTCGAGATCCGGGATATCGACGGTGAAACCGTGCGGGCGCAAGCGGTTGATCTGGACGCGCTCACAAACGGCTAACGGCCTGCTGACGCTCGATAACGCGAAGGTGACGAATTGCCAGTCGCTCGTTATTGGCCTTTCTCATCGGCGTCTGATTATCTCCACGCATCGGGCCGGGCCATCCCCCTTTGTCATTTCCGGCGCCGCATCGAGGAGAAATCGAACATGAAAGCTGAAAAGCAATTCGCTGCCGTCGCCGCTTCTGCACTGGCTCTGTCCCTGTCCGCCGCTGCTGCCAACGCTGCGACCGTCGCCGCTGATGGCGAAATGGAGCAGTGCTATGGCATCTCCCTGGCGGGTGAAAATGATTGCGCCGCCGGCCCGGGTACCTCTTGCGCCGGGACGTCCACCACGGATTTCCAGGGCAATGCCTGGACCTATGTGCCTGAGGGTACCTGCGAGAGCATCGAGACCCCGTATGGCAATGGCTCGCTGGACCCGGTCGAGCGTCCGTAATTCCCTCGTCCCCATCGGTGCGGTTTCGACCGCACCGTGACCGGAGGCTGTCCGTCGTGTCCGACGTCCTCAGTTCCCCCAAAGCTGGACTCGGTCTCAAGCCTGAGCATTATCGCCAAGCGCTTGAAGACCGGACGGATGGCCTTTGGTTCGAGGTGCACCCCGAAAACTACATGGCCGATGGCGGTCCGCGCCTGAGCTGGCTGGACGCCATCCGTGTCGACCATCCGGTGTCTCTGCATGGTGTCGGCATGTCGCTGGGCGGCGCCGAGCCCTTGAATAGCGAGCACCTCGCCCGCTGGCGCAGGCTGGTTGATCGTTACGACCCGGTTCGTGTTTCAGAGCATCTTGCCTGGTCGATGCAGTCGGGAACCTATTTCAACGATCTTCTACCCACACCGATGACCGAAGTCGCGCTGGATCAATTCTGCGCGCATATCGATCAGATGCAGACAGCGCTGGGGCGGCAGATCCTGGTGGAAAACCCCTCACGCTATATCGCCCTTCAGGACGAGTTGAGCGAGACGGAATTCCTCGCCCAGGCCGTGCGACGCACCGGCTGCGGCTTGTTGATCGACGTCAACAATATCTTTGTCAGCGCTCATAATCTCGGCTTTGACGCGCACGCCTATATCGATGCGCTACCACTCGCGGCGATCGGCGAAATTCACCTGGCCGGTCACGAAGAGGACGAGGCCCTGGGCGGCGAGCTCCTCATCGATACACATGGTGCGCCCGTGCGCGGCGAAGTCTGGGCGCTCTACACCTATCTCATCCACCAGGCAGGACCTGTCGCAACACTGATTGAGCGCGATACAAACCTGCCGACCTATGAGGTGTTGATGCAGGAGCGTAACCAGGCGCAGGCCCTTCTGGATACGGTTGCGCGTGGCGAGCTGATCCATGTCTGAGGACTTTCATCGGCTTTTCGCCGCGGCCCTGGAAACCGGGGAGACCGCGCCGCTGGCGCCCTGGCTCGCAGATCCGGCGGCGGCGCAGCGTTTTGCTGTTTATCGCAATAATGTCGTTCGCGGGGCTATCGAGGCCCTGCGCAGCGCCTATCCGGCCGTCGACCGTGTCGTCGGGCGCGAATTCTTCACGCCTATGGCCCGGGCTTTCTGGGTCGCAAACCCGCCCCGGACGCAAACGATGACGCTCTATGGTGCGGAATTCGTGGATTTTATCGCTGATTACGAGCCGGCGCAGCCGCTGCCTTATCTTCGCGATGTCGCGCGTCTGGACCGGGCTTGGCTGGAAGCACATCATGCGGCTGAGGCGCCCGGTCTTGAAGCGACAGCTCTGGCACTCCTGGACCCGGAGGCGCTGGCGGCCCGGACGCTGCGTCTGCATCCTTCCGTACGATTGATCGCGCTGGGTTTCCGTGTGCTTGACTTCTGGGCCGACAATCGCAGCGGCGCGGCGATTGCCCGTCAGACCCTGCCGGAGGGCGACGCGCATGCAGTGATCTGGCGTCAGGCAGGTCAGGTCCGTCATCATCAGCTCGACCCGGACGGATACAATTTTTTCACATCGCTAGCGGCTGGAGCCAGCCTCGCAGAGGCCGCCGAAGGTACAGGTCGGGCGCAGGAGCCTGACTTTGCCGGCGCGCTGCTTGGTTTCGGATTGCAATCCGGGCTCTTCGCTGCCTTAGAGGATTAGGATAGCCTTCAACCATGTCTCATCTGCACACGCTCCATGCCGCCTATACCGGATTCTTCAGCACTTTGACCGGGCTGTTCGCCGGTTCTCTCCTGCCGCTGCTGGCGCGCCTGACGCTGGCGGGCGTTTTCTGGCGATCATTTCTGACCAAGGTGGAGACGTTCGGCCTCTTCAAATACACCGAATATATCAATGATTTTCCGATCGAGCGGGCATATGTGAAATTGCCTGTCCTGCCCGTGGAGTTGAAGCCTGCAGTCTTGCATCAATTCTCCAATGATTTCGCCTTGCCCCTGATCCCGCCGCCCGCTGCTGCCTGGATGGCAACGCTGGGGGAGTTCATCCTGCCCCTGCTCCTGCTCGCGGGAATCCTGACCCGGTTCGCGGCTTTCGGCCTGATCATCATGACCCTTGTGATCCAGATATTCGTACTGCCTGAGGCCTGGTGGGGATCGCACGCCCTCTGGCTCGTAATGGGCGGTTATATCGTGGTCAACGGCCCGGGACGGTTGTCCTTAGATCACACTCTGGGAAATAGATTCGCCGCCTAGGAGCAAGGCATTGCAACTGTTCGCCGGCTATTGCATCAAGTCAGGGTGAGTGGGGCTTCCGGGGGGAAGAATGACCGAGACACCTCGCAAGGGTGAACTGGGCCAGCGTGAGTTGGGTCTTCGTGAGTTGGGTCTTCGTGAATTGGGTCAGGGAAAGCCGGACCGGTTCATGCCGGACTGGATTGTTGGCGCAGTGCTGCGATTATCGCTCGTGCCAGGCCTGTGGTCCTGGGCGCGCGCCAATGCGCGTGAATGGCCTATGGTCGATCCCGATCTCGTGCTCGCAGCGCAATACTGGTCTGTGCCGCTCTTACCGGCGCCGCTGCTCGCGCAGATCGCGGTCTGGGGCGGGCTGATCACCGCAGCTTTCCTGGTTGCCGGCTTCATGACCCGGATTGTCGGTCTGGTTCTCGTCTTCGCCACCCTGGCCTATGTCAGCTGGATTGCGCCGGATGCCTGGGCGTCGGCGCTGGTCTTTGGCGGAATAGCATTTTACCTCTTTGTTCGCGGCGGCGGAGCCTTGTCCCTGGACGGATCGCTCGCAGCGACGACGCGGTAAACGCTCCATTAACGCCAAAATTGCGATTTTCGCTCGGTCCGGTCATGCTGGGGCTCCACCCGGCGGATAGATGAGGTGATCGCCTGCATGTCGCCAGATCTGAAGCAGAAGCTGAAAAAGGCGCTCGCCGGCAAAGCCGCCGTCGAAATGGGGCAATTCCAATTCATCAATCTCGATGAGGTGCGGGAGCGCGCCGGCGATGACTGGCCGAATATTCGCGCGAAGACCTATGAGGTCTCCAGCCACTTTATCGAAAAACGGCTGGATCCCGATGATGCCCTGATCCGCTGTCAGGGTGGATTTCTGATCATTTTCAGCCTGCTTGGCGGGATCGAGGCGGAAGCCCATGTTGCCGAGATCGCCGAAGGCCTGAAAACCTTCTTTCTCGGCGAAAACGGCCTTGAACAGCTGAAGCTGGAGGCTGAGGCCCGTCGCGTTCCGACCGAAGAGTTTCTCGACATTGTGGCCCGCACGCAGGCCGAAGACGAGCCAGAGCTGGAGCGTCAGGACGAGTCGGGGCGTGTCGAGGAAACCGTCCGTCATGCGGCTGCGAGCTGGGATGAGGATGCGGGGCCGAAGCGCGCGCAGGATGACGCCCTCCAGGATTGGTCACACGATGATTATGCGCTGAAAGTCTGGGATGAAATTGTTTTCCGCCCGGTCTGGGACGCGCGCAGCTCGACACTGCTGCATAATTACTGCGTCGCGCGTCGCGCTGTTGGCGATCGGCATGTCTATGGACGCGATACTCTGATGGGTCAGGATGACGGGCCGCGCTTGCGGCGCCTGGATCGGGAAACAGCTCTGGCCGCCCAGCGCGGTTTCCAGAGCCTGCATCGTCAAGGCGCCAGTGGCTCCATCATTATCCCGGTGCATTATGAGACGCTTGCCGCCGTGTCCGACCGGCTGGCCTATTTCAAGGTGCTCCAGGCTGTGCCGCAGCATTTGCGTCGCTTTTTCCAGATCCGGATCGAATCCATCCCGGACGGGGTGCCTCTTGCGCAGATGCAGGAGGTGTTGCGGTCGAGCCAGGCGTTTGGATCCACGATTTTCGTGTCTCTTCCCTTCAGCTGGCCCTGGGATGTCGCGCGGTACGAGGCCTGCGGTGTCGGCGTCTTTTCCGTCTCCCTTCCATGCGCGGCGAGTGAGGCCGAACCGGAAGAAGACTGGCTCATCGCCGTAATGTCATTGTTTGCCGACGCCAGGGCGATGAAAGCGCAAGTCGAGCTGGGCGGGATACGGAACCCTGATTTTGTCGATGCCGGCGTGTCCGCAGGCGTGGCGATTTTCTCCGGGCCCTTGATCGGCGGCGATCAGAAACTGCCCCAGACCCCGGTCCAGCGCGCGGTCGGCGAAATCCTGCGGCCTCGCCCGCCGGCGACCGACCCGGATGACATCGCCTATATTTGACCGGCATACCTCGGGCTGCCGCACGCATGCAATAATTTATGCTTGCACTTTTGCTTCTGATTAGATTTTTCGGATATTGTCTGCGCAAAAGGACAGGTGTTTGGCCATGACGGGCAAGCTGGCAGATCAGGCCATGGTCGATCTGCTGTTGACGGGACAGGAAGCAGGCGCGCTGCAGGCGATCGCGGACTCAGCAACCCGGCTTGCCGGGGCGCAGGGCGCTGCGATTTGCCTTATCGGCCGCGATCAACCGGTCTGTATTGCTGTGTCTGGCGATGATGCACTGGCAGCGCGAAACCGCGCAGCTTCAGAATGCCGGCGCCTGCATGATCTTCAGCTCGCTGCGCTTCACGACGAGGCCGGAAGTTCCGCATCCGATGATAATGGGGACGGGCTGTTTCGCTTCCGTACCCGTCACGGTGCCTGGTTTGGCGTGCTCGCGCTTTCCGACCCGGCAACCGGAGACGATGATTATACCTTGCTGGCCGCGCTGGCCGGGGCCATTCCTGCCCTGCTTCTCAAAGCCGGGCAGGATCACCAGCTGTCCGCAGATGCGGCCACAGCAAAATCGGAATCACTCCACCTGCTGATGGCTGCGCTTCCGGAGGGTTTGCACGGTGCGCGCTCGGCCGAGGAAAAGCTGGCGATACTGATGGCTGCGGCCCGGGATATAATCGGTGTTCGCAGTATCGAGACCTTGCAATGGCATGTGGCCCAGGAAGTGGTTGCCAAGCTGGGTTTCCTGGATTGTCTGATCTATCGCTACGATGCTGACGCGGGCCTTTTGCATCAGTCGGCGGCTATCGGCGAAAAAACGCTTAGCCCGGGTATTATCATCAACCCGCTGACCATCCCCCTGGATCGCGGCATCACCGGCGCAGTTGCCTCGACGCGACAGCCGCTCTTGCTGGAAAATGCCGGCGATGATCCGCGCTATGTGCCCGATGTCATGGCGCCCGGCTCCGAGCTTTGCGTTCCCATCCTGTATGATGATCGTCTTCTGGGCGTGATCGATTGTGAACATCCCCAGCAGGGCTGGTTTACCCAGGACGACTTGCAGATGCTGACCGGCATCGCCTCGCTCATGGCGTCGCAATGGGTCCAGTGTGAATTGACCGATGCCATACACGAGAATGCGCAGCGGCTAAAAAAGGCAGAGCGTGCCGCCGCAGCGGCGAATAAGGCGAAATCTGTGTTTGTCGCCAATATGAGCCATGAAATCCGGACGCCGCTCCATGGCGTTCTGGGGGCTGCCCAGCTCCTGGCTCGTTCAAATCTGGACGCCCGCCAGTCGCGCTTTATCGATATCATCCAGTCCTCGGGCCAGACATTGCTGGCGATTATCGAGGAGGTGCTCGACATCTCCCATATCGAGACGGGCGAAATCAGCTGGACGGAAAAGCCCTTCGATCTGTCGGCGACGATTTTCACCATCTGCGCCGGAATCAGCGTGTTGGCGAAGCAAAAAGGGTTGGCCTTCACCATCGAGCTGGCGGAGGACCTGCCCAAATGGGTGACCGGAGACCCCAAGCGTTTTGGACAGATTTTGACCAACTTCCTCGGCAATGCGGTCAAATACACCGAACGCGGCTCGGTCGCGCTTTTCGTTTCACAGGCATCGGATGGCCAGGTGAGGATGGCGGTCACCGACACCGGTCCGGGCTTGACGGCGTCAGAGCGGGAATTGGTCTTCGAACGATTCAGCCGGCTGGATGAGCATGCGGAGTCGGCAAATGGCGGAGCCGGGCTGGGCCTCTCGATCTGCAAGGAATATGCGCGCATTGGCGGCGGGCGAATCGGGGTCGATAGCCGGAAAGGCGAGGGGTCGACCTTCTGGTGCGAATTGCCGATGCCGGCGACTGCAGCGCCCGCTGATGCTCCTGAATCCCTCAGCATGCCCATTGATCTGATCGAGCCGGCCAATGATCGAGATGTAAAGACGGTGCTGGTGGTTGATGATGCCGAGACCAACCGGCTCGTGCTTCGGGCGTTTCTGGAGCAGTGCGGCTATCGGGTCCTGTGCGCAGAAAATGGCGCTGCGGCAATCGAGATTGTCCGCCGCGGCGTGTGTGATGCGGTTTTGATGGATATTCGCATGCCGATTGTGCCCGGCGATGTGGCGATCAAGGGGATTCGCAAACTCAAGGGGCCACTCAGCGCGACGCCGATCTTCGCGGTCACGGGCGATGCGACACCAGAAACCCGGGATGCGCTCGAGCGAATCGGCGCAGACGAATTCTTCACAAAGCCGCTTGATCTGTCTGATATCCAGACGCGGCTCGACCGCGTCCTGCGCGGAATCGCCCCGTAATGCCTGGATTGGGCCTGGAGTGACGCTTCGACATTGCGCCGATCAAAGCCGGTGCTATAAGGCGAGTCTCACCTGGCCATCCTTTCGCTTATCCCTCCCGCGAGGCCCTTTACATGAATATCCATGAGCATCAGGCAAAAGCTGTCCTGAAATCCTTCGGTGCGCCCGTCGCTGACGGCGTTGCCATCTTTTCCGTTGATGAAGCGGCTGCCGCCGCTGACCAGCTCCCCGGCCCGCTTTGGGTCGTAAAGTCGCAAATCCACGCCGGTGGACGCGGCAAGGGCAAGTTCAGGGAACTCGGCCCGGACGCCAAGGGCGGTGTCCGACTGGCCTTTTCCAAGGACGAAGTCCTGGCGCATGCCAAGGAAATGCTGGGCAATACGCTGGTGACGCACCAGACCGGCCCCGATGGCAAGCAGGTCAATCGCCTCTATATCGAGGATGGCGCCGATATCGCGACCGAGCTCTACTGCTCGCTTCTGGTCAATCGCGAAACCGGCAAGGTCGCTTTCGTCGTGTCCACGGAAGGCGGTATGGACATTGAGGCCGTCGCCGAGGAAACCCCGGAAAAAATCCATACGATCGATATCGATCCGGAAGCCGGCGTGACCGCTGCAGACGCGGCCAGGATTGCCGATGCGTTCGAGCTGAGCGGTACGGCGCGCGAAGACATGCTGTCGCTGGCAGGCATTCTCTACAAGGCCTTCACCGAAAAGGACATGTCGCTCCTGGAAGTGAACCCTCTCATCGTCATGGAAGACGGTCGGGTGCGCGTCCTTGATGCCAAGGTCTCTTTCGACGGCAATGCGCTCTTCCGCCATGATGACATCATGGAGCTGCGCGATACGACCGAGGAAGACGAAAAAGAGATCGAGGCGTCCAAATATGATCTCGCCTATGTCGCTCTGGACGGCAATATCGGCTGTATGGTCAATGGTGCCGGTCTGGCCATGGCGACGATGGACATCATCAAGCTCTATGGTGCCGAGCCGGCCAACTTCCTCGATGTCGGTGGTGGCGCGTCCAAGGAGAAGGTGACGGCAGCCTTCAAGATCATCACGGCCGACCCGAATGTGTCCGGGATCCTGGTGAATATCTTTGGCGGTATCATGCGGTGTGATGTCATCGCGGAAGGCGTGGTCGCCGCCGTCAAGGAAGTCGGTCTGCAAGTCCCGCTCGTGGTTCGCCTGGAAGGCACCAATGTCGAGAAGGGCAAGGAGATCATCAACACGTCCGGCCTCAACGTGATCGCCGCTGACGATCTCGATGACGCCGCCCAGAAAATCGTCGCCGCCGTGAAGGAGGCTGAATAATGTCCGTGATCGTCAATAAAGACACGAAGATCATCGTTCAGGGCCTGACCGGCAAGACCGGCACCTTCCATACGGAACAGGCGCTGGAATATTACGGCACCCAGATGGTGGCCGGTGTTCACCCCAAAAAGGGCGGTACCAGCTGGACCTCCTCCCTTGATGGCGACAAGTCACTGCCGATTTTCACTACTGTCGGCGAAGCGGCGGAAGCGACCGGTGCAACCGCGTCCGTGATCTATGTTCCGCCCGCTGGTGCCGGCGCGGCCATTATCGAGGCGATTGAGGCGGGCATTCCCTTCATCTCCTGCATCACCGAGGGCATTCCGGTCATGGATATGGTCAAGGTGAAGGCCAAGCTGGAGAAATCCAGCTCCATGCTGCTGGGTCCGAACTGCCCGGGTATTCTGACGCCGGAAGAGTGCAAGATCGGTATCATGCCGGGCTCCATCTTCAAGAAGGGCTCCGTCGGCGTGGTCTCGCGCTCGGGAACGCTGACTTATGAAGCGGTCTACCAGACCTCCCAGGTTGGCCTTGGCCAGACCACTGCGGTCGGGATTGGCGGCGACCCGGTCAAGGGGACGGAATTCATCGACGTGCTGGAGAAATTCCTCGCCGACGACGAAACCCAGTCCATCATCATGATTGGTGAAATCGGCGGTTCTGCCGAGGAAGACGCCGCGCAATTCCTGGCTGATGAAGCCAAGAAGGGCCGCAAGAAGCCGACTGTTGGCTTCATCGCCGGCCGCACAGCGCCTCCGGGCCGCACCATGGGCCATGCCGGTGCGATTGTTTCCGGTGGCAAGGGCGGTGCAGAAGACAAGATTGCCGCCATGGAAGCGGCGGGTATCACCGTTTCGCCGAGCCCGGCACGCCTTGGCACGACGCTGAACGAAGTCCTCAAGGGGTAGGCTTCACGCCAATCCGATTGAACAAGCCGCGCTCCGGGCATCCGGGGCGCGGTTTTTCGTGCCATCTGTCACCTTTTTGTCAGCAGACGCGCGCGTAAATCTTCTGTTGAGGGGCAAAGGGGCATAGATGATTTTTAACCATCAGGGCTTAGCCCTGCCTCCAGACACACTCCTGACTCAGGCCCATCCCCCCATGTCTGACCAAAATCGAAGCGACGAAAACC
>JBELMP010000028.1:0-19591 GCA_042095695.1 Maricaulis sp. | reverse complement strand
GACACTTCTTTCCAGGCAGCCAGGCGCTCCGACATGGGTTGGATGGGTGTAAGGCTCTCGACTTCCAGCTCGACATCGATTTTGCGACGCGAGAGATTGTCGACAATGACGATGTCATGGCCGAGATTGGAGAGGTGAAGTGCCGTGGGCCAGCCGCAAAAGCCGTCCCCGCCCAGTACGATTACTTTCATCATATTCCACGCCTGCCGAAGGCGGTCCCTAATTTTCTGGTACCTTCTCGCAGGCACGCCGGGGCTTTTCAAGTCTTCGGCCTGCGACCCGATGGAGCGCAGACCTGCCCTATAGGTCAATCAGGGTGGTGTCGTCTCGCCATCATCGGCAATGTGCTGCCGTATCCTGGCGCAAACTGCGATTAGTTTTCCGCGTTAGCGTTCACAAGAGAGAATTCCCCGCAACGCGTATAGACCCTTGTTAGCTTTGGCGTTATCACGCGCGCGAATTGGCGGTCTCGCGACCCTGTTTGGCTGCCGCTCATAAAGGAGAGACGAGTATGGCCCTTCGCGTAGCGATCACCGGTTTTGGCCGCATCGGCCGTTTGGCATTGCGGGCGGTTCTGGAAGAAAAGCGCTGGGATGAGGTCGAAATCGTCGCCATCAATGACAGCGGCACTCCGGAGACGAATGCACACCTCCTGAAATATGATAGCGTTCACGGGCGTTATCCCGGCGAGATCGAGATCGGGGATGACTGGATTGATGCCGGTTTCGGCAAAATCCAGAAGGTCGCCAACCGAAACCCGGCAGAGCTGCCCTGGGCAGATCTGGGCATTGATATTGTCCTGGAGTGTACCGGGGCCTTCAATTCCAAAGAGGCGTCCATGGCGCATATCGAAGCCGGCGCGAAACGCGTCCTGTGCTCGGCGCCGGCCAAGAATGCCGACAAGACCATTGTGTATGGTGTCAATCAGCATGAGCTGACGGCTGAGGACATCATCGTCTCCAATGCCTCATGCACGACGAACGGTCTCGCCCCGGTTGCCAAAGTTCTGAATGATGTTGTCGGGATCGAGCGTGGTCACATGACGACGATCCATGCCTATACCGGCGATCAGCCGACGCTTGACCGCAATCACAAGGATCTGCATCGCGCCCGCGCTGCGGCCATGTCTATGGTTCCGACCTCGACCGGCGCGGCCAAGGCCGTTGGCCTTGTTCTGCCCGAGCTGGTCGGCAAGCTGGATGGTGCTGCTGTTCGTGTTCCAACCCCGAATGTCTCGCTGATCGATCTGGTCTTCACGCCGGGCAAGGCGACGTCGCAGGAAGAATTGGCCGCGGCGATCAAGGCTGCAGCGGATGGCCCGATGAAGGGTGTGCTGGGCTATGACAGCATTCCCCTTGTTTCCATCGACTATAATCATGATAGCCGGTCTTCGATCGTCGCCATCGACAAGATCAAGGTGATCGACGAACGTCTGGCCCGCGTGATGACCTGGTATGACAATGAATGGGGCTTTGCCTGCCGCATGATCGATACCACCGTTGAAATGGGCAAACATCTGTAATCCTTCACGTCAGGAAGAGTTGGGCATGACCGAGATACGTCGCATTCAGGATGCAGAGCTCGCCGGCAAGCGCGTCCTTGTCCGGGTTGATTTCAACGTGCCGATGAAAGATGGCGCCGTCAGCGATGACACGCGCCTCAAGGCTGCGCTGCCGACCATCGAATACTTGCAGGATCAGGGCGCGAAGACGATTTTGCTGGCGCATTTTGGTCGCCCCAAAGGCGAGCGCCATGCCGATATGAGCCTGGAGCCCGTCGGTCAGCCGCTAGCAGATTTGCTCGGCTCGGAAGTGATGTTTGTCGATGATACGGTGGGCGAAGATGCGCGCGCCGCGATCGCGGACATGTTCAATGGCGATGTGCTGCTATTGCAAAACACGCGCTTCGAGCCCGGCGAAGAGAAAAATGATCCCGCTTTTGTCCAGGCGCTGGCGAGGCTTGGTGATCTGTATGTGAATGATGCCTTTTCCGCCGCGCATCGGGCCCATGGCTCGACGGAAGGTGTGGCTCAGAGCCTGCCGGCCTATGCCGGTCTGGCAATGCAGCGCGAGATCGATCATCTGGTTGCCGCCTTGGAGGCACCGAAACGTCCTGTCGTTGCGATCGTTGGCGGCGCCAAGGTCTCGACCAAGATCGACCTCCTGCAGAACCTCGTAAAGAAGGTCGATGCGCTGTTTGTCGGCGGTGGCATGGCGAATACCTTGCTGCACGCGCAGGGCATTGATGTCGCTGCGTCCTTGTGCGAGCAGGACCTTGCCGATACCGCGCGGATGATCCTTGCCAATGCCGAGGAAAGCGGTTGCAAGCTATTGCTGCCCAGCGATGTGGTCTTGGCGACGGAATTCAAGCCGGATGCGCAAACCCGGCTAGCGCCGGTCACCGATGTTCAAGATGGTGAGATGATCCTCGATTGTGGCCCGGCGACAGTGACGGCGCTGGCGCTTGTCCTGGAAGATGCCAAGACTGTGATCTGGAATGGACCGCTGGGCGCGTTTGAAACGCCGCCCTTCCACGCTGCAACGGTGGCCGCGGCCAAGCAGGTGGCGGCATTGAGCAAGTCCGGTGCGCTGGTGGCGGTCGCAGGCGGTGGTGATACAGTCGCGGCGCTGAACCAGGCTGAAGTCTCCGAGGACTTCACCTTCATCTCTACGGCGGGCGGTGCTTTCCTGGAGTGGATGGAGGGCAAGGCACTGCCGGGTGTGTCGGTTTTGACGAAGTCCGTCGAGACCGTTGCTTGACGTATAAGTAAAAAGCCTGCAATAGCGGGCGTGTTATCGGTAACACGGAATGTGCCCCGGAAATCGGCGGGCGATATTCTTGTGTCACAGACTCGCGTTAGGACTTGGCTCATATCAGGGTCAGGGCTCTGACATGGAAGCGCGGCGCGGCCGCTATATAGACTGGGGATGAAGCTTATGGATCTCGATCTTCTCAATGAAACCGCCTGTGCCATGGTGGCGCCTGGCAAGGGTATTCTGGCGGCGGACGAATCCACCGGCACAATTGCCAAGCGGTTTAATTCCATCAATCTTGAATCAACGCCGGACAATCGCCGCGACTGGCGCGAGATGCTGTTTCGTACCGAGCCGGCCATGTCCGAACGCATCTCCGGCGTCATCCTCTATGATGAGACCATTCGTCAGAGCGCTGCCGATGGGACCCCGCTGACCAAGCTGATCCAGGATGCAGGTTCAATTCCGGGCATCAAGGTGGACAGCGGTGCCAAGCCGCTCGCTGGTGCTGATGGCGAAACCATCACCGAGGGCCTGGATGGGCTGCGTGATCGTCTGGCGGATTATTTCGATCTTGGCGCGCGTTTCGCCAAATGGCGCGCCGTGATCAATATTGGTGGGAATAGCGATGACAGCATTCCCAGCCAGTATTGCATCAATACGAATATGCACGCCCTCGCGCGTTATGCGGCCCTGTGTCAGGAAGCTTCGATCGTTCCAATCGTCGAGCCGGAAGTCATCATGGATGGCGATCACTCGATTGAGCGCTGCTATGAAGTGACCGAATTCGCTCTGAAAACGCTTTACCGCGAACTCTTCGATCAGGGCGTTGTCCTCGAGGGCACTATTCTCAAGCCGAACATGGTCATCTCCGGGACGACGGGCTCTGACCGCGCCGGAATTGAGGAAGTCGCTGACATGACGGTTCAGTGTCTGGCAAATTGCGTACCGGCAGCTGTTCCGGGCATTGCCTTCCTCTCGGGTGGTCAGAGTGATGAGGAGGCTACGGCCCACCTCAATGCGATGAATGCCGCCTATGACCTGCCCTGGCCGCTCACTTTCTCTTATGGACGTGCCCTGCAGGCGGCGCCCTTGTCGGCCTGGGCCGGGAAGGCCGAAAATATTGCTGCCGGCCAGGCCGCTTTCAACCATCGCTCCAAGATGAATGGCCTTGCCGCCCTGGGAGAATGGGAAGCGGCGATGGAAAAAGAGCTGGCTTAAGCCTCAGACCTCAGCGTCGAAACGTAAAAGGCCCGCCGACTGGCGGGCCTTTTTCATAGCGCGGGGTGAAGGCTAGAACTCGGTGAAGTAAAGGGTCGCCGAGGCGGTGCCGCCATTATAGACGCCAACCCAGATATCGAACTGGCCGGACTGGTTGAAGACGAGGGCCGGATTGAATCCGTTGACGTCATCCGAGCAATACCAGGAACCATCAGGCGCGTTCACAACCAGCGTCGTGTCGGAGGATGAATTCGCGCCGATCGTGACGCGTCCACCACCCCATTGCATACGATAGTCCGGGGCGTTGGCGATTGATCCCATGCATCCGACGCTTGCTGCATCCAGGCTGCCGCCGGCCGTCAGTGAGACATTAAACGGATCTGGCAGAAATCCGGAATTCAGCGCGGTTGAGCCGAAAGTGGGATTAAGGGTCCAGTCCTGCGCGATAACAGCGCCGGAGGTGGAGGCCGCAGCGAGCACGGCGGCGGCAAGCATTTTGATCGACATGGAATTCCTCTTGAAGAAAAGGACGCGAATTTGGCCGCGTCGCAGACATATCTAGCATGATCTTTCGGTGATGACGCATAGATGAACACGTGATGACCAGGGCTGGTTTTTCCGACCAAACTCAGTCAAAAGCGCCGCATGACCTGCCAGCTTTATCTGATCACGCCGCCGCGCATTGAGGATGGGTTTCTCCAGACACTTGATGCGGCTTTGAGCGCCGGCCCGGTTGCCGCGCTTCAGCTGCGTCTGAAAGACCATGATGTTGATGAGATACGCCGGCTCGCGCCATCGCTGATCGCGTGTGCTCAGAAACACGGCACCGCCGCGATCATGAATGACAGTCCGGAACTCGCCGATGAACTTGGCTGCGATGGCGTTCATATTGGTCAGCAGGACGGACGGATCAAGGATGCGCGATCGATTATGGGCAAATCGCGTACGGTCGGTGTGACCTGCCATGACAGTCGACACCTGGCGATGACAGCGGGGGAGGCCGGCGCGGACTATGTCGCCTTTGGCGCTTTCTATCCCACATCGACCAAGGCAGCGCCGACCCGGGCTGAACCGGATTTGCTGCGCTGGTGGGTCGAATTGTTTGAACTGCCTTGTGTTGCCATTGGCGGTATCACGGTCGCAAATGCTCGGCCGCTGATCGATAATGGTGCCGATTTCCTCGCAGTATCCGGTGGGGTCTGGGGGCATGAGGACGGTGCCGCCGAAGCGATACGCGCATTCACCACGCTTTTGGACGAGTAAGTATACAATTCAGACAGGCTGGGCCTGCGGTCTTGACCTCGCCGCATTCGGACGGCTCTCTGCACCCATGAGTATGACCACGCTTATCCTTATCGCGGGCCTGTTGAGCCTGCAGGACGCCGGCACAATGCAAGCGGACGAGCCGCAGCCGAGTTTCACCTTCCCGGACGAGCTCGTGCTGGTTCCGGAATCCGTGCAGGATGCGGCAGAAACCGGCGAGGCGGCAGAGGATGCCACCGTGCCCGAAGGATTGTCGCCGGTGCAGGAGGCGCTCTACCGCGCCCAGCTCGCCTGGATGAATGAGGACTGGTCGAGCGCTCGGCGCTATGCGGAAACCGCAGCGGCCGCGGGCGATACGCTGGCTGCGACCATGGCCGGGTTGATCGCCAAGGATGGCCGCGACGGGACGCCGCGAGATCTCGGACGGGCCGTTACCTGGTTCAGCCGAGCGGCTGAGGATGAACAGCCCATTGCCCTTTATGAGCTTGGCCGGATAGCGCGAAACAGTGAGTGGCAGGCTCAACTCGGTGCGCCACGGCTCTGGTTCGAACGCGCGGGGCGCCTTGGACATCTGGGATCCATGCTGGCCTTGGGTCTCGATCTGAAGGACTCGCCTCTGCCGCAGGACCAGCTCGGCGCCCGCGAATGGTTTGAACGCGCCGCACGCGGCGGCTCGCCGGAAGGCATGTACCAGTTCGCGCAGATGCTTGATCGCGGCGAGGGCGGCCATCGCGATCAGAGTCTGGCGCGCCAATGGTTTGAGCTGGCGGCCGAGGAGCGGCATGCGGAAGCGGCTCTGCAGGCCGCTATCATGTGGGCTGAAGGTGATGGCGGTGAGGCCAGCGATAGTGAGGCGCGTCGCCTGATGCGGATCTCTGCCGAAAGCGGATATGCGCCCGCCCAGGGCCAGTACGGTCTGATGATGTATCAGGGGCGCGGTGGTGAGGCCGATCCCGCCATGGCCAGCTATTGGTTTGAACAGGGCGCCCGCGGCGGTGATGCCGAAAGCCAGTTCTTGCTGGCCTATAGTCTCGCCCAGGGGGACGGTCGGCCGCAGGATCTCGACCGGGCCTATTACTGGACGCTCCGCGCCGAGTATGACCCTGACGGGGCGTTTGTGGAGAATTCCTTGCGCGATCAGATTCGACTGGCCCTGGAGCGCAGCCTGCCGCCCGCGGACGTTCAGCGTATTCAGGGTGAAGTCAGCCTCGAACCATAGGTCTGAACCGCTGAAACTTCCCTGCAAGCTTGCCGATAGCCCGCCTCGCTGTTAGGAGAGCGCCACTTTCCTGTCCCCGCGTGGGACCAGTTCTGCTTTCCTTACGGGTGACGCGATGAAGATCAACGGCAATGAGATCAAGCCGGGCAATGTACTGCAACACCAGGACACGCTCTGGGTGGCGGTCAAGACCGAGCATGTTAAGCCGGGCAAGGGCGGTGCCTTCGCTCAGGTCGAACTGAAGAATCTTCTCGATGGCCGCAAGCTGAATGAGCGTTTCAGGGCTGCTGACAAGGTCGAGCGCGTGCGTCTTGAGCAGAAGGATCATACCTTCCTGTTTGATAGCGGTGACACGCTGACTTTCATGGACGCGGAAACCTTTGAGCAGATCGAGTTGGCGAAGGATTTTGTCGGTGAGGATCGCGCCGCCTATCTCCAGGATGGCATGACCATTGTTGTCGACTTCCACGAAGAACGCCCGATCGGCGTTACCCTGCCGCAGCAGGTCGTTCTGGAAATCACCGAGACAGAGCCGGTGATCAAGGGGCAGACAGCGGCAAATTCCTTCAAGCCGGCGATTCTGGAGAATGGCGTCCGCACAGCGGTTCCACCCTTCGTCGCGCAAGGCGAGAAAGTCGTGGTAGCGACCGAAGACGGTTCCTACGTCAAGCGCGCGGACTGATCTCTTGGGTACGCTCTCTCCGCTCCTGACCCTCATGACCGATGTGGCTGCCCGTGCCGGTCGCTCGCTCAACCGTGACTTTCGCGATATCGAACATCTGCAGGTCTCCAAGAAAGGCCCGGCTGATTTCGTCTCCGTCGCCGACCACAAGTCCGAGGACATCATCTTTGACCGCCTGAAAGAGGCGCGTCCCGGCTATGGCTTCCTGATGGAAGAACGTGGCATTGCGGAGGGAACGGACAAGTCGCATCGCTGGATCGTCGACCCGCTCGACGGCACGTTGAATTTCCTGCACGGCATGCCGCATTTCTCGATCTCCATCGCTCTGGAGCGCGAAGGTGAGCTGGTTGCGGGTGTCGTCTACAATCCGGCGACGGACGAAATGTTCCACGCCGAAAAAGGCCGTGGCGCCTGGCTCGCGGATCGTCGTCTTCGGGTCGCCGGCCGCAAGCATTTTGATGAAAGCGTTGTCGCGACCGGCATGCCCTTCGTTGGCAAGAAGGGGCATGCTCAATTCCTCAAGGAATTACATCAGGTCATGCCGCACGCCGCTGGCGTTCGTCGCATGGGTTCTGCCGCGCTCGATCTCGCTTGGGTCGCGGCCGGGCGCTATGACAGTTTTTGGGAGCGCAATCTCGCGGCGTGGGATATCGCGGCCGGGATTGTCCTCGTGCGTGAGGCCGGCGGCTTTGTCGCCGAGATTGACGGCAAGGACGACATCCTCACCACCGGCAGCTTGCTGGCCGGCAATGAGGACATGATCCAGGCACTCCAGGCGAAGCTGGACGCTGCCCGTTAAGCGGCGATTTGGTCGATCGCGGTCTTGGCCGATTCAATCTGGGCGTCGGCCTTGAAGTTGAGCTGGCTGGCATCGATCACCTCAACCTCCGTGATGCCAATGAAGCGCAGCACTTGTTTCATGTAATCGGTGGCGAAATCGACCGGGCTTCCGACCGGGACGCCGCCAGAGGCCACGACGAGGACGGCGCGCTTGCCCTCGAGCAGCCCAACCGGCCCATTCTCGGTATATTTGAAAGTCAGCCGGGCGCGGGCAATCAGATCGATCCAGGCCTTTAGCGCTGCCGGAACCGAGAAATTATAGATTGGCAGTCCGATAACGAGCGTATCCGCCGCCCGGAGTTCCTCCACCAGGGCATCGGACTGGGCGAGTTTCTGCTTTTGCAGCTCATCGCGCTGATCCGGGTCGGTGAAATTGGCATTGATCCACGTCTCATCAATCTGAGGCAGCGCCTCCGTGGCGAGATCGCGGTTTACGACTTTCACATCCGGGCTGACGCGCCGGAAGCGCTCGACCACCGTGTCGAGCAAGGCGCGGGATTGTGAGCCGGCGCGGCGCATGGATGCGTCGACGCGCAAAATGGTTTGTGTGCGGGACATTGTTTAGCTCCTCAGGCACGATCGTTAATTCGTAAGGCGTGAGATAGCGCTTTCTCTGGCGGACTTAATCGCCTTGATCAGAAAGTTATTGTTTCCAATAAGTGATAAAATGACGCGAGCGGGAAGAATTCCTCAGCGAAATTTTGACCTCGCCCCCAAATTGTCCCAATGCGTGGCGAGGAAGGGTCTGTAACCAGCGTGAGGGGAAGCAATGCCGGTTTTGCATGATGAGCAGATGGACAGCGACGGGCAGGAAGTCCGCTTCACCGGCCCGTGGCGATACATTATCTGGATGGCCCTGTTTACCGCGGCAGTAATCGCCATCGCTGCCTGGCTGATCGAGCCGCTAACGGCTGCCTTCCAGGCCAATATGGCGATAAACGGACTGATCCTGGCCGTGCTGGTGATCGGCGTGCTTTACACCTTTGCGCAGGCGCTCGCCATCGGTCCGGCGGCCCGCTGGCTGATCCGTTTCCGGTCTTCCGAACATCCTGGCAGCCTGCCGCGTCCGCCGGCCATGATCGCCCCGATGGCCTCTATGATCGGTGCTGCCGATGGGCGCATGCGGATTTCCGCAGCCTCGGTACGGACTGTGCTCGATTCCGTCGGTGCCCGCATGTCCGAGGCCGGCGCCTTTACCCGCTATTTCGGGCGGCTGCTGATTTTTCTTGGCCTGCTCGGCACGTTCTGGGGGCTGCTGGAAGTGGTTCAGGATGTCGGGGATGCGGTCGCTGCCGTCTCCGCCAATACGACCGGTGATGTCGACTCCGCAGCCCTGATTGCCGCCATTCAGGGCCCGATCCAGGGCATGGGGACCGCGTTTGCCTCCTCGCTTTTCGGCCTTGCGGGTTCGCTGGTGATCGGTTTTCTCGATTTGCAGGCCAGCCGTGCCCAAAATCGCTTCTACAATGAGATCGAGGAATGGTTGTCCTCGATGTCGCGCGTTGCGAGCGCCGGACCGGCTGCCGCCGGGGATGGCGAGACGTCGACGGCCTATATCGGCGCGCTGCTTGAGCAGACGGCGGAGACAATTGATCGCCTCGCTCATGCCATGGAGCGCAATAGCCGTCAGATGGATACGACCTTGCAGCGCTTTACCGAGGACATGCGATCCGGCCAGGAAGAGGCGACACGGGCCTTGCGCGATGAGATCCGCGTCCTGATCCGTGCCCTTGAAGCCCGCGAGCGGGGAGGCGACTAACCATGTCGGCACCGCGTTTTGCGCGTTTCCAGGATGCCGATAATGGCGATCACTGGCCGGGTTTTGTCGATGCCCTGGCAACACTGCTACTGGTCATCGTCTTTCTGCTCGCTGTTTTTGTCGTCAGCCAGGTCTCGCTCAGTCAGGCCCTGACCGGGCGCGATGAGCAATTGGCCGCCTTGAATGCGCAATTGGCGGTGCTGGCCGATGAGCTGGCGCTGGCCCGCGATGAAAACGCCGATCTCAATTTGCGTATCACGGGTCTGGAAACCGAAATTGCCGGGCTCGAGAGTGAGCGCGACGCCCTGACCGGGGCGCTCGCCCTGGCGAATACCCAGGCGCAGGCGCTCAATGAGGAGCTGCAGGCCGAGCGTGAGCTTTCCGAGGAGAGCATGCGCGCACTTATGCTGCTCAATCAGCAGATCTCGGTGCTTCGCGATCAGATCGCGACATTGAATGCCGCGCTCGATGCGGCTGAACAGCGGGCCGAGGACGCAGAGGCGCAGGTGATCAATCTTGGTGAGCGTCTGAATGCGGCCCTGGCAGAGCGGGCTGCGGAGCTGGCCGTCTATCGTTCAGACTTTTTCGGACGCCTTCGCGCGATTCTGGGTAATCGCACCGGGGTGAGAATTGTCGGCGACCGTTTCGTTTTCGAAACAGATGTCCTCTTCGCATCCGGCTCAGCCGCGCTGTCCAGCGAAGGAAGGGAAAGCCTGCGGCCGATCGCCGAGGCCATCATCCAGCTGACCGAGGAAATCCCGTCAGATCTGGAATGGGTGATCCGCATTGATGGCCATACCGATCCATTGCCGATCCGCACAACCTACCCGTCCAACTGGCATCTCTCCGCCGCGCGGGCGATTTCGGTGGTCAATGTGATGGAGGATTTCGGCGTGCCGTCCCGGCATCTCGTGGCCGCTGGCTTTGGCGAGCATTACCCGCTTGTGCCCGGTCGCACCGCCCAGGCCTATGCGCAAAATCGCCGGATCGAGCTGAAGCTGACCTCGCGCTGATATCCCTAAAAATACTTACGCCATCGCCGCGTACCACTCAGATTTCCCCGCGCCAGCGTCAGCCTCAGCAAGCTGTGCGGGTGCGACTCTCATGCCCGCTTGCCCTTTCGCCCTACTTCCTGTATCAGCCCCGCTCCTGAGTTTATTGAGCTGCGTGCACGGCAACGTAATCGTGTGGCGCGGCAGAGACGAGAAAGCCGGATCGATGAAAAGCGATATCCATCCTGAATACCACGTCATCAATGTGGTGATGACCGACGGTACGACCTTCCAGACCAAGTCCACCTGGGGCAAGGAAGGCGATACTCTGAACCTCGACATCGACCCGACCTCGCATCCGGCCTGGACCGGCGGTAATCAGCAGCTGCTGGACCGTGGCGGCCGCGTTTCGCGCTTCAAGGACAAGTTCAAGGGCTTCGTCTAAGCGCAAGGCAGACGGCGAACACAAAAAAGGCGCGTCCTTCCGGGGCGCGCCTTTTTTGTTCGGAGCCGGGGCGGATCAATCGGTAAAGGCACCCCGGAGCATTGCCATCTGGTCAGCGACCGGATTGCTTTCCGGCTCCTCGCCATCATCGGCATAAAGGCTGTCATCAATACGCTTCAGCCGGGCATAGAGCGCACGGGATCGCGTGACCAGCGTCATCAGGATCTGAGGGGCACTCTCGCCTTCTGGCCAGAGGTCATCGGTCGGGCGGTCATAGCTGAGACGATATTTCCCATCCGTGGCGTCTTCCGCCGACATTTCGCCCTCTGCCACAGCGCGCTGCGCCAGCAGCCAGGAGGCCGCCTGCATGAGTCGCGTGGTGAGTTTCATACTCTCGGTCGCATAGGACAGTGCGCCGGCCCGGTCGAGGGATTTGGAGTCATCGCGCCCGGGGCCGTCGAGATAGCTGGCGGTTTCCTCGACCAGATCCATCCCTTCCTGGAAGAGTTTATGAAACATCTCCGAACTCGCGAATTCGCGAGCGCGGTGCGCCGGAGCCCCGCCAGCGGGGAAGAGATTGCGTGCGTCAGTCATAACTCGTCCATTTGTCCTTCAGCCTTGACCGAATCACTGCAAGGCTCAGGCCAGCTTGGCTCCAATGTCTTGATTAAATCTTGAACACGGCGTCTGCGGCGGCACCCGCGGCCTGTTTTTTTGCGGCGATCTGATCAACTCGTCGGATTTCTGCCTCCAGTACGCGCTTGCGTTCCTGCAGATCGTCGAGGGAGAAGTGATCAAGATCCTCACCCGGCGTCAGGCTGTTGCCCTTGCGCTCTGCGAGGCTCATATCGTCGTCAGTCATCCCATCCTCCCCAAAAGACGTGCGGACAGCATAGCAAATTTCCGGAGAAATCCATGTCGAGTTTTGAAAGCCATCGAATTGTCACCGCACCCACGCCAGGCGGGCCAGATGTTCTGCAGGTCGAGACGCGTGCATTGCGAGAGCTCGCAGCCGATGAAATCCTGATCCGAGCGGCCTCCTGCGGCGTCAATCGGCCTGATCAGTTCGAGCGTCTCGGCTTCTATCCGGCACCGCCGGGAGCAGAGCCTGGTCTGGGCCTTGAAGTCGCGGGTGAGGTCGTGGCCAAGGGTGCCGCTGTACCGCAATTGGCGCTGGGCGCTCCGGTCATGGCGCTGGTTGCAGGTGGCGGATATTCCGATTTCGTGATTGCCAAGGCCTCCGCCGCCCTGGCTGTGCCCGCCGCTCTCGATCTCGCCGAGGCCGGCGGCCTGCCCGAGACAGTCTATACCGTCTGGGCAAATGTGTTCGAGGCAGCGGGGCTGTCGCAAGACGAAACATTCCTCGTGCATGGCGGGGCGAGCGGGATTGGCACAACCGCGATCCAGATGGCCAAGGCTGCTGGCGCAAGGGTCATCGCAACAGCGGGGTCCGATGAGCGCTGCGATCTGTGCCGGTCCGTTGGCGCTGATATCGCCATAAATTACAGGACGGCAGATTTTCAGGAGGTGGTCAGTGAGGCCGGCGGAGCTGATGTCATACTGGACATGGTGGGCGGGGCATATGTTCAGAAGAATATCGATTGCGCGCGATCAGGCGGCCGCATTGTCTCGATCGCCTTCTTGCAGGGCAGCCGCGTCGAGCTCGACCTGATGCGGGTGATGCTCAAACAGATCACCCTGACAGGCTCGACCCTGCGCGCCAGGCCGGATGCGGAGAAGGCACGCCTGAACGCGGCCATTGCCGAGACCGTCCTGCCCTGGATCGCCGATGGCCGCGTGCGACCGATTGTCGACACCAGCTTCGCGTTGGATGATGTTCGGGAGGCGCATGCCCGGCTCGATAGCGGCGTCCATGCCGGCAAGATTCTGCTTCTGCCGTGACGGAGCTACACAGCGACGCTTCCAAGCCGCGCTAGGCTGATGTATAGGTGTCACAAATCGCTGGACTGGTGGCCTTGCCCTGGATCAGCGTCGGAAGCCTCAGCCCGGCAGCCGTGTCGGGCTTTTTTATTGTCTCGGAGCATTGGGAATGACTGAAATTTTGATGCCGAAGGCGACCGCTGTCTGGCTGGTCGATAACACATCCCTGACCTTCGATCAGATTGCTGATTTCTGCGGCCTTCATCCGCTGGAAGTCAAAGGTATTGCAGATGGTGATGTTGCCGCTGGGGTGCGCGGTGCCGATCCGATTTCCAATGGTCAGCTGACCCGTGAGGAAATCGCCAGCGCTGAAGAAAACAGCGATTACCGCATGACTGTGGTGAAGCCTAAATATTCCGATCTTCATACGCCGGCCAAGCGCCGTGGTCCGCGCTACACGCCGTTATCCCGCCGCCAGAATCGCCCAGACGCAATTGCTTGGCTGGTCCGTAATCACCCCGAGCTCTCGGACGCGCAGATTTCCAAGCTCGTCGGTACGACCAAGACCACGATCCAGGCGGTTCGAGAGCGCAGCCACTGGAATGCGGCCAATATCAAGCCGACCGATCCGGTTTCGCTCGGCCTGTGCACCCAGATTGATCTGGACGATCAGGTCAAGAAGGCGTCTGAACGTCGTCGCAAGCTGGAAGAGGAAAACCCGGAACTGCTCCAGGACACGTTGAAATCCGCTGAGGATTTGCAGCAGTCCGAACCCGATGACATGCCGTCTGGCGATATTGACCTGGAAACCCTGTTCGGCGGATCCAGCAATAACGACAACTAGGCGTTTCGCAGTCGAAACGAAATGGCGGCCGTCCCTCGGGGCGGCCGTATCTATTCGGTCGGGACGATATAGTTCAACGCCATCCGCCCGCCATCGGCATACAGCGTCGTGCCGGTGATATAGCTGGCATCCCTGGATGCGAGGAAGGACGCGATGGAGGCGATCTCATCAGGGTCGCCAATCCGCTGAAGCGGGGTTCGCGACATGATCTTGTCCATTGCCTCGGGATTGTCTGCGACGCTTTTGAGCACATCCGTGTTGATACTGCCCGGGCCGATCGCATTCACACGGATGCCATAACTTGCCAGGGCAAGTGCCATGGACTTGGTGACCTGGTCGATCGCGCCCTTGGTCGCGCAATAGGCCAACTGATCGGGTATCGCGAGGACGCCGTTTACCGATGACATGTTGATGATGGCATAGCGTCGCCGCACATCCTCGGCGCGCTCCTGCTCGGCTTCGATCTGTTCGACCATTTGTTGCGCAGCTTCCCGGGCCACCAGGAATGCGCCCTTGAGATTGACTGCGATAACCCGGTCGAAATCAGCCTCGGACAGGCTGAGAATATCCCCGCCCGCAACAATACCGGCATTGTTGACCAGAATATCGAGACGATCGAAGGCTGACCGGGTCTCGGCAAGCAGATTATTGACCGAGAGCCGGTCTGACACATCGCAGGGCACGAATAGCGCCTTCTGCTTTTCCGCGCCCAATTCCTCCGCCAAGGCCTGACCTGCCTCCGCATCGATATCGGCAATAACGACCTGGCATCCGTCTTCTGACAGGCGCCGCGCGCAGGCCTTGCCAATGCCGTTGGCGCCGCCCGTCACAATTGCCACACGATCCATAACGGCCATCAGCCAGTCCTTTCAGGGTGCAGGAACGTTGAAGGGCGATGACCTCGCACAATCGGAAGCGACATGCAATTCCGGCCGCGTGTCAGGGCGAGTTGGTGCGCTCGTAATCGGCGATGATTTCCGGATCATCCGGTGACAGCCGATACGCCTCGCGATAGAGCCGATAGGCTCGACGTTCCGAGCCCGTCGCTTCCAGCGCCGCTGCGAGGGAATGGACATTCGATCCCGCCTCCGGCTCGAGCTCCACTGCGCGCTCACAGAGTGGGAGGGCGGTCCTGGCGCGGCCATCCTGCACCAATGTCCAGCAGAGCATATTCAGTGTCAGCCCGCTATCGGGCTCAATTTCAAGGGCACGTTCTGCGTCACTGACCGCAGCCCCGGTCATGCCGAGATCGAGAAATGCCGCCGATCGATTGAGCCAGGCTCCGGGCCAGTCCGGGGTGACCCGTATCAGCGCATCAAAGACTTCAACAGCCTCCGCGTAGGCACCCATGTCCTGATGCACGATGCCGAGGCTGACCAGGGTCAGCGGGTCCTGATTATCCTGTGCGTAGGCGCGGCGCAGATCGACCAGCGCCCGCTCCGGGTCATTCAGGCCGGAATAGGCGATACCCCGATTGCGGAAGAAGGCTGGCTCGATGATTTCCTGCCCGGCAGTCTCAGCGATCGCGGCAGCCATGGCATGGGCGCCCAGCGCAGCCTCAAATCGTTCCGCATAGAGATGGATGGCGCCGATCTCGGTGTAGACAATGACCTCCTGCGCCGGGATGAGCTCCTCATCCTCGAGGCAGGATTCCAGACTGATCAATGCGTCTTCCTGTGCCCCGGCTTCCAGATGTCGGAACGCCTGTTCGCAGGGGCCGACCTCGTCTTGCGCCTGTACCGGATGAGCCAGCGCGACAAGTAATAGACCACTGAGAATGAGACGGTGCATCGGAAGTCCTTAAATCGGTTGCATCGACAGGCTAAGCCTGAAAGGCGAAGTATGCATTAAAAAGGGCGGCTCGTAAGCCGCCCGGTGGATTGAAGGATGATCTCTAGTGTGTAGGACTTCGCAATCGCGTTGCCGATTGTCGTAGTGCTTCTATTTGTTCCTTAAGTCGGAGTTTTTCCTTCTTCAGCATGGTCAGCTCCAGGGAGTCCGCGGACGGGTGGCTGGTGACCTCGTCAATTTGGGCATCAAGACGCGTGTGACGTGCGTCGAGCTCACGGATGCGGGCGTCGATTGGCATGGAGTGCTCTCCCTTACTAAAGTGGAACAGCCCATTGAAGCATGTGGAAAACGCCTGTCTAGTCACGAAACGTTACGCGGTTAGGGCGAAATGAATAGCGATCGAATCATTGTTGGAATCTCAGGGGCTTCCGGGATTATATACGGCGTTCGCGCGCTCGATGCCCTGCGAGAAATGGGCGTTGAATCGCACCTGGTGGCCTCGAAAGCCGCAGAAATGACCCTCGGATATGAGAGCGGATTATCCATCCGTGCACTGCGCGAAAAAGCGGACCACGTCTACAAAATGCCGGATGTGGGCGCATCGATCGCCTCGGGTTCATTCAAGACCCGCGGCATGCTGATAGCGCCGTGTTCTGTGCGCACCATGTCGGAGATCGCGACAGGCGTCACATCCAGCCTGCTGACCCGGGCTGCCGATGTCGTCCTGAAGGAACGCCGCCGGCTGGTACTGATGGTTCGCGAGACGCCCTATCATCTGGGGCATATCAGAACGATGGCGGCCTTGACGGAGATGGGCGCGATCATTTGTCCGCCCCTGCCAGCCTTCTATGCCAATCCGAAAAGCCTTGAGGATATTGTCGACCAATCCGTGGGCCGTGCGCTCGACCTGTTCGACCTGGACTGGACACCGACACGGCGCTGGGGTGAAGACCTGATTGGCGGGCGCCGCTCATGAGACATGAGCCGGTCTTCATCTCTCGTGAACCAGATCAAGATTTATTTGCCTAGAGAAGGCGGCTCGCTTTATAAAATACGTTCCCGGTGCGGCTCGCGCTTATCCAGGCTTCCGGGTGTGCCGATCAGTAAAGACTACTCGTAAATCGATCCCGGCGGCGCCGATCCCTGGCAAAGCGAAACACAAAGAGACCGGTCACGAATGGACGGAGAATCCCTCGACCAGACAAGCTTGCTAGCGCAGCTGGAAACCCTGCAGCAGGCGCATGAAGCGCTGAATGCTGAAGTGGATGCCTTGAGTGAAAACGGGGTGGTCGATCAGCTCAAGATCGCACGTCTGAAAAAAGAGAAATTGCGCCTGAAGGATGAGATCCAGCGCATTTCCGACCAGATCACGCCCGACATTATAGCCTGATCTTTTAATGCGATTTGTCTGGAGGGGCTTTAGCCGGTCGCGGCGCGCTTTTGCTCCTGCTTGCGCGCATACATTGCCGCATCGGCAGCCGCCATGGTCTCTTCCGCATTCTTGCCCGCTACAAGCGGATGCGTGCCCCAGGCCGTGCCGACCGAGAGCTTTCGGCCGGCGTAGTCGAACGGGGTTGTCTCAATAAGCTGCGCGAGCTCGCGTGCCTTGTTTTCCGCCCCTTCCGGACCGGTCAAAGTCAGAACGATACCGAATTCGTCGCCGCCGAGACGACCCACGGCATCGGTTTCGCGTACGTGCGCCATCAAAAGTGCCGAGACATGATGAAGCGCCGCGTCGCCGGCAGCGTGTCCAAAGCTGTCATTGATGGCCTTGAAACCGTTCAGATCGATATAGACCAGGGCAGACGGAGCATTATGGCGTTCCGCCAGGGCCAGCGCCCGGCTCATCTCGCGCAGGAAGGCGCGGCGATTGAGGACCGGGACAAGGACATCATGGTCGGCGAGTGATTCCAGCTCTCTGATGCGGCCACGCAGACGCTCGGTCTCCTTGCGCATCTGGTCGACCTCGCCCATCAGCGATAGCAGGGCGCGCTGGACATTCGGGGTCAGCTCCGCCTCCGGCACACCCATGATGGACGCGCTGTCGGACGGCCCCTGGCTGGTGCTGGCCTGGCCCGCACCTTCGCTCTCGCCGGCGCGCTTGGTGCGTTCCGTGCGGGAGACAGGCTGCGGATTGTTGACGGACCCGATGCGCATGGGCGCTCCACCGTGATTCTGTTGCTCGCATCAAAGCTGGCGAGCCGGGGTTAAGAATTCCTCAAGCCGGCCATCAAAACCGGAGTCAGATTTGACGCTTGACCTCGCCATCTTGGCGGCTATGGTCGCGCGCTTCCTTTTGCAGCGCAGGACGCGTCATGAGCGAAGCACAGCCCTTCAGCACGCCGCTGACATCGCCCGTCGCCATTGTCATGGGCTCCCGGTCAGACTGGCCGACCATGAAACATGCGGCTGACACACTCGAGGCGCTCGGTGTCGATTATGGTGCCCGTGTCGTATCCGCACACCGGACGCCGGATCGCCTTACAGCCTTTGCCAAGACTGCCCGGGATCAGGGCGTCAGGGTTATTATCGCCGGGGCAGGAGGCGCTGCGCATTTGCCGGGCATGATTGCGGCGATGTCGCCTCTGCCCGTGCTTGGCGTGCCGGTGAAGTCGAAAGCCCTGAGCGGCAAGGACAGCCTTCTATCCATCGTGCAAATGCCAGGCGGCGTGCCGGTTGGCACACTGGCCATCGGCGATGCTGGCGCGAAGAATGCGGGTCTGCTCGCGGCCTCTATCCTCGCGCTCACCGACGCGGCGCTGGCCGAACGGCTGGATGCCTGGCGCCAGGCACAGACCGATAGCGTCGTCGATACGGTTGAGGACTAGGCTGTATGAAGGATGCGCTGGCTCCGGGATCGGTAATCGGAATTCTCGGCGGCGGTCAGCTTGGACGCATGCTGGCAGTCGCAGGTGCCGAGCTCGGTTTTGATATTCATGTCTATGATCCCGAACCGGAGGGGCCGGCGGCGCGTGTGGCAGCGCGGTCCTGGGCTGCGCCCTGGCGTGACCAGGGGGCTGTGGAGAGCTTCGCCGCGCGGTGCGATGCCATCACCTATGAATTCGAAAACGTGCCCGTCGAGGCTGTGGCAATCGCTGCACGTGCCTCCAGGCTGCGTCCCGGGGCCCGGTCACTCGAATTGACCCAGGACCGGGTGGTCGAAAAAACCTTCATCAATGAAGCAGGTGTCACGACGGTGCCGTTCGCGCCGGTCTCTGACCTGGCCGAATTGACCGAGGCAGTCGCGGTGCTGGGCACGCCCTGCCTGCTCAAGACCCGCCGTTTTGGTTATGACGGCAAGGGGCAGGCCTGGATCCGCTCGGAAGCTGATATTCAAACCGCCTGGCGGGTGATCGAGGCGCAACCGGCGATCCTAGAGGGCGCGGCCGCTTTCAGCCGTGAATTATCGCTTGTTGCCGCTCGCGGGCTGGATGGACAGGTGGCTGCCTATCCGCTGGTCGAGAATGTTCATGGCGAGGGCATCTTGCGAACCACGACAGCACCCGCGCCCGATGTATCGGATACCGTACAGGCCCGGGCCAATGAGATCGCGCAGGCCATCGGTTCCGGTCTCGATCATGTCGGCGTGTTCGCGGTGGAATTGTTCGAAATGCCGACCGGCGAGCTCCTGGTCAATGAAATTGCACCGCGCGTTCACAATACCGGGCACTGGACCCAGGATGCCTGTGCGTGTTCGCAATTCGAACAGCATATGCGAGCCGTCGCCGGCTGGCCGCTCGGGGTCCCGGCGCCACACTCCAGCGCGGTCATGACCAATCTGATTGGTGCTGATGTCGAGGACTGGGCCACCGAGCTGGCGGATCCTCATTGCCGGCTACACCTGTATGGCAAGCGACAGACAAAACCGGGTCGCAAGATGGGCCATATCAACAGGCTGGGA
>JBELMP010000027.1:13553-20391 GCA_042095695.1 Maricaulis sp. | reverse complement strand
GGCACCGCTCTTCGCGGCGATGATGGATGAAACCGTGCGCCCGGAAGCTTTCGCGCCTGTGCGCAATGCGATTTCGGGCAAGCGCAAGCTGCGCATTCGCTATACCTCGCTGAAGGGCGAGGAGAGCACGCGTATTGTCCGACCGCTGGCGCTGACCTGTTTCGGTCATGTCTGGCTGCTGACAGCCTGGTGCGAGTTGCGCGGCGATTTCTGCCAGTTCCGGGCCGATCTCATCAAGCGGCTGACGGTTCTGGCAGAGACGTTTGAGGACGAGCCGGGCAAGACATTCGAGGATTATCGCCGAGCGGAGTTTTCCGGCGGCGACTAATCACCAGCTGCCGGTGTTTTCCATCGAGGCCCAGGGCTCTTGCGGTTCCCGGTCGCCGCGCTGAAGCAATTCCACGGAAATGCCGTCCGGAGAGCGGACAAAGGCCATATGGCCGTCGCGCGGCGGTCGGTTGATCACATATCCCATGTCCATGAGATGCGCGCACAGCCCGTAAATATCATCGACCCGATAGGCGAGATGGCCGAAATTCCGCCCGCCCTGATAGTCCTCCGGATCCCAGTTATGGGTCAGTTCCACGCAGGGCATGCCATCGGGCACCTTGCCGGAGCCGGGGGTGTAGCCGGCGCGGGCAATATCTTCATCCGTGGCCAGGAAGATCAGGGTGAAACGCCCGCCCTCACTGTCATAGCGTGAGCATTCCGTCAGTCCGAGCCCCTCGCAATAGAAACGCAGGCTGGCCCCAAGATCGCTGACCCGCACCATGGTGTGGAGATATTGCATTATTCCGTGTCCTTGCTGGCGGCCTGATCCGGGTTTTTGTCCCGGTGTTTGTTTGTGTCATGTGCCGCTTTTTCTGCCGATACTGCCGATGTGGCGGCGGGTCGGGCGCGCTTGGCCCAGGCCGGTCGCTTGCGCGGGATGACCACATCATCCAGGGGTTCTCCGCGCGCCCGCGCGAGGGCGGGCTGGAAGGGCTCCGGTCGACGCTGATGGTGCAGGCGCGCCGCGATATAGGCGACAAAGGCCCAGGAGAAGCACATGCCGAAGAACATGTAGAACATCCAGGGATAATAGCCGACATCATACCAGGGGCCACCATCCAGGCCGAGCACGATGATCGGCCAGAGCAGCATCAGACCGATTGCCGCCGGGGCGGTGATCGCGATCGCGCCGATCAGGGTCGCGGCGGTATAAAGCGTCCAGCGCGGTTCAAAAGCGCCCAGGTAAAGCTTTTCGAAAGTGCGCGCATCCACGCCTTTTACCGTGCGTGGCTTGAGCTCCAGGCGTTCTTCATATTCCAGGCGCGCATCTTCCATGAGCTTGCGGCGCGTCGCGATCCAGCGCACCAGCAGCACCGCGGCCAGAAGGATGGCGATCAGGGCGGGATAGGAATAGGGACTGAACATGTCCCCAATCTAGCGCTTCGCGGCCTCATAGGCGAGCATTGCGCGCTTGCGATCCACACCCCAGTGATAGCCGGTCAGCTTGCCATTGCCGGCGAGGACGCGATGGCAGGGGATCAGCCAGGACACTGGATTGGCGCCGACCGCAGCGCCGACAGCGCGGCTTGCCTTGGCGCTGCAGACCTGTTCGGCAATCGCCTTGTAGGAAGTGGTTGCCCCGGCGGGGATGGCCAGCAGGGCGCGCCAGACCTGGCGTTGCCATTGTGTGCCATAGAGGGCGAGCGGTATGGGCGATCCGTCCGGCGCAGCGAATATCCGCTCGATCCAGCGCCGGGCCGTTGCATCATCGCGCTGATACTCGGCGGCGGGATAGCGCGCCTCCAGGTCGGCAAAGCCGGTGGCGTCATCGGGATCGGCAAAGGCCAAAGCTGACAGCCCGCGTTCCGATACGAGGCAAATCGCCGGACCAAAGGGCGAGGGGGCGACGCCCCAGGTGAAGACAAGGCCTCGTCCGCGTCGCTTGGCATCGCCGGGTGTGACCGCCTCATGGGCGATGAAAAGATCATGCAATCGCCCGGGCCCGGACAGGCCGGCCTCGAAACTGGCCTCCAGCAGGTCGGCCCCCTGATCAATCGCCGTGCGGGCGGCGCCATGGGCGAAGGCGCTGACGAGTTTCTTGGGCGAGACGCCGACCCAGCGCTGGAAGATGCGCTGGAAGTGATGCGGCGACAGGCCGGCGAGCTCGGCAAGCCGGTCCAGATCCGGATGATCCTGCCAATTCTCGCCGATATAGCGCAATACCTGCGTGATGCGCGGATAATCGCGGCTGGCCTCGTCGAGCGTATAAATCTGAGCTGTCATTCACCCAGTCTAGCGCTGCTAGGCGAGGCTGCCACCCGGATCTTGCGGCGCGCGCGCCTTGTGGATGGCGTTGGCGAGGGCATCGGCAAACTCGCCGCGTTCCTGCGGTGCCAGGAAACTCCCCAGCACCAGGGATTTGCCATGCACGGTCAGGGCAATCTGGGCATGATGCTCATTACGGTCGATCAGGTTGAGCCTGACCCAGGCGGTCGGCAGGCGGAAGCGGCGAACATGGCCGGTTGGATGACGTCGCGTGACCTCGATATCCCGGGCATCAACACGGACCCATTCCCGTGCCCGGCCATCGCGATAGGACACCCGGAAGGCCAGCCAGATCAAGAACGCGTCCAGGCCGAAAAACGGCATTACCGGCCATGCGCCCATGGCGATGAACAACATGCCGGCGGTGAAGGAGATCAGGGTGATGGCGATCATCAGTGCGATAAAGGCCGGATTGCGCAGCGACCGGTTCGGGGCCAGCTCGGCCTCCATATAGACCGGGCCGCTATGAGGCTCGACGGCCTCGGCCTCTGCGGGCCAGGTTTCCAGAATGGTGTTGCGCATGGGCCGGAAGATAGGGCGACAAAGCCGCAGCGCCAAGATTTACGAGGATGACATTGCGGCCCGGCTCTGCTTCCTTCGGGTCATGACACGTCCCTCTCCGGCGAAAGCCGCTCCCAAACGCAAAACCAGGCGGGCGCCGCCCGGGCTGAACCGTGAACAGGCGCTGGACCTGTATGCGCGGCTCGCCCAGGACCGGCCCGATCCCCGGACCGAGCTGGATTATACCAATCCTTACACGCTGCTGGTCGCGGTCGCCCTGTCGGCCCAGGCCACTGATGTGGGCGTCAACAAGGCCACCAAGCTTTTATTCCAGGAGGCCGACACGCCAGAGAAAATGGTCGCCCTGGGCGAGGAACATGTCCGCGACCGGATCAAGACGATCGGGCTTTTCCGCAACAAGGCCAAGAATGTCATCGCCCTGTCAAAGCTGTTGATCGACCGGCATGATGGCGAGGTGCCGGCGGATCGCGATGCCCTTCAGGAACTGCCGGGTGTCGGCCGCAAGACCGCGAATGTGGTGATGAATGAGGCCTTTGGCATGCCGACAATAGCGGTCGACACGCATATTTTCCGGGTCTCCAACCGCACAAGGCTGGCCCCGGGCAAGACGCCGGACGAGGTCGAGGCGCGGCTCGAGAAGATCACGCCCGACGCGTACAAACAGGGCGCGCATCACTGGCTGATCCTGCACGGCCGCTATCTGTGCAAGGCCCGCAAACCGGAATGCTGGCGGTGTCCGGTCGAGGATATCTGCAAGTTCAAGGACAAGACGCCAGCGCCTAAGGGGGCGAGCCGGGTTTCCTAGCCGAACAGGATGGGGCCGAGCACCATGCCGAGCAGGGCGATGATGACGATCGCGGCGAGATTGATCCGGAAACCGGCGCGGATCATCTGCGCCTGGGTCACGGCGCCGGAGGCGTAGACAATGGCGTTGGGCGCTGTCGCGACCGGCAGCATGAAGGCGGCTGACGCCGCAATGGCAACCGGGACGACCAGGAATTCCGGCGGCACCCCGGCATTCACTGCCAGCACGCCCAGCACCGGCAGGAAGGCAGTGGTGGTGGCAACATTTGAGGTCACCTCGGTCAGGAAGACGATGACGGCAATAATCGCCAGGATCAAAAGCGGCGTCGGCCAGGCCTCCAGGAAGCCCATCTGATTGCCCAGCCAGTCGGCCAGCCCGGTCGAGGACAGCGCGGCGGCCAGCGACAGCCCGCCACCGAATAGGATCAGGACATTCCAGGGCAGGCGCGCGAGCCCGGTCCAGTCCATCAGGGCCTGGCCCTCATTGCCCTTGCCACCGGCCGGGATCAGAAAGCTCAAAACTGCACCGAGCATGGCAATCTGCGTATTACCCAATTGCAGGGTGACAGGCAGGTTGAGCGCCTCGCTGAGCGAGGCCAGGAGCGGGTTCCAGCCGATATCGCCGGGCAATTCGCGGCCCATCCACAAGATCGCGACCACGCCAAACAGCAGGGCGACGCGGATTTCCGGGCTTCGCATGGGGCCAAGCTTCTCAACTTCCGAATCAAGATGCGCGCGCGCTGCCTGGCTTTCCCGGCCGTGCTCGAGCTTGAACACGAACCGGGTCAGGATCAGCCAGGCCGCCGGGATGAGCAGGATGACCGTGGGCAGGCCAATCATCATCCAGGTTGCGAAATCGATCGACTGTTCGAACGTGTTTTCCAGATAGCCGATACCAATGAGATTGGTGGGCGTGCCGACCGGCGTGGCCATGCCCCCGATCGAGGCGGCATAGGCGACGCCGAGGGCGAGGGCCGTGGCGAAGCTGGCGCTGGACTGGCCGGCCTCCGCTTCAACTTCCTGCGCCACTTTCAGCGCGATCGGGATCATCATCAGCGTCGTCGCCGTGTTCGAGATCCACATCGATAACAGGGCGGAGGCCACCATGAAGCCGCCGACCAGGGCGGCGGGCCGGCTGCCGAATGTGCGCACGATATTCAGGGCGATGCGCGTATGAAGATCCCATTTCTCGATCGCCAGGGCGATAATGAAACCACCCAGGAGGAGCATGACGATCGGGCTTGCATAGGGTGCGGTGGTGGCGCCGGTCGAGGCAATGCCAAGGAGCGGGAAGGCTGCGATTGGAACGAGCGCTGTGGCGGCGATGGGCAGGGCCTCGCTCGCCCACCAGCAGGCCATCATCAAGGCCAGGGAGGCAAGCATCCAGGCCTCTGCTGACAGCTCATCCGGACGCGGCAGGAATTGTAACCCGACCGCGAGCACGAGACCGAGGATCAGGCCGATCCGCTGGCTTGTGCTCCGCGCCATCCGATCGCTCTAGGCGTTCGGATCTTCGCTGGATCCGGCGCGCACGAAGCGACGGTCACAATAGGGGCATTCGACAAAATCATGCTCGCCCATTTCCAGGAAGACTTTCGGATGGCCGAGCGCGCCGCCGCCATCACAGGCGATGCGATGGTCCTCTGTGACGATGATCTCCGACGGCGGGACGGAATTTGCAGCAGCAGCCATGGACAAGCCCTCATGGACAGACGGAAACGTGACGCCTAACTATGGCGCTTAGCCCTGTCCCGTCAATTCCGAGTCGACATGTCCGATACATCCAGCCTTCCCGATTTCGCCCTTGAGGCGGTCGATGTCCGAAAAACCTATGCCGGCAGCGGCAAATCTCCGCCCAAAGACGCCCTCAGGGGCGTTACCCTGCGCGTGCCGCGCGGCTCGATTTTCGGCCTGCTGGGGCCGAACGGGGCCGGCAAGTCGACTTTCATCAATATTTTTGCCGGGCTGGTGAAGAAAAGCGCGGGCACGGTCCGGACCTGGGGGATTGATATCGATGCGGACAGCCGCCGCGCCCGCGCCGCGATCGGCGTCGTGCCCCAGGAAATCAATATGGACGTGTTTTTCACGCCCTATGAGACGCTGGAACTGATGGCGGGTTTTTATGGCGTGCCCAAGGCGGAGCGCAAAACCGAGGAATTGCTCGAGGCGGTCGGGCTGGCTGACAAGCGCAATGCCTATGTGCGGCAGTTATCCGGCGGGATGAAACGCCGCCTGCTTGTGGCCAAGGCCATGGTGCATACACCGCCTGTTCTCGTGCTGGATGAACCAACGGCTGGCGTGGATATCGAATTGCGCCGCCAGCTCTGGGATTATGTGCGTGAGCTGCACGCCCGCGGTACCACGATCGTGCTGACCACGCATTATCTCGAGGAGGCCCAGGAGCTGTGTGACGAGATCGCCATTATCGACCAGGGCCAGGTCGTCGCCTGTGAGCCCAAGACGCAATTGCTCAAGCGCCTGGACAAGAAAACCCTGGTGATCGAACCGGTTGAGGCATTGACGCGGATCCCCGCCGAGCTGGACGGATTTGACGCGGAGATCCGCCAGGATGGTGCGCTGGCAATCAGCTATCGCTATGGCCAGCAATCTGTTGCGGAAATGATTGAGAAATTCCGGGCCTCCGGCGGGCGAATTGATGATCTGCGGACCGAAGAACCGGATCTGGAGGATGTTTTCCTCGCCCTAACCTATCATCGAGAGTAGGGACAATCCCGCCAGAAAGCCAGAAGGCAAAGGACCTGACAAGCGGGACTGAAAACCTAAACTTCCCGTAATAACTGCCCGAATTCGGGCCTAATTTCAGCATATTCTCCCAACTGTCCGATATGATGAGAAAGGGAGAGAGACAATGATTGCAACACTTCGCCGCCTGATTGCACTGGGTGTCGCCGCGCCGCTGTTTTTGGGGCTGACCTGGTTTTTCGGTATTTATCTTCAGCCGCAAGGCTCGACGGGTGCCGGTTTCGCTCTCGCTCTGATCATTATTTCGGCCATTGCGGCGATTATTGTCTATGCCTGGCTGGCGCAGCCGGGACCGAAGGTGCGCTTTCGCAATCGCGGGGTCGAGGGTTTCGACAAGGACTGGGGGTTAGGCCTGACCGGTTATGGTGAACGCGCTGGCCGCAGACGCCGGGAGGATGACACTGACCCCGACAGTATCGGCGGTCGTCGCGGT
>JBELMP010000027.1:6442-13453 GCA_042095695.1 Maricaulis sp. | reverse complement strand
TCCTCCTCCACAAACCCGTCCCAATTGCTCATGTAATCAATGAATTTCGGGCCGAGCCCCTCTGTTTTCAGATACTCGCGGCTGACCGGGAGGCTGACCGGTTCAAAACCGGAATCGGCGCGCATCCGGCGCGGAAAATCATGATGTAGAATACCGCTCCGGCCCAGCACAACAAAATCCAGCCCGGCCTCCAGGGCGCGGCGAACATCGGCGGCGGTCGAGATTTTCCCGGCCGCGCCAAAGCGGATCCGGCCGCGCTCCATGCGGGTGAAGTGATCCAGCAGGGGCGTGTCGGCATGGGCGTCTTCGGCGGGCATTTTAAAGACATCCCAGAGTGACAGGTCGAGATAATCGATCTTTTGCTCGGTGAAGAGACGGTCCACCAGGCTGACCATCTCACTCAGCACCATCCCGAAGCGTTCGGGCGAGAGGCGGACGCCGAGGCTGAAATCGGGGCCGCAGTCTTCACGCACGCGCTCAATGAGATCGAACAGGATCCGGGCGCGGTTTTCCAGCGGGCCGCCATATTTGTCAGTGCGCTTATTGATGGTGGGACTGATGAACTGGCCGAGAATATAGCCATGCGCGCCATGCAGTTCGACACCATGAAAACCCGCCGTCTTGGCCCGTCTGGCAGCGGCGACGAAATCATCCTTGAGGCGTTCCACACCGTCGGCGCTAAGCGCCTTGGCCCCGTGTTTTTCACTGTCCGAAGGACATTCCGGCGGCCCGTCGATCAAGTCCTGTGGTGTGCGCATGCCGGCATGGTGCAGCTGGACGATCGAGTGCGAGCCGGCGCGATTGAGCGCCTCGGCCAGTCGCGACAGGCCATCAAGATGATGATCGCCCCATATCCCCATCTGGCCGGGAAAGCCGATCCCGCGCTCGCTGACATGGCTGGCGCAGGTCGACACGGCGCCGAAACCGCCCTCGCCCCGCTTGCTCAGCCAGGTGAACTCATCCTCGCTCATCACCCCGTCTGCGTGGCTTTGCAGATTGGTCAGCGGAGCCAGCATGAAGCGGTTTGACCAATCGGGGCCATGGGCGAGGGTCAGCGGGGAAAAAGGATCGGTCATAAAAGCTCCGTGACGAGGCGCAGGAACAGCGTCAGCAGGAAAGCGCAACTGGAAGAGATGCGCAGCTTGAGCAAAACCGGCGCCACCCGTCCAGCGCGCTCTACCGTGTCATCCCTGTATCGCAGCTGGTGATGGCCGGTCCAAGCCGATTGCGCCTCCCGCGCGCATCAGGTATCAGACGAGCATCACGCACCTATAGCTCAGCTGGATAGAGCGCTGCCCTCCGAAGGCAGAGGTCTCAGGTTCGAATCCTGATAGGTGCGCCATTTCTTCGCTCTCACGGCAATTCGCTTCGCTCACGCCTCCGATGGGGCAGGCTGACCGCGCGACCAGTGCCTGACGCCGTTGTCGGAGTCGCGATTGTGGACCTGTTTCAGCGGGTCTTGATCTGGAAAAGTATATTCCAGAACTGCACAGTCAAATTTTATTACCGATCAAGCTATTGAAGTTTAACGATAAAAGAAATCGAATAAAATTCGACCTAAAGTCGAAACGTGATTTCAAACCTCTCCGGCTAGTTTGGAAAAAAAACAAAAAGACGACCGACCAAAACCAAGAAGCGTGGGGAAGAATTATGGGAATCATGAACAAGCGCACACTCGCAATCTGTGTCTCCGCCGTTGCCCTGTTCGGCACGGCACCTGTCTATGCCATTCAAGACGCGCCGGCTCGCGAAGCCGTGCATGTCGAGGCGCCTGATTATCCGCGCGGGGCCGAGCGCCGCGGCGTGGAAGGCTATGTCGTGGTCAGCTATTCGATCGCGGCCAATGGTGATGTTGTCGAGCCGGCAATCGCTGAAGCACAACCTGAAGGTATTTTTGATCGCGCCGCGCTGCGCGCGGTTGAAAGCTGGCGTTTCAATGAAGTCGATGTCCAGACGGATGGTCATCGCACCCGTCTGAATTTCCAGCTCGGCGGCTAACGATTCTCTGATCGTCTACCACGCCGGGTGAGTACACCTTGTTTCGGGCGGTGACCGGCCTTGCCGGCGCCGCCTGATCAAATGGGTTTGCGGATCTGGACCGCCTTACTCCGCGAGACACCAAAGACCGGTACACACGCCGAAAAACAGCTGCATGGCCAGGTCAAGCAGGCCGGTGATGATCAGCAGCGGCAGGCCGATATAGGCAAAGACCAGCCAGATCGCCATCAGGGTGAGACGCGGCTCGGTGATTGAGTATCCCATCACGGATACAGCTTTACGCGAAAACATGGCGTTGTGATCTCGTCATCCTCGTGGATGATGAGGCTGAAGCGATTCTGTGAAGCAAGGCTAAATGCAGATCATCACCGATCTTGACCGCGCGCGCTGGGAGGCCTGTCTGGCCCGGCATCCGGCCGCACTCCAGCAGGACTGGAGATATGGCACGGCTCTGGAAGGCCTGGGTGCCGATATTCACCGGCTCGCCATCAGTGATGATGACGGAATCCTGGCAATCGCTCAGCTCGGCGTTCGCCGTATCGGCCTTGTTGCGCAACTGGCCGCCTGTCTGCGCGGGCCGGTCTGGCTGCGGCCGCTGGATGCGCGGATGCGGCGTGAGGTGATGCGTCTCATCAAGTCGGGCCTGGCGCTGAGTTGGCCAAGAGCGACCCTGTTCTCGCCTGATGATGAAGAAAAGCCTGCCGGCATGGCCCGGGTGATGACCGGCTATTCGACGGTGATGCTGGATCTCGACCAGGATCTCGCAGACCTGCGTCGAGGCTTTGATGGCAAATGGCGCAATCGCCTCGTCGCTGCCGAGAAGTCCGGTCTGAATATCACCCCGAATGGCAGCAAACCTGCGCAGTATCGCTGGCTGCTGGAGACCGAGGAAGGCCAGCGCCGGGAGCGCGGCTATAAGGCAACGCCAGCCAGTCTTGTTCCGGCCTTCGTCGCGGCCAAGGGGGAGCGCGACACGCTTTTGATCCTGCGCGCCGATGAGGGGCGGGAGAAGCGGGCTGCGATGATGTTCCTGATCCACGGCTGCGCCGCCACCTATCATATCGGCTGGAATAGCGAGGCAGGTCGCAAACAGGGTGCCCATAATCTGATTTTGTGGCAGGCACTGGAAATGCTAAAGGCGCGGGGTGTCCGGCGACTGGATCTGGGCGGTGTCGAGACGGTGAACAGCGCCGGGCTGGCCCGGTTCAAGATCGGAACCGGGGGCCGCGTGGTCACCTATGCGGGGACTTTTTTCTGAGGGGGCAGGCAATGCGGATAATCTTGGGACTGCTGGCGGTGTTGTGGCTCGGGGCGTGTTCCGCCAGCGATGAGCCGGGACCCGGCCATGGCGATATACTGACAATTTATGGCGCGATCGGTGCCGTGGATCGCGGCGCGGTCGATGCCGAGCTCGAGCCGGTGTTCGGCCTGGTCGGCGCGGTCTTTGACACGGCGCAGGGCTATAATCGGGACAGTCTTCTGGCGCTCGAACAGCATCAGGTCCGGACAGATTTTCCCGCCGGCCGGGATATCCATAATTTCAGCGGACCGTTATTGCGCGATGTCCTGGCAGTTGCCATTCCGCAGGGCGATACTCTGCTGGTCACAGCACTTGATGGCTATCAGCGCGAGATTTCGCTTGAACGCATCACTGCACATGATGTCATCCTTGCCATCAGCCTGAATGATCAGCCGCTGGGGCTGGGCGGTCTGGGGCCAAGCATGCTCGTCTGGCCTCGTCAAAGTGATACCGCGCTGGCAGAAATGAGTGATGACGACTGGGTTTACGGGATTGTCACGATAGAAGTTCGCTAGCTCTCAGCGCGATTTAGCGGGCTTCTCGCGATCAGATTGCAATTGGGTACTCCCCAAGCCTGTCGCAAATCCTTAATGTGCCCGCGGGTTTGATCATCGTCCTGGGAGGGGACCAAGTAGATGTACGAAACAATTGTTGGCGGAATCGAGACTTTCTCCGATTTCCTCTGGGGCGGAAGTTGGGGCGATCAGGCGATTTTGCCGGTTGGTCCGATCACCATTCTTCTTCTGGGTACTGGCCTCTATCTGATGGTCGGTTTGAAATTCATGCCGCTTCGGCAATTGCCGCGGGCCTTCCGGTCGCTGTTTGCCAAGCGCGATGATCTGGGAGACGGTGCGATCTCTCCATTCCAGGCCCTGGCAACTGCACTGTCAGGCCAGGTCGGGACCGGTAATCTCGCCGGTGTCGCGACGGCCATCACGCTGGGTGGACCGGCTGCGATCTTCTGGATGTGGGTCACGGCCCTGGTCGGCATGGCCTCGGCCTATTCGGAATCCATGCTTGCCGTGCGCTATCGCGAACATCCCAAGGATGGCAAGTCCTCCGTCGCTGGCGGTCCGATGTATTACATCAAGAACGGTCTTGGAAAATCCTGGATCTGGCTGGCGGTACTGTTTGCGGTGGGAACGCTGTTCTCCTCCCTCGCCACCGGAAACATGATCCAGTCCAACTCCCTGACCAATGGTATTGTCGGTGCGCTGGGCAATGCGGATATCCTCGATCCGGACAGCCTCATGTCCAAGATCATCGTCGGTGCGGCAATCGCCGGGCTGACCTTTATCGTCATTATTGGCGGTATCAAGTCGATCGGATCGGTCGCAGGGCGTGTCGTTCCGGTCATGGCGATCACCTATGTGATTGTGGCGGTCGCGACGCTGGTCATGAATGCGTCTGAAATTCCCGCAGCCTTCGGGCTGATTTTCGGCGGGCTGTTCGAACCGGCCGCCGCTGCGGGCGGTTTCCTGGGCGCCTCGATTGCAGCAGGTATCCGTTTCGGTGTGGAACGTGGCCTCTTCTCCAATGAGGCAGGCCAGGGCTCTGCCCCGATCGCCCATGCCGCTGCGCGTACCAACGACCCGGTCCAGCAGGGCAAGATCGCCATGGTTGGTACCTTCCTGGACACGATGGTGATCTGTACGATGACCGCGCTGGTCATCCTGACGGTCACTGGCGATTTCGTGTATAACGAGGCGGGTGAGACAATCGGCTATGCCTGGTTGGCCGGCCTTGAGGGCATCCAGGTGACCCAGGCGTCCTACCAGTCGGCGATCCCGCTGGGTGACTGGTATATTGCCATCATCCTCGCCTTCTTCGCCTTCACCACAATTCTGGGCTGGTCCTATTATGGTGAGCGCGCCATTGCCTTCCTGGGCGGCGAAGGTCTTGTTCTGCCCTTCCGCCTGGTCTGGGTTGTGATGGTCTTTATCGGTGCATTGCAGGAAGTGGATGTGATCTGGCGCTTGGGCGGGATCGCCAATGCCGCCATGGCTGCGCCCAACCTGATCGCCCTTATTCTCCTGTCCGGCATGGTCTTCAAGATCACCCGGGAACATGACGCCAAAATCGTCGATGGTGCCCTGGATGTCGATTATGATGCCAGTGCGCATGTCGATGATGCACCGGCCGAAGCCGCCGAGCCTGCGGGTAATGAGGCCGCACCGGATGGCGATAGCGAGGGCGATAAGAAGCCTGACGCGTAATCGGTATCGCGATCAAATCAGGAAAGGCCCCGTTTCGGCGGGGCCTTTTTTGTATGCTGTCGGGTGTGCAGGGGTCGATCTAGCGCAGAAGGCGTGCGGCGATATGAAAGCCAATCAGGCCGGCGAGAATGCCGATAATGTCAGCGACGACATCCGACCAGGCGGCGGTCCGTCCGACAAAATCCATCGACTGCACGTATTCCAGCCCGATGCCATAGCTCAGCAGGACAAGGCCGGGCAGGAGATTGCCAAGACTGAACCAGCCCATGCGCGCCAGCACCGTCAGGACAAAGAAAGCGGCGATATGTTCCAGCTTGTCGCGTCCAAACAGATCGCTGGGGCTGGCAAAACCCGGCTGCAGGGCAAGATCCGTTACCAGGATCAGAAGCGTGACAAACAGTACACGGCCTGCCCAACGCAGCCCGGCATCTGGACGTGGCGCTCCCAGGTTTCTAGGTTCCGGCGACATGGTTCAGGACAGGCCCTCAATGACTGATTTGCTCAAAGATCTCGATCGACTCTCCCAGCCCCGCAATGATTGGAGCCGTGAAGACGCTGCGCAGGTATACCGCGCACCCTTTAACGATCTGATATTTGCCGCTCAGCTGCTGCACAGAAAATTCCACGATGCCAATGCCATCCAGACCAGCCAGCTGCTCTCGATCAAGACCGGTGGCTGCGCTGAGGATTGCGGTTATTGCAATCAGTCGGCCCATTTCGATACCGGACTCCAGGCCTCCAAGCTAATGCCCCTGGACGCGGTCATCGAGGCGGCCGAAAAGGCGAAGGCCGGCGGCGCTACACGTTTTTGCATGGGTGCGGCCTGGCGTGATCTGAAACCTCGCGATGAGGCAGCGATCTGCGACATGATTACCGGTGTGAAGGCGCTGGGCATGGAGACCTGTGTCACTCTGGGGATGCTCGAAGATGGCCAGGCCCAGAAGCTTCGCGAGGCCGGCCTAGATTACTACAATCACAATCTGGATACGGCGCCGGAAGATTATGGTCGCGTAATTTCAACGCGGACCTATCAGGACCGGATTGATACGCTGGATCGTGTGCGCGGTGCGGGCATCCATGTTTGCACGGGCGGGATTGTCGGCATGGGCGAGCCGGAAAGCGCACGGATCGGCCTGATCGCCGAACTGGCCAATATGCAGCCGCATCCGGAAAGCGTGCCGATCAATCATCTGGTGGCGGTCAAGGGAACGCCGCTCGGTGACAGCAAGCCGCTGGACGGGATTGATTTTGTTCGAACCATTGCCACGGCGCGTATCCTGATGCCGAAATCCATGGTGCGTCTGTCTGCCGGACGTGAGGGTATGAGCCGGGAGCTACAGGCACTCTGCTTCCTCGCCGGTGCCAATTCCATCTTTGTCGGCGAGGAATTGCTGACCACGCCGAACCCGGGTGAGAATGAAGACTTCGACATGTTCGGCGCGCTGGGCCTGGAGCCAATGCGCCTGGGCGAGGATGAGCTGAGCCCGGCGGAATAGG
>JBELMP010000027.1:0-6342 GCA_042095695.1 Maricaulis sp. | reverse complement strand
TGGTCAGCCGTCGATGGGCGCGATGCCATTCGCAAAGTCTATAAATTTGCGGATTTCAACGCGGCCTGGGGCTTTATGAACCGGGTGGCGCTCAAGGCCGAGCAGATGAACCACCATCCTGAATGGTTCAATGTCTACAACACTGTGGATGTGACGCTGGCGACCCATGATGCGGGTGGTGTCACCGCGCTGGACCGGGAGCTCGCGCAATTCATGGATGGTCTGGTCCAGCCTTAGTCGGCGTGGATGATGATCATTCCCAGAAGCACCTGGGCGCCGCTTTCACCGAGGGTGACGTCCGTGGCTTCCTGGAGCAGGGCCGCGATCCGATCCGCATCCGGCACATCACCGAACTGGTAGAATGAGCCCGTGTACAGTGTCAGGGCCGAGATATAGGCATTGCGCAGTCGCGGCATGAAACGCTCGACACGGCGACGCAGATCATCATCGGAAATCTCCAGGCCCGCCTCGATCTGCAACAGGCCGCGCGACCGGAAATTGGCCTGTACCGTCGCGGTTAGCGGCGGCAGCGGCATGTAGGTTTCGGACGAGGTCAGATTGCGGTGCCGCGAGTCCTCGGAAGATGAGGACGCGGGCGGCGGTGCCGCATGGGCAACGGCGCCGGTAATCAGGGCCGACGCGAGCAGGGCAGTGGCTGTGAGGGATCTCAGATCAATACGCATCATGCGCATTGTCTATCACGCCGCGGTAAAGGAAGCGTTTTCGCCGAGTGCGACCGGGTGGATGCAAAGTGCGCTTCCGCGACGGCGATGCGTGTCGAGGTAATGATCCTCGCTGAGCGCGGTCATCGCGGTCATCGCAGCATGAAGATACCACTCGCCCTCTTCCGCACGGATCGGGGTCAAGACGGTGTTCCAGAAGAAGCTGGATTCGTTGCGAACAGCGCGCCAGAGGATTTCGACACAAGCCGTTTCGCCCAGGAAGGCGCCGGTGGCTATCAGCTCCCGGAGCAGATCCTCGCCCTGTTCAATGAATTCCGGGGTAAGCTTGTCACCTTCGCCGACCTCCCTGAATTGCGGGTGCTGACGAAATCCGTCACTCAGCGCGATATAGCTCAGACGGTCGTCGCGAACGGCCAGTACAATGCTGATATGCGGGCTGACGCGAACGCTGTTGAGCACAAAGTCGAGTACATCGCGCTGGCCCGGATTGGAGATCAGGGAGCGGATCTTGTGTTCAAGACCGTCCTTGGGTTCCAGCTTCCCGGATTCCAGACGTGAGACATAGGCCTGGCTGATATGCAGCAGGTCAGCCAGGGCTTCCTGTTTCAATCCATTTCGGGCGCGATAGGTGCGCAGGGCCAGTGACCAGTCCATTTATTCCCAACATGTCCAGACAGCATGAGGAGTGCACAATCACTTGTAGGGTTTAATATTTCAACCCGCTACATGGAGTTGTTAACCCTCATTTTTTATCGCGTTTATGTCGGCTTTTTGCAGGCTCTGATTGTCGCAATCCCGACATCGTCAAGGGCAGCGGCGCATGCTGGACGCTCGGCGGCATTACAGGCTAGAAGGGGCGAAACGCGACGCTGAACCGGGAAGCTGCACACATGTCTCCAATTGACGGCCTGATTATCTACATCATCGCTCCGCTCCTGGATCTGCTCTGGTGGATCGTGATTATCGGCGTGGTGCTGAGCTGGCTGATCAATTTCAATGTCATCAACACCCAGAACCAGTTCGTGGCGACGGTTTACCGGATTACCTATGCGGTCACCGAGCCCCTGCTCCGGCCTATCCGCAGCGTCCTGCCAATGCTTGGCGGTCTCGATTTTTCGCCCATCATCCTGCTGCTTCTTATCGGCTTTGTGCGCGGCTATGTGCTGACACAGCTGGTTCTTCTCTTCTGATCGCGAGGCCAGAGCCATGAGCGCTGAAGTCATCGACGGCAAGGCCATTGCCGCTGATATTGATTTGCAGGTTGGTGATGCCGGAGCCGCGCTGGCCAAGCGGCTGGGCCGCCCGCCCTGCCTCGCGGTTCTGCTGATCGGGGAGGACCCGGCCAGCCAGGTCTATGTCCGCAACAAGGTCCGTCGGACCGAGGCTGCCGGACTGACCTCAATCGAAATCAAGCGTGCTGCGGATATCAGCCAGGATGAAGCGATTGCGATTGTCCGTGAGCTCAACGACAAGCCGGAGGTGGACGGGATTCTGGTCCAACTGCCCTTGCCGGACCATATCGATGCGAATGCGGTAATCGAGGCGATCGACCCGGACAAGGATGTCGACGGGCTGACCGAAGCCAGTGCCGGGCGCCTCGTATTGGGCAAGACCGGTTTGCGACCCTGTACGCCGGCGGGCTGCGTTTATCTAGCCGAGCGCACATTGGGCGATCTTTCCGGCAAGTCCGTCGTGGTGATCGGCCGGTCCATCCTCGTCGGCAAGCCTGCCGCCCTGCTGTTTTTGGAGAAGAATGCCACGGTCACCATCGCTCATTCGCGGACTGCGGACCTGCCCGGCCTGTGTCGTACAGCCGATATCCTGGTGCCGGCCGTGGGGCGTCCGCTGATGGTGAAGGGGGATTGGGTGAAGCCGGGCGCTTGCGTGCTTGATGTGGGGATCAACCGGGTGGACGCGCCGGAGCGCGGTGAGGGCAAGACGCGCCTTGTCGGCGACGCAGATTATGACGCGATTATCGGTCATGCAGGCGCGATTACGCCCGTACCCGGCGGCATAGGCCCCATGACGATTGCGATGTTATTGCGCAATACGGTGCGGGCCGCCGCGCTTCGCCTTGGCGAGGATCTTCCAGCGGGCATCTAGCTCCGATGCCTTCGCTAAAACTTGCCCACTTTTGTTTAGAGTTTTGCACGACTGTCTGGCTGCACCGCGTATACAGTTCGGTAAGGCAACGCTAATATTCTATGCATGCGAGGGAGGAATGCATGGGAATTCAGGCGCTTAAAGTCCTGCATGTTGAAGATGATTTCGCGGATGCCATGCTGGTCCAGCATGCGGTCTGTGAGGCGGGTGACTATGACATCGAGTTCGAGGTCGCCAGCACGCTGAAAGATGCGCAACGCAAGATGCAGAAAGAAAGCTTCGACCTGATCCTGCTTGATCTTCGCCTGCCCGATTCGGTGGACCCCAAGGATACGTTCGAGACGGCCCGAAACAGTGCGGGCGATACGCCGCTCCTGGTCCTCTCCGGTTCGATTTCAGTAGATGACATGTACCTCCCGGCGGATGTCGCGCGACTGGACAAGAATACGGGTTTCCGAGCGCCGCATGGCGAGCCGCCGGTCCATCTCGCGCATCTCATCCGCGAGACCGCAGAAAGTAGCGATTTTCAGGCGATCTGAGCCTTTTTGCACTATCAATCCTGAGCGTATGGCGAAACACTGTCGCCGCCATCAGGGGAGGACGACAGGCCATGCGTGACGCACACGAAATCGATTACAAGATCTGCGGCGAGGATATTCAGTTCGTCGAAATCGAGCTGGATCCGGAAGAAAGCGTCATCGCTGAAGCCGGGTCCATGATGTACAAGACCCCGGTGGTCTCTATGGAAGCCATTTTTGGCGATGGCTCTTCAAAAAATCAGGGATTCCTGGGCAGCCTCGCCGGTGCCGGCAAGCGAATTCTCACGGGCGAGAGCCTGTTCATGACCCTGTTTACGCATGAGGGTCAGGGCAAGGCGCACGCCGCATTTGCAGCACCCTTTCCCGGTACCATTATTCCGGTTCACCTGCCCGATGTTGACGGCGAGCTGATTTGCCAGAAGGACAGCTTCCTGGTCGCCGCCAAAGGGGTTTCAGTCGGTATCGCCCTGCAAAAACGGATCATGACCGGCCTGTTCGGCGGGGAAGGCTTCATCATGCAGCGGCTTGAGGGCGATGGATGGTGCTTCATCCATGCCGGGGGCACGCTGGTTGAGCGTGAGCTGGCCGCAGGTGAGGAAATTCACGTCGATACTGGCTGTGTGGTCGCCTATACCAAGACGGTGGATTTCGAGATCGAGCGCGCCGGCAATATCAAATCGATGATTTTCGGTGGCGAGGGCGTCTTCTTCGCGCATCTCAAAGGCCCCGGAAAAGTCTGGCTGCAGTCCATGCCGTTCTCTCGCCTCGCCGGACGCATCCTCGCCAATGTCCCTGTGACCGGCTCGGGCCAGGGCGAGGGCTCGGTGCTGGGGCCGCTGGGCGGTATCATGCGCGGCAACTGATCCGCGCCCTGCAGTTGACAGTCATTCGCAAAAGTGGGCATAGTGGTGCGTATAAGAACCAGTCGCAACTCTGTGCCCGCTTTCAATGTATATCTGCATCTGCAACGCCCTTCGCGATCAAGACCTTAAAGACGCTGCTGCCCAGCCCGGCGTGAATACGCCAGCCTGCGTTTTCAAACGGTTTGATGCGCGACCGCAATGTGGACGCTGCCTGCCGGATGTTGCTGAGATCGTATCTTCCGTAGAAATCCGGCCAGCCGGAGACGCACCGGAAAACGGCTAATCATTGCAATAGATTAGCATTCTCAAATTTTTCTTCGCGAGCGATTTCCAGTCGCAAAGAAAACTCTTGGCCTGTGCATTAATCCGCCTACATTCCCACCCGTATTCGCTTGAGGAGAGAATTATGAAGGGCGACGAAAAGGTCATCGAATATCTCAATGGCGCGCTGAAGCTCGAGCTCGCTGCCGTCAATCAGTACTTCCTCCATGCGCGCATGTTCAAGGATTGGGGCCTCGGCAAGATCGCCAAGGTCGAGTACGAGGAATCGATTGACGAGATGAAGCATGCCGATGTGCTCATCGAGCGCATCCTCTTTCTCGAGGGGCTCCCGAATGTCCAGGATCTCGCCAAAATCTATATCGGCGAAACGCTCAAGGAATGCCTGGAGTGTGATCTTAAGATCGAGCGGCGTGCCCATCCGTTTTATGTCGAGGCGATCGCCTATTGCGAGGAAGCCAAGGATTATGTGACCCGGAAGATCTTCACGGACATACTGGAGAGCGAGGAAGAGCACACCGATTATCTGGAAACCCAGCTGGGTCTGATCGAGAAGATCGGTGAAGAACGCTATATGCAATCGCAAATGACCACGGATGGCGGCGCCTGACCGGCGCTCGCATCAACATGCATAAGCGGCGTAATCTTTGCGTATCAGCGCCAGTTTCGGATCGATAAAGCGCTTGCAGAAAGGCCGCTCCGGGTCCTTCTCATAATAGTCGCGAAAGCGTTCGGGCGATGCCTGGAATTCTTCCAGGCGGAGCAGCTGAGTGATGAGCGGCGCATCGAAACCATCCTGCAGCTGTGGCAGAGCCAGGGCCGAAGCCCGTTCCTGCCGGTCGCTGGTCACATAGATGGCGCTGCGATACTTCTCCCGCATGGAATGGGTGCTCGTGGAGCTATGCGTGCGCAGGTGGATCTCGATCAGGACTGAGCGGTCAATCTGATCGGTCTCGAATGTGACCCGGACCGCTTCCGACCATTGATCGGCAGGCGGGGTGGAGCGGATGAAACCCTGCTCCACCAACACCACGCCGCGCAGGGCCGCGAAAACAGCCTCTGTGCACCAATGGCATCCGCCGCCAAAACCGATAGTTTCGAGCATTAGCGGTGACTAGAAATCCGCGGCGCTGTGGCGTTCAGGCAATTGCTTGGCCTCCTCGCCCCAGACCTTGTTCACACGGACACCGCGCTTGGCCGCAGGACGGTCATTGATCAGTTGCGCCCAGCGCAGGACATTCTTGTAATCCTGCACCGCGAGGAATTCGGCTGCTTCATACAGAAGTCCGCGCGCAAGACCGCCATACCAGGGCCAGATGGCCATATCCGCAATTGTATACTCATCCCCGGCGATATAGGTGCGCTCGGCCAGGGTGCGGTCGAGTACATCCATCTGGCGCTTCACTTCCATCGCATAGCGATTAATCGGGTACTCGTATTTCTCCGGCGCATAGGCATAAAAATGGCCGAACCCGCCGCCCAGGAAAGGCGCAGATCCCATCTGCCACATCAGCCAATTCATCACTTCTGTGCGCTGCGGGCCGGAGCTTGGCAGGAAGTGACCGAATTTCTCCGCCAGATGGATAAGAATCGATCCGGATTCAAAGACTCGAACCGGCTCGTCGCCGGAGCGATCCAGAAGCGCCGGAATCTTGGAGTTCGGATTAATATCGACAAAACCGCTCGAGAACTGGTCGCCATCGCCGATATTGATCAGCCAGGCGTCATATTCGGCATCGCTGATGCCTTTCTCCAGCAATTCCTCGAAAATCAGAGTTGCCTTCACGCCATTGGGCGTGGCCAGCGAGTAAAGCTGGAAAGGGTGCTCGCCGACCGGCAAGTCCTTGTCATGGGTCGGGCCGGCAATCGGACGAT
>JBELMP010000026.1:0-21136 GCA_042095695.1 Maricaulis sp. | reverse complement strand
CGAGGCCTACAAGGCGGGGCTGCGCTATCTGGGTATTCATATCCTCTCCGGCGTGCTGTTGCTGGCCGGTGCGGTGATCCGGGCGAGCGAGACCGGGGACTGGTCCTTCGGCGCCTTCTGGGGCGGTGATGCAGAGGCCATCACGGCGGGTATCGGTCTGGACAGCCTCGCCGGCTGGCTGATTTTCCTCGCCTTCGGTATCAAATGCGCCTTCCCCTTCCTGCATAACTGGCTGCAGGACGCCTATCCCAAGGCGACCATTACCGGGGCCGTCGTGCTGTCAGCCTTCACCACCAAGCTGGCCGTGTATGCGTTGGCGCGTGGATATGCGGGCACGGATATTCTGATTTATATCGGTGCGGTGATGACGGCCTTCCCGGTCTTCTTTGCAGTGGTTGAAAATGATCTGCGCAAAGTGCTCTCCTATTCCCTGAACAATCAGCTCGGCTTCATGGTGGTCGGTATCGGCGTGGGAACAGAGCTGGCGCTGAATGGCGCGGCGGCGCACGCCTTCGTGCACATCATCTACAAGGCCCTGCTTTTCATGAGCATGGGTGCGGTTCTGCTGCGTGCGGGCACCGTCAAAGCCTCCGAGCTTGGCGGCCTCTTCAAATCGATGCCGGCGACGACACTCTTCTGTCTGATCGGCGCCGCCTCGATCTCCGCCTTCCCGCTATTCTCCGGCTTTGTTGCCAAGGCGCTGACCCTCGCGGCGGTCGCTTATGAAGCGACGCATGGCCATCCGGAACTGATGTGGATCTGGCTGGTTCTGGTGTTTGCTTCGGCCGGCGTGCTTGAGCATTCGGGTATCAAAATCCCCTATTTCGCCTTCTTCGCGCATGACAAGGGGCTGCGCGTACGCGAGGCGCCTGCCAACATGCTGATGGCGATGGGGCTCGCCGCCTTGCTCTGCGTTTTCCTGGGTGTGAATTACGGCGTACTCTACGAGCTGGTGCCATTCCCGGAAGTCGCGCTGCATTACGAGCCTTACACATTCGACCATATCGTCGGGCAGATGCAGTTGCTGATAGCCGCCATGTTCGCCTTCACGCTCCTGGTGCGCTTCAAGCTCTATCCGGACGAGAAGCGCTCCATCAATCTTGACTTTGACTGGGTCTACCGGCGTGCCGGCGACGGCATGGTGCGCTGGGCCTGGGCAATGATGGACCGGCTGAATGCGGCGATTGGCAATGCTCTGGCGAGCGTTCGCGACCGGTTCGGGAATAAGATGTTTGAGGCTTTCAGTCCTATGGGCGCCTTGAGCCGGGATATCCCCTCCGGCTTGCTGGCTATCTGGACCAGTGCCTTGCTGGCGATCGTATTGCTGATTGCCTATCTAGCTCCCTGATTAGCCTCAGTCCTCGCAGCGCTTGAACATGCGTGCACGGAAAACGTGTACGCACTCGCTTTTTGCGCGAAATAGGAATATTATCCCCATACGGGCGTAGCCTCCTAGCATGACCCTGTTTGATGCCCGCGCATCGCAGTCGCCAGTTGAGGAGTGCAGTATGCAAGAGTCTCAGCCTGACAGGCTATTGGCCCAGCTTGCGAGGGATCGTGCCCGGGCGCAGCTTGCCCAGAGCGCGGTAGCCTTTGCCTTCGGTGTTTCTGCCCGGGAGCTGGAAGCCCCCACGCGCCGCTCCCGCCAAGCCGCCTTCGCGCGGCAGGTCGCCATGTATCTGGCACATATCACATTCGAACTTCCACTGGCCCGCGTTGCCCTGGCTTTCGGGCGCGACCGGTCGACCGCGGCCCATGCCTGTCATCGCATTGAGGATGAGCGCGATGACCGGGCCTTCGATGCCCGCCTCGACGCGCTTGAGGCCTGCCTGCGCCAGGCACCGGAACCGGAGGCCTGGTCATGAACCGGCCCGCGCGCTGGGAGCGCTGCCTCGCCCGCAAGGGCGCCAAGCTTTTGCCACTGCCTGGTCAAGCGCATCGCTATGGTGTCTTTCCTGGCGGGGATCAGCGCCGCCGCCCCCTGGCGCGGCTGGATGAGGACAAGCTTGCCGATGCACTGTCGTCCGGCCGGCTGGAGATCTGCGACGGGCAGTATCGACTGAGCGATGCGGGCAAGGCGGCTGTCTGCCGGATGGAGGCTGCGGATGCGCCATCGCGTTTTGCCGCGCAGCACCGCGATATGCGTCCGCGGCCAATGATTGATGATAGCGGTGCTGTATTCACGGTCTCTGCCAATAGGCTTGAGAGCCCGCTGGGGCGCTTGCGCGATTATCTTTTTGCATCCCAAATCGCGGCCGGTGAGCGTCTTTATAATGATTTTGTCTGCTCCAGCCTGAATGCGAACGTGACCCAGAACTGGTCGGCCAATCCTGTTCGCCAGCGACGCCGCAGTGCAGGGGCAGACACGGGGAGTATGCCGCTTGCCCGCATCGCGGCGAAGGACCGGGTCATGGATGCGCTGGATGCGGTCGGGCCGGATTTTGCGGCGATCCTGACGGCGGCACTGTTTCGCGAGGAAAGCCTGGCGGCATTGGAGCGCCGCTTTGGCTGGGGTGCCCGGTCAGCTCGCACTGTGCTCGGTCTCACCCTCGCAGCTCTGGCCCGCCATTATGATCACAGACAGTGATTGTCAGGCTCGGGCAACGGCCTGGATGCGCTGGATCATTGAAGCGAGCCCGTTGGATCGCTGGGGCGACAAGTGCTCAGCCAGACCGATCCGCGTCAGGACCTCGCGCGCGTCCACAGAGAGGATGTCGTAACTCGTGCGGCCTGAATAGAGGCGCAATAGAAGGGCGGCCAGACCCCGAACGATATGGGCATCGCTATCGGCGCGAAATACATGCGCTTGACCGTCCTTGTCATGAACCAGCCAGACCTGGCTGACACATCCCTTCACCCGCGTCTGGTCATTGCGCTCGTCAGCGTCGAGCTCGGGCAGCGCCTTTCCCATATCGATGAGATAGCGATAGCGTTCTTCCCAATCGCCGAGCAGATCAAACTCCTCGACCAGGTCTTCAATATCAGCGTGGATGTCGGTCATGGCCGCGACCTAGTGCGGTCGGGCGAAAGATGCAAGCGGGTGAGGGGATTGGACGCAGTAATGCGTGCTGCGGTCGGAAGCGCCTGGTCCGGCTAGCGCGCCGCGCTCTCGCCGTCCTCGATTGCGGCCTCGAAGCGGGTCACGGCCATGTCAGCAAGCAAACCGCCAAGGCGCGCGGCTTCTTCGCCGGCCCGGCATAGCTCGCCATTCTCGTCGCACCAGCCGTCGACAGCGCCTTCGGCATCAATATGATGCTCGGACACGTCAAAGGGCAGCGCCATTTCCGAACCGGCGAAATCCTTCGGTACGAAAACGCTGACAATGGCAATCCAAAAACATGCACGAATAAGGAACATCATATCCCGACCTCGATGGCAGCCTTCACATGGCTACTCTTTTCTTTGCAGGATAGAGGCTAGGAGAAGAAGCGGGAAAAAGCGAGCTTAAGCAGGGTTTAGCGGAAATATCGTCCGAATCTGACGCAGAATTTTTGTCTAAAATTTAAAGAGAATTTTATTGTGTTCAGGATCGGGACAAGGATTTGTTAACCCGCTGCCGACCCGAAAGCCGGCAGCGGGCCGAGGGCGGGACTAGTTGGACGGCGAGCTGGACGCGCCGATACACCGGCTGACATCGAGGAGCGCATGCTCGGCGATGCAGAAACTGTCTTCATATTTGAAATGTCCGGCAGCGACGCATTGCTGCAGGTCAAGGCGGACCCAGGCCAGGCAGCGTTCGACCACCGGATCCGACAGAAGGGCATCAATCACTTCGCGCGAGCGTGCCGGGTCGGCGGAGAGATCTTCCAGCGCCGCGACCGAGAGAATTCGGCCAATCCGCGCGCGGTCGGGATTGATCTGGGCCTGGCCCACGGTCAGGGAGAGCTGCGGTGCGGGAGTGTCCGAAGTCCTTGCTGCATCGGTGAAGAGTTCTGATGCTGGAAGGCCGGCATCAATCCGGGCATCCAGGCTCGCGAGGGCATCGTCATCGAGATCGACCCGGCGTTCAGCGGCATTCTGAATGGCGCTCAGCCGGCTTTCGCGGTCCTGTGCCCGGCGATTGGCCCAGCTGGAGGATTGCAGATCATAGGCTGCAGACCGATAGCGCTCTGAAACCTCACGGATCTGGGCCGTATCGGACTCGATGGCTTGAACAACGGAATTCTGGGCATCGGCAGAGTTTTCGAAACTTGTCGCATAGGACGGATCATACATCAGGCCGGACATGGCCGCTTCCGGTCCGTAATAATCCGCGAGCTCGCGCACATCGTCGAGATATTCAGGGTGTTGGGCGGCAATCATCGCGGTATAGGCGATCCAGGCACGCACCAGACGATCCTCGCTGTAGAAGGTCGTCAGACTGTCCATCGCATTATCAAGATCCTCCGGGGATCCGATCGGCGCATCGCGCAGATCTGCAACAACCCCGTGATAGGCGGCATATTCGCCGGCGGCTTCACGCAGGGCCGAGTCTTCTGCCGGTGCGGCGATTTCGAGTTGGAGGGCCGGCTCCTGAACCGGCGTCTCCGTGTCTTGAAGGCTAGTGGTCAATGCCAAGGATGCGAGAACTACTGTCAGCATGGGGAACTCCATAACCCGTTTCCATACTCATAGCGCGAGGCAGGGCATCCACCCAATAGCCGAATCATGAATAGTTCGAGCCACGCTTTCTCATTCAGAACTGTAAACGGCCAAAGTTTAAGATTTAGGCTTTGTTAACGTTCTGGACGAAGAGTCTGAACTGCTCGATTGCCGAGTCGAAACGAAGGTCATGGAACAACAAAAACGCGATATCAGCCTGTGGATCGCCAATCGCGGCGGGCCGGTCGTCAACCTTATATGGTTGGCGTCGACGGCATGGGCGGGTGTGCAGTTGTTCGACCGGATTGATGCTCCGGTCTGGATGCGGGTTGCGGGTCTTCTTGCCATCGCCTTGCCGGCCCTGGCCGGGCTTATGCTGCAAAACCGGTCAAGCCGTGATTTCGAGCGTTTTTTAATCTCTTTGCTCTGGATTTCGCTGGCCGTTGCTGTTGCCGCGACCGGCGGCGGGCTGCTCGGCCTGGCCATTGCCGCTTTCCTTTTGGCTCCGGCGATTGCGGCGGCGAGCGGCAAGCGTCAGGCCATTATCAAAACTGCAGCTGAAGCCGGTGCCGCCGCGCTGGTTACCTTGATACTTCAGATTGCCGGCTTCATCGCCCCGGCGCCGGAAGTGGTTATCTACCATCTGCCATTTATTCCCGGCACAATCCTGATCTTCGCCTGGGGCTTTGGCTGCGCATCCCTCCGCGCCATAAAAGCCGCGGACCGGTCAGCCGAAGAGGCGCGGCGTGGCCGTGCCCGCAGCCTGGCCTTCGACGCAGCGCCTGCGGCGTTGGCAGCCTGCGATCATGATGGTGCTGTTATCGCGGCCTCACAGGGCCTTCGTGACCTGTCGCCGGGACTGCCCCGATCAATTGCAGAACTGCCCCTGTCCGATCTCGGCTTCGATGATGAGGATCGCGTCCATCTACAAGCAACCCTGCGTCGCGGTGTTGCCGGCTCGACATCGGATCTGTTGAGCCTGCGCGGTGCGCGCGGGCGTCCGGAAACGGTCCGGATTGACGCGACGCCGATCACTACCGGGGCGGTCGTTGCCTTCCGCCCTGATGACAGCGTCACCGTGGAAAACACCTTGCGCGAGGCGGAAGCGGCGCGGCGGGAGGCAATCGAGGATGCGCGGGCGAAATCGCAATTCCTGGCCTCGGTCAGTCATGAATTGCGCACGCCGCTCAATGCCATTATCGGCTTTTCTGACGTCATGAAAACCCGCCTCTTCGGGCCGCTGCCTGCACGCTATGCGGAGTATGCCGATCTGATCCATGAGAGCGGCGGGCATTTGATGGAGTTGATCGGCGATGTGCTCGACATGTCAAAGATCGAAGCGGAACGCTATGAGCTCGTCTATGAGCAGTTTGATGTTGCCGAAGTTGTCGGACTGACAGCGAAAATGATGCGTCTACAGGCGGAGGAGGGTGGGCTGAGCTTGTCCGTCGACCCGATTGATGAGGCCATTCTTGTCAATGCCGATCGCAAAGCATTGCGCCAGATCCTCCTGAACCTGCTCTCCAACGCGGTCAAATTCACCCCGACCGGTGGTGCGATTGTCGTGATGGCCCGGGCGCTGGGGTCAAATCTGGTCCTCGCGGTCGGCGATAGCGGGGTCGGACTAGAACCCGAGGAAGCTGAACGCCTCGGTCGCCCCTATCAGCAGGCCGGCAATGCGCGTGATATCGACAAGCGCGGGACCGGGCTCGGCCTGTCCCTCGTCCGGGCGCTAGCAGAGCTGCATGGTGGGACGATGAGCATTGCCAGCCGCAAGGGTGTCGGCACGACCGTTACAGTCAATCTGCCGATCCTGGAGGATGCGCTAGGCGAGGTGGTCGAGAATGATGAACGTCTCGACGTGCACCAGCAGATCGAGCGCGCCCGCACCGCGTCAAAGAACCTGGCTTCAGTAAGCTGAATTGTCGGCTGTCGCTGATGCGCCCGCACTCAGCGGCTCCGGCGCAGCGCGCAGGAAGGCCAGCGCCGCCGCAAAATCTCCAATCTCGAAATAATGCGACAAGACCCGTTCACCGCGGCGATCCAGAAAATCAATCCGCGCTGTTTCACGCGGGTCACGCGCAGCGATTTCGTCCAGCGCGGCGCCGGGGAAGCGATAGCCGATACCGGTCTCGCTGCCCGTCAGTGCCTCCAGGGCTTGCGTGTCCAGCCGACCGGCACTCCAGATGAAGCGACGGGCATAATCTGGCGGGGTCCAGCGTGCCCAGCCTGCATTCCGCGGCGCCTGATAGAGACCACCCACGGTCGGATCATAGAGCGATGGTTCGCGCACCATGTCCCGCAGCACCAGGATCACCGAGGCGAATTGCTCCATGTCCGGAAGCGTAATTGCGAAATGCTGGGCCTCGCCATCGCGCACAAGGCCCGCCTGTATCTGGTCCGTGTCCTGATGGATCAACCATTCCGCTGTTTGCGTCGGGTCGGGGCGGCGTGCCGACCAGCCGAACTGATCGCCGGGGAAATCGAGTTCGGTGAGACGCTGATAGCCCTGAAAGCCGAGTTCGACCCGCGTCTTCACGGCGTTCGCCTGGCTGCCGTCACACGCTTCATGGGCAACCTGGCGGTCCAGGTCGTGACGGTAGGCGTCGAGTTCGCCAGATGTGTAATTGCTGCGCAGGAGCGCACCACGCGCCTGCAGATAGGAGGCTTCCAGCGCGGCGCGCTGGGCCGTATCGAATAATCCGCAGCGATCATCCATGGCGAGCGCGTAACCGCGATCTCCGAAGACGTCTTCTGCACTTTGACCGAAGGCCGGTGCGTTCATTGCGCACAGGCTTGCTCCGGCTGCCACCAACCAAGTTCTCATTGCTCTCCCCGCTTAGCGAGGAGGCTGTTGTAGCAGCTTAGGTTTTACGACGCGTTTACGCGGCGACGACGATGCCACATACCGCGCATGAGCATCAGGAAGGCCAGGCCAAACAGGATCAGAGCCGCATCCCGCGTGTGATCTATGGCGAATTCCTGGACACGGTCGGTCAGGCTCGGCGCCTCAACGCTGAAATCGATCGGCGTGACACCGCGCGCGCTCCAGACGGCAGCGCGGCCATTCATTGCGGACCAGAGATCCGAGCGTGCGAGCGACCGTCCGGCGGCTTCGAAGGATGCCATGTCCGGCGCCGAGAATGTGCCAATCCAGCGGCTATTGCGTTGGCTGTCCATAAACAGGGAGGCAACCCCGACGCCATCCTGCGCGATGTCGGCCGGCGCGTCATCCTCCGCGGCAGTCTCGGATTGAGCCGGGGCCGCATAGGCGGCAGCGGCGAGGCGCATCAGGCCACGCTGGCCCTGGCTGCGCTCGGCAGCCCGGAAAGCGGCGCGCAGTTCAGCCGGTGCGCTGCGGTCGACAACATCATGATTGGTGCTGTTCGGCCCGATCACCAGAAGATTGTGATCCAGCGGTGCTTCGGTCGAGCCGTCGCCATACCAGGCATAAAGCCAGGCCTCACCACCAACGAGGGCGGAACGGGCGAGCAGGGAGAGGGCACCGAAGCGATCAGATTCCGTCGCGCCGATCAGCTGCACAGCCGTGCGCGCGCCCTGGTCCGCGCTGAAAGGAAGGCCGGAAGACGCGAAAGTGCGCAGGTCGGCATTCTCGGCGAGGCGATGCGCGTCTCGCGCCTGGCGGGTGCCCAGGCGGTTGGCGGAAATGGCGTCGGCCGCGATGAAGTTGGCGTCATATCCCTCGAAAGAGCGCGCGGCGAGCAGGCGGGCAGCGGCCGTGGTTTCATCGCTATTGCGACCGGTGATGATCAGGCGGGGTGTCTGGCCGCTGACGAAAGCGATTTCCGGACCCTGGGCCTGCTGGCCATTGCGCAGGGCCAGGCGGTCGGCTTCAGCGAGGGCATCACTCTGGGCGATGCGGATGACAAGATCGGCATTTGCGGCATCGCCTGTGAACAGCGGCACACCGCCTGCGCGCAGGGCAATGCCCTGAGCGGCCAGGCTCTCAACCGTGGCGCGCTGGCGATTATCTTCGCTGATCAGGGCGATCCGGCGCGGCGCGGCGAAATCGGCGCCGAGCGTGCGCTCAAGCGCGCCGAGTGATCCAAGCTGCGCGGTCTCAACAAGCGAGAGGCGCAGCTGGGAGCGACGTGCATCGACAATCCAGCCGGCGGTCGCACCTTCGGAGCTGAATTCAATCGACAGCGTATTCTCGCCGGGACGGAAATCAGCACTGTAGAGAGCGAAGCGCGCTTCCATTGGCTGCGGCTGCGGGCGCAAGGTGATGGCTTCACCGCCATTGATGGAGACGTGAATGCGGCCATTCGTGGTCTCGCTTGCCGGACGCGCCGCGAGGCGGAGCCAAGCTTCGATCGTATCCGCATTTGGCGGGAGTGTGAACTGAATGGTCTGCAGACGCTGAGCGGGCGACAGGACGAATGCATCCATGCCGGTTTCAAGATCTGCCAGAGTGCGCTCTTCGGTATGAACCGCCTCTGCCTCGGAATTGCGAAGGGCTGAACCGGTTTCAGTTGCGGACAGGTCTGCGGATAGTGATGCGACAGCGCCGGGCTCGACAGCCGCGCTCGCGCCCGTCATAACCGCCATAGCCGTAATAGCAGCAAAAACTAACCGTACTGACATGGAACGCTCCCTCACCCATTTACAGATTATTAAGCAATTGGCTTGCCAGCAACGAAAATGATGGGGCTGAGGACGATTTTTTGGGTCGATGCCCTGAAACTACGCGCTGAATCAGGCTTCGCCGCCTTCTATGTGAGTCGCCGCGGAGACGAAGATGCAGGCGCGGTTCTCGTTAAAGTCGTGCGCGCTCAAGGAGATGCCAGACTTTATGTCCCGCACCGGGACGCTGATGGCGCGCGGGTATGGGACTGCTATAAATCGGGGCAGGCCGATGAGGCAGAAATTGACGCCTATTGCGCAAGGCGGTCCGACCAGGACCCGGATCTCTGGTTGCTGGAGATCGAGGATCGCGAAGGCCGTCATTTTTTACGCGAGACCGTTATTGAAACTTCGCGAAGTTCCGGTTGAGGAAACTTAACGAATCCGTGTGAGCTTTGGTCGCGTTCATATTGCTTGAAAGGCTTTTGCGCCGATGTTGTTCTTGTTCAACGATGTCGTCTTTGACCTGGGTGATCTGTCCACCTTGCTGCAAGACGGAACATTGCCGCTTCCGGTCTCGCAATTCGAGACCATTCAACCCGCGCATCTCACGGCGTTGATCCGTGAGGCGGTTTTTGTCGACCCGGAAATTGCCCGTAACAAGTTCGACCAATGCCAGCATCTATGCGCGCTGATTGCCTTCCGTGCGCCGGGCGCCAATGCCCTCCTGGCGGTGCGCTATGAGAATGCCCAGGGGCCTGAAGATGTCGGCCTGCGCTTTGCCAATGTTCCGATCACGACCCTGGCCTATCTCTGGAAGCGGCAGAACGAAAATGCGCTCTCAGCGCACGATATCAACGATGAAGTCTGGACGCGCGTCTCTGACACCTTGCATAGCGCGCATTGATCGGGCTAACCCCGCGGCTTGAAATCATATAAGAGCCGTTGAATGACATCGCCTTCTCCTGATGGTCCGGAATGGGACCGCCGCCGCAGCTTCGCCATCATCTCGCACCCTGATGCCGGTAAGACCACGCTGACCGAAACCCTGCTTCTGTCGGCCGGGGCTATTCGCCTGGCCGGACAGGTGCGGGCGCGTGGGGAAAACCGGCGCACACAGTCGGACTGGATGAAGATCGAGCAGGAGCGCGGCATTTCCGTATCCGCATCTGTCATGACCTATGAACATCGCGGCTTGTTGTTCAACCTGCTCGATACTCCGGGCCACGAGGATTTCTCCGAAGACACCTACCGCACACTCACCGCGGCAGACAGTGCCATCATGGTGCTCGACGCCGCCAAGGGTGTGGAGCCGCGTACGCTGAAACTCGTCGAGGTCTGCCGGCTCCGCGATATCCCGATTGTCACCTTCATCAACAAGATGGATCGCGAGGCGCTGGATCCGGTGGAGCTGCTTGAGGATATCCAGGAAAAACTCGCCCTGGACACGACGCCGATGCAATGGCCGGTCGGTTCCGGCAACCGCTTCAAGGGCGTGCTCGATCTGGCGAGCGAGGGCTTTCATGTCTATCAGCGCCCGGGCACAGAGCGCCAGGCTGGCGAACCGAGCGAAGTCGTTACTCTGAATTCGAACATGATTTCTGAAATTCTCAGCGAAGACGAGGTCGATGAAGTCAGAGAGGGGGCCGAGGTCGCTGCGGAGCTCTGCCCGCCCTTCAAGGCACAGAGTTTTCTGGAGGGCCATCTCACCCCGGTCTTCTTCGGATCGGCGCTTCGCGGCTTCGGCGTACACGAATTGCTCGACGGGCTGGCCGACAATATTCCCGGTCCAGCGGCCGTGGCGGCGGACATTTCCGGCAAGCCGGGCGCCGTCGAGCCCAGTGGTAAGGAAGTCGCCGGCTTTGTCTTCAAGGTCCAGGCGAATATGGACCCCAATCATCGCGACCGCGTCGCCTTTGTGCGCTTGTGTTCCGGCAAGTTCAAACGCGGTATGAAGCTGAAGACGGAAACCGGCAAACAGCTGACCGTGTCCTCTCCGACGCTCTTTTTCGCCCAGGATCGCGAAATCGCCGATGAAGCTTTCGCCGGTGATGTCATGGGCGTTCCCAATCACGGGACATTGCGCGTCGGGGACAGCTTGTCCGAAAGCGGGAAGATCCGGTTCTCCGGTATTCCCAATTTTGCGCCGGAAATTCTTCGGCGCGCCCGTCTGGCAGATCCACTCAAGGCCAAGCATTTGAAAAAAGCGCTGGAAAGCCTGGCCGAGGAAGGCGTCACCCAACTTTTTCGTCCGGTCATTGGCGGTGATTTTGTCGTCGGCGCGGTCGGGGCGCTGCAGATTGATGTCATGCGCGAGCGGGTGGCTGCGGAATATGGTCTGGACGTGACATTCGAGCCGGCACCCTACGAAACCGCGCGCTGGCTGTCGGGCGATGACAGCAAGATCGAAGCCTTTGCAGACCGGCATAAGTCGGCCATGGCCGAGGATATTAATGGCGACCCGGTCTTCCTCGCCAAGAGCGCCTGGGAAGTCTCCTACTCCGAGGAGAAATTCCCGGATCTGACATTCCACCGAGCCAAGGAGCGCGCAGCATGAGCGCCGCAAGCGAAACCCTGACAAGCGATCTGGAACAGCTCTGGGCCATCACGGTCGAGGTCTGGAATACCTCATTCCTTGGGGTAAGCGTCGGGCATGGCATGGCCGCGGTGCTCTTGCTCGTCGTCGGTTTTTCCATGCGCTCCATCATCGCCAAATGGATTGTTGCGGGACTGCGCCGGGCAGCCGCGAGGACTGAGAACCAGCTCGATGACAGCATCGTTGATGCGCTCGCCGGACCGCTGAAACTCGTCCCGGTCATAATCGCGCTTTTCTTCGCACTACGCCTTTTGCAGGTTGGGTCAGCGGATAGCAGCTTCTTCCTCGGCGATGGCGAGAACATCATCCGGACGCTGATCACCATTGCGATTTTCTGGGCCCTGCACAATTCCGTGGACCCGGTGGTCATGCTCCTGAAAGGCCTACAGAATGCCCTAACGCCACTCATGCTGGACTGGCTCACCAAGGCGCTGAAAGTCTCTTTCATAATCGTCGGTGCCGCCGCCATTCTCGAGCTGTGGGGTATTTCGGTCGGACCAATCGTTGCGGGTCTCGGCCTATTTGGTGTGGCCGTGGGTCTGGGCGCGCAGGACCTGTTCAAGAATCTGATCGCCGGCTTCCTCATCCTGACTGAAAAGCGGTTCTTGCCCGGTGACTGGATCAAGGTGGACGGGGTTGTCGAGGGAACGGTCGAAGAAGTGAATTTCCGCTCCACCCTGGTGCGGCGCTTCGACAAAGGCCCGGTTTACGTGCCCAATTCAAAGCTGGCGGACAATGCGGTGACGAATTTTTCCCGCATGACCCATCGCCGGACCTATTGGATCATCGGGGTGCGCTATGACACCTCGGTCGAGCAGCTTCAGCAGATCCGCGACCAGGTGCTCGACTATGTCCTCAATCATCCTGAGTATGCTCATCCTCCCGAGGTCTCGACCTTTATGCGCGTGGACAAGTTCGGTCCGTCCTCGATTGATTTCATGCTCTATTGCTTCACCCATTCGACCAATTGGGGCGAGTGGCTGCGTCTGAAAGAGGATCTGGCTTTCAAGATCAAACAGGTCGTAGCGACTGCCGGAACCGATTTCGCCTTCCCATCGACCAGTATCTATCTGGAACAGGGCGCCGAATATTTCACGCCGCCTGGTCAGTCAGGCAATCCCGCGAGGGGACAGAACAGCGATGCCGGGTAAGACGCGCAAGCCGGCCAAATCCGCCAATCCGGTCGCCAAAGGGCTGAGCCAGCGTAATCGCGTGGCCGGTCCGATCCCGGCCAAGAAGGGGCGGGGCAGCGTCTATACGCGCCGTACCAAGCATAAAAAGCCCGAGACTGGCTGGAGCTGATCCCGAGGCCGGTTGGACAGCCGTGGGCTGGCGCACTATTGTTCATTATGTCTAAACGCGCACCGTTTCGAAAGTGAAGCGATGTCAAGGGGTTGCTGCTTGGGAGTGAAGCGGTCAACCCGGTCTTGACCCGGTGCGCAATGGGGAGGTTTTTATGATAAAATTATTCACGGCCAGCCTGGCTGGTGCCCTGATCGCGGGTGCCGCCTGGGCACAGGATGATATCGAGCGGCTTGAGCTGACCGACTATCTCAACTGGGAAGAAGCGGCTTCACCGCAAATCTCTCCGGATGGCGATACCATCGTTTACACCCGTCGCCGGGTCGATCCGATAGCGGATAGCTGGTCGAATGAATTGTGGATCATGGACGCCGATGGTGATCGCCATCGCTTCCTCACCGAAGGCAGTGCCGCCAGCTGGTCGCCGGACGGAAATCGCCTCGCATTCATGCGCGCTGTCGACGGCAAGGTGCAGATCTTTACGCGCTGGATGGATGCGGAGGGTGCCGAAAGCCAGATTACGCATACCACGACCCGTATCCGCCAGATCGAGTGGTCGCCGGACAGCGAGCAGATCGCCTTTCTGGGCGAAGTGCCGCTGACGCCGGCTCTGCCGATCACCCTGCCGGCCCGGCCGGAAGGGGCGGATTGGACCGAAGACCCGTTTGTCACTGATGATCTGAATTACCGGATCGACCGCCAGGGCGCCAAAACCGGCCATGAACACCTTTTCATCGTACCGTCTGATGGCGGCACCCAGCGTCAGCTGACGTCGGGCGAATGGGATGCGACCCTGCATTTCTCCGGTGCCGGCATGGGCAGTTTCGATTTCACGCCCGATGGTCGCCATATCGTCTTTGACGGCTATCGCACGCCTTCGTCGACCGGGGATAATCGCCTCTCAGACATCAATATTGTCGAGGTGGAGACAGGTGATATCCGTACCCTGACCGAGGACCGTCCCGGCTTCTGGGGAAATCCCTCCGTGTCGCCGAATGGCCGCTATATCGCCTACACCGGATTTGTCGATGAGCCGGTCAATCACCCGGCACCGCAAATGCGCATGATGGCGCTCGACGGGTCGGGTGATCAGCTGGTCCGTGATGCGTTGCCGGACAATGCCGGTCAGCTGCACTGGTCGCGCGATAGTCGCGGTGTCTATTATTCGATGAATTATCGCGGGTCGACGGATCTCAATTTCACCCGGACGAATGGCCAGACTGAAACCATCACCTCGGGTCAGCACCGCTTCTTCATCTCCTCGCTGAGCAATGGCGGGGTGGCAGCAGGCACGTTCTCGGCACCGCAGGTCACGACCAATGCCGCGACCGTGTCCACGCGCGGTGATGTGCGCATGCTTACCGACCTGAATGCGGATATTCTCGGCGATGTTACCCTCGGCGAGATTGAAGAGATCAACTACACCACGCCGGATGGGACGGATGTGCAGGGCTGGATCCTCTACCCGCCGGGATTTGATCCGGAACAGGATTACCCAATGGTGCTCCAGATTCATGGCGGCCCGCACGCCATGTATGGCGTCAATTTCAACTTCCGTTTCCAGGAGTGGGCGGCGCGCGATTATGTCGTCCTGTTTACCAATCCGCGCGGTTCGACCGGCTATACGCCGGAATTCGCCAATGCGATCAATAATGCCTATCCCGGTCCCTACGACCTGGAAGACCTGCTGAGCGGTGTTGAGCATGTGGTCGAGCGCGGCTTTGTGGATACGGACCGCATGTATGTGACCGGCTGTTCCGGCGGCGGTGTCCTGACGGCCTGGGTCGTGGCGCATTCTGATGAGTTCGCAGCCGCAGCGTCGCTATGCCCCGTGTCCAACTGGATCAGCTTTGCCGGCACGGCGGATATCTCGGCCTGGGCGATGGAGCGTTTCCGTCCGCATTACTGGGAAGATCCGACCGAATGGCTGGATCACTCGCCGATCATGCATGCGCATCGGATCGAAACACCGACCCTGTTCATGACCGGCGCGCTGGACCTGCGGACACCGCTGGCCCAGGCGGAGGAATTATACGCAAACCTGGTGCGCCGGGGTGTGCCCTCGGTCCTGATCTCCATGAATAAGGAGTATCACGGTACCTGGAGCGTCCCGTCCAACATGCTGCGCACGCAGCTCTACCTGACCGAATGGTTCGAGCGCTATCCCGATATGGAGGCGCAGGACTAGGCCGCAACATCCCGGCGAAGGCGCCAGAACCGCATTGCGCGTTCGGCGTCTTCAAGGGATACGCGTTCATACAGCTTGCCGAGTTCCTTCGCATCGGCGAAGGCCTCGGCGCTCGCTGATCCGCGCAGGACAGCCAAGGTCACGAACAGGGCCTTGTCAAAGCCCGCTGCCTTGCAGATCAGGGCGAGCGGGTCGACGCATTCCTGCTCGACTGCGCGGCGCGCGGCGACCAGGTCGACCCCCGTCATCTCGCTGAAACCGACGTGGAATTTGGTGTGCTCACGCTCTCTCAGGAGGCGGGCGAGCAACGCCCCGTCCAATTGTTTGCGAACCCGCTGGGTCTGGATGAATTTGCGGGCGTCTTCGAGCTCGCGATCATCGGCCAGGCGCTGCGCCAGACGCTGGCGCGAAGCCGCCATGGCGTGTTCGAGGACATTCGGGTCAACCCGTTCAAAGCGTTCGACAATCCGTTCGCGCAATTGCGTTTCGACGGTCAGCATGAGATCGGCCAGCGAGTCATTTGGCGTGTCCTGGCGATCGACCAGCGGCGCTTGCAGCACGGGTGATTGCTCGGCGCGTTCCGTCACCGTTTCGAACGCCTGACGCGACAGCTTGGCGCCGTCATTCCGGATCAGCCTTGCGACCGTGTGATCATCCCCGCGGCGAACAATGGTTTCCGACAAGCGTTCGGAAACCCGCTCCCGGCCGGAAATGGCCTGCAGATGCGTCTGCTCGCCAGTCTCGGCGAGGGTCAACAGATCTTGATCATTGAGCACGCTTGACCGCGCCAGTATCGGGCCGGCCACCTCAATCGCATCCTGGGCCAGTTTCAGGACCAGGCCGCGCGGGGCGAGGGGGGCATCTGCAAAGCGCTGGGACAATTCCTCCCGGGCTTCCTGGGCGGTTTGTTCCGCGAGCGCGGTGAGCACATCGTCGAACTGCTGGGACACCTCGCTGTCGCGGGCCGGCGGTTCGTCGAAAAAGAGGTCGGTGACTTCGCGCAGCAAGGACCGGCGGCGTTCAGAGGACTTCTCTTTCGCCAGCTCGACCAGATTGTTCAGCTTGCTGACGACAGCCATTCTCAGCGCTCCGCGGCATCTCTTGTTACTCAGGCTTGCACAAGCGGGTAAAAAAACCGTAGGCGCACTCTTTCAAATTGTCGAAGATCACCGATAGGGCCTTGAACGTGTCGCGGCCAGGGCTTCGATCTCACGCGGGCTGAGCGGTCTTTCACTGGCCGCATCGATCCGGTCCCGCAAGTTCGGCGAAAGCCCGGTCGTATAGCCCGGCCGGCGTTGCGGCGTAGGCGCCGACAAAAGCAAAGCGCACTGCGCATAGGCGCTCTCCAGTCCTGGCAGGCTCAGCGTCCAGGACTGGCATTGCGGATCTGCCGCACAAAGCGCTGCGCAGGCCGCTGATGTCGCGCCGTCCAGTTCGATCCGGTCATAGATGGATCCGCGTCGGTCAAAGCCGGCATGATAGTCATCTGCTTCAGCCTCTGACAGGATAAGCCCGGTCAGGATGAGGAGGGACAAGAACGCTCTCATAGGCGCGATTTTCCACCGCACGGACTAACAAAGTCTTCAAATCTATATTGAACTTCTAACAAGCCGGGGATAGGCAGAGCAGAGTGTTCAGGGGATTGTCATGACGCAGTCGAAAAACGGGATCACCGCGCAACTGATCGCCTTCATCGAGAGCTCCGGCTTTCGAAACTTCATCCTCGGACTGATTATCCTCAACGCAATCACTCTGGGGCTGGAGACCTATCCCTATGAGGGGATGTGGTTCACGACCATCATGCCGCTGGTCGACAAGATTGTCGTTTCTGTCTTTGTTTTCGAGATCTTGCTGAAGTTGATCGCCTACCGCCATCGCTTCTTCTATTCCGGCTGGAACTGGTTCGACCTGATCGTCATCGCCGTCTCCGTCCTACCCGATGCCGGTGGTTTCAGCGTCCTGCGGGCCTTGCGGATTTTGCGGGCTTTCCGCCTGTTTTCGGTCATGCCGGAGATGCGACAGGTGGTCGAGGCCCTGCTTCGGGCGATCCCGGGCATGGGAGCAATATTCGCGGTTCTCGCACTGATTTTCTACGTGTCATCGGTCATGGCCGTGAAACTCTTTGGTGCCACAAACCCCGCGCTTTTCGGGTCCTTGGGTGAAAGTGCCATCACCCTCTTCCAGGTGATGACGCTGGAGGGCTGGGCGACCGAGGTGCAAAGCCCGGTGCGCGAACACCATCCCTGGGCCTGGGCGTTTTTCCTCGTATTCATTGTACTGACGAGTTTTGCCGTTCTGAACCTGTTCATCGCCATCATTGTCGACAGCCTGCAGGCGAAGCATTTCGACGATGAGGATGCGCGGGATGAGGAGGCGCAGGCCGATCGCGCTGAATTGCATCGTGAAATCATGGAATTGCGTCAGGATGTGCGGGCGCTCGCCCAGCTGGTTCAGCGCTCTTCGCCGGCCCCTGAATCCGACAGCAATGATGAGAATGCCGCGGACAAGTCCGAATAATAGGCGGCCAGTCTATCCTCGCGTTCGGACCGGCTGCGCGGCGCAGTGGCGCTGAGCGACTGGACCTCCAGACCGGCATGGGCCGCGGTCATGACATCCCGCCAGATCGCGGCGGGCAAGCCACCGCCCGTAACGTTTTCCATCGGACTATCATCATCATTTCCGACCCAGACACCGGCCGTGTAATCCTGGGTGTAGCCGACATACCAGGCATCCCGGAATGACTGGCTGGTCCCTGTCTTGCCGGCGGAGGCGCGGTCGTCCAGCGCAGCCCGGCGACCGGTGCCAGTGAGGACCACGTCCTGCAGCATGGTCGACATGGCCTGGGCAGTTTCCGGTGACAGCGCCTGCAGGGGCGTCTCATCGGTGTGGCTATAGAGGATGTCGCCGCGTGAATTGGCGAGTTGGGTAATGAAATACGGGGTATGGCGCTGGCCGTCCCGGGCGAAGACGGAATAGGCGGCAGTGAGCTCGAGGAGGTTGGTTTCCGCTGCGCCAAGGGCGATTGAAGGCAGGGCCGGCAAGGGCGAGCTGATGCCCAGGCGCTGCCCCATCTCGACAATACGCTCGACCCCGATTTCATCGCCGATCTGGGCGGCGACCGTGTTGATTGAACGTTTGAGCGCGTCCTGCAGGGTCACCAGGCCCCGATAATTTCCTGAGAAATTCTCCGGGGTCCAGCCTTCTAGGTCGATCGGTTCGTCCCAGACCGCGCTGGAGGGATCATACCCTGCTTCCAGGGCGGCTGCGAAGACGATGGGCTTGAAGGCGGAACCGGGTTGGCGCTGGGCCTGGATGGCACGGTTGAACTGGGTTTCCAGATAGTCGCCGCCGCCATGAAAGGCGCGCACGGCCCCGTCCGGCGCGAGCAGGACGACAGCGGCCTGGCTGGCGCCGAGTTGATCGCCCTCGCGTGCCAGTGCTGCGACGGCATGATCGCGTGCCGCCAGGGTCAGTTCGGGGTCGATCGTGGTCCGGATGACCAGGTCGGGAATCGCCTCGCCCAGCAGCAGGCGTTCCGCTTCTGCTACTGCGTAGTCAAAGACATAGCCCCAGGTGACACCAGCCTGAGGGTCAAGGGCTGGCGGGGCGGGGATCGCCGGATTGGCCAGGGCCTGATCATGGGCGGCCTGGTCGATAAAGCCGGCATCGAGCATGGCGGCGAGAACCTGGGCTGCGCGTGCCTGGGCAGCGTCCAGATTGACGGTCGGATCGAGCCGGCTGGGCGCTTTGGGCAGGGCGGCGAGGAGGGCGGCCTCGGCCAGGCTCAGCTCGGTCGCCGATTTGGAGAAATAGCGCTGAGCGGCGGCTTCCACACCAAAGGCGCGGGCACCGAGATAAATACGGTTGAGATAGAGTTCGAGGATCTCCGTCTTGGTCAGGTTTTCCTCAAGCGCGAGGGCCAGGCGCATTTCCTGGAGCTTGCGCCGGAGCAGACGGTCCGGGGTCAGGATCAGATTCTTCACCAATTGCATGGTGATGGTGGAGCCGCCCTGAACCGAGCGACCCGCCCGGAAATTCACCCAGAGCGCGCGCAGCACGCCGCGCTGATCGACCCCGTCATGCTCGTAGAACCGCCGGTCCTCGATCGCAAGAAAGGCTTGCGGCACATGCTCGGGCAATTCGTCCAGCCCGACCGCGCGCGCATAGAGAGGGCCGCGAACCGCAAGAATCTCGCCATTCCGGTCTTGTAGCGTGACCGAGGGTTCGCGCCGCGTGATCCAAAGTTCTGATGCACTTTCAGGTGCTTGAGGAAGGTCATGAAATGCCCAGTGCCAGAAGGACCAGACCGAGAGCACGCTTGTCAAAAGGATAAGCCCCGCCAGCCCGCCGACAATGAAGCGGTTGCGGCGTTCGCGCCGCTGTCTTTCCATCATGTGATCCGCGCGATACGGCTCCATGGTCATGCTATATGTCCCCACATCTGGCCGTCATGTCTAAGGCCCTGCGAAAACGGCCAAAATCGGGCGAACTGTGATGTCTGAGCCTTTCTGGAAGATGAAATCTCTGGAGGAGATGAACCGCGAAGAGTGGGAATCTCTTTGTGATGGCTGCGGAAAATGCTGTCTGGTCAAGCTCGAGGACGAGGATACGGGACTGCTGCTGGACACCGATATCAGCTGCAAACTCTTTGATGGTTCAACCTGTCGCTGTCGCGATTATGAGAATCGCCACGCCACCGTTCCTGATTGTGTTGTCCTCACCAGCAAGAATGTGCGCAGCTTGCCCTGGATCCCGAAGACCTGCGCCTATCGCCTGATCGCTGAAGGCAAGCCGCTTCATGATTGGCATCCGCTTGTCTCGGGCGATCCGATGAGCGTGCACAAGGCCGGCATGTCAGTGCAAGACCAGGTCCTGTGCGAAACCGAGCATGATGGCGAGAGCTGGGATCAGCATATTGTGGAATGGCCCGGCGAGGATTAGCGGCGTGCCGTTATGCAGAGCGTGTTCGACCGCGCGGCCGGACGAAGCGGGGATAATCCCCCGTGCATCCCCGCCGACGCGGGATAATCCATCCTTTCCATCAGCGCCTTGACGAAAACACGCATCATTCAATCCGGCGCGGACAGCGGCGGGCTATAAAAGGGCATGCCCGACAGTCCCGAACCGATCAATGGCACCAGGCCGGGGCCGAAGCCCGGCTATAGCCAGCTCGACCAGGCCGATTGGGCGCGCATTTTTGTCGCGCACATGCGTGGCAAGTCCCCGCGCGCGCTGGCCGCGGAACTCCAACTGACCGAGCGTTATGTCCGCGATCGCTTGCGCGCACTCAAGGCCATCGACCCGGCTGTTGTGGGCAAACGTCTGCGCGTGGCCCTCCTGCGCCAGATGGCTCTGGTCGGCTCGGATTTTGAACGCGGGGACACCTCAGAGGCCGGGCGCCGAGCCCATTCCATCACCCAGGCGCTGAAAGCCGCCAAGGAATTAGGATTGATCATGCATGACAAAGACCAGCCGCAAGATGCGGATAAGTGGGAGTTGGGAGACCTGCCCGACCCCCGCCTTGAACTGTTCGAGGCAATTGATCGCCTCAGTCCCGAGGGAGGTCAAAAGAGCCTGGGCGCTCCAACAGAGCATCGAGCGGGCATACAAACTCAACCATGATTTCCAGTTCTGGTCAGACCAGCGCCAACTCCCGCCGGAGGGGGATTGGCTGATCTGGCTGTTTCTCGGCGGTCGGGGCGCCGGCAAGACGCGGGCCGGCGCGGAATGGGTGCGGGAGCTGGCGCGCTCGCCGAATGCCCGGCTTGCCCTGGTGGGATCGACCTTTGCAGATGTTCGCGAGGTGATGATTGAAGGGCCGTCCGGAGTTCGCCAGATTGGTCCGCAGGCCGAGCGGCCGATTTATGAGAGCAGTCGCAAGCGTT
>JBELMP010000025.1:0-21262 GCA_042095695.1 Maricaulis sp. | reverse complement strand
CTGAAGCTAGCGCGTCTACCAATTCCGCCACCTGGGCAGGTGTCAGGAGCGCGGTTCCTAAAGAAGCGGCGACGGACTGTCAACGCTGATGCCGCAGTCAATCTGATATTGCTTGGGGCGTAGCTAGGAGCATTGTCGCATGGACAGACGGCGCATTTTTTGGTCTACCGCAAGAAACACCAATCTTCCCGGCTGACCTTCCAGGGGATTCGCCCATGTTACGCGACGAAATCATCACAGTTTTTGGCGGTTCAGGCTTTTTGGGGCGGCATGTCGTCCGTGCCCTCGCCAAGTCCGGCTATCGCGTTCGCGTCGCGACGCGGCGTCCGCATCTGGCCCAGGACCTTCGCGTCATGGGTGTCGTTGGTCAGGTTCAGCTGGTACAGGCGAATATACGCGTGCCGTCTTCTGTCGAGCGCGCGCTTGACGGTGCCAGCGGTGTTGTAAACCTTGTCGGTGTCCTGTCGGAAAGTGGTCGCCAGACCTTCTCCGGCCTCCATGCCCAGGGCGCCAAGGCGATTGCCGAGCTTGCGTCAGCCGCCGGCATTGAGCGCATGGTGCAAGTCTCCGCTATTGGTGCCTCTGCGGACAGCCCGTCTCGCTACGCGCAGTCTAAAGCGGCTGGCGAGGCCGCGGTTATGGCTGCCATTCCGACCGCCACCATTCTTCGTCCTTCCATCGTCTTCGGGACCGATGATGGCTTCTTCAACATGTTCGGATCCATGGCACGCTTCGCCCCCGCCCTGCCGCTTTTCGGCGGTGGGCAATCGCGTTTCCAGCCGGTCTTTGCCGGTGATGTCGCTGAAGCAGTCCTCAAGGTCATCGAGACAGAAGATGCGCGCAGTGAGATCTATGAGCTTGGCGGACCAGGCGTCTACAGTTTCAAGGCGCTGATGGAGTTCATCCTGAAGGAGACGGATCGCCCGCGATTCCTGATACCGCTGCCCTTCGCGATTGGCACTGTCATGGCGACCGTGTTCGAATTGGCAGCTATCCTGCCCTTTGTTCAGCCGCTTTTGACCCGCGATCAGCTGACCCAGCTGCAGCAGGACAATGTCGTTACGGACGGCGCAAAGGGTCTGGCAGATCTGGGCATCACGCCAGAGACGGTTGAATCAGTGGTGCCCGGCTATCTGGTGCGCTATCGCCGCCACGGCCAGTTCCACGAAAAAGAAGCCTAGATCGTCAACCAGACGAGCAGCCCGGCACCCAGGGCCAGTCGGTAAATGACAAAGGGCATGAAGCCAGTGCGGTCGACCAGCCGCATCAGCAGGGCTATTGCCGCCCAGGCGGCCAGAAACGACAGGCCCGCAACAATCAGCCCGGCTTGCAGGCCAATATCCGCACTTTCGCTCCCGGCCAGTTCGATGGCTGAAATCAGACCGAAGGCGGCGATAACGGGTATCGCCATCAGCATGGAAAAGCGTGCGCACTCCGGCCGGGTCAGCCCCAGAGCCCGCCCTGCTGTCATGGTGACACCCGAGCGAGATGCGCCTGGAATGAGTGCGAAAAGCTGGGCGACGCCGATAAGGGCGGCATCGCGGAACCTCATCGTTTCCACGGTTTTCGTCTGGGGGCCATATTGATCGGCCAGCCAGAGTGGAAGCGCAAAGACCAGAGTGGCGACCGCAATCACCCAGGGCGAGCGGAGCACATCAACCAGACCGCTGAGATAAAGACCGCCGGCAAACACGATAACCGGCGGAAGCGAGACCGCGACAAGCAGCGCCAGTCGGCCGCCGGGCGTAATCTGTCCGCGCAGGAGAGCAAATTTCCCGATGACAACATCGCGAATATCGCGCCTGAAATAAACCAGAACGGCAATCAATGAGCCTGCATGTGCCATGACATCGATCAGCGGCCCCTGATCCGCAGCGCCCATTACCTCCGGCGCCAGGATCAAGTGCGCCGATGAGGAGATCGGAAGGAATTCGGTTATGCCTTGGACCAGGGCCAGAACGACTAGGTGAATTAGGGTCATGTGTGCATCACGCTTAAGATTAGGGTGATCCAATCGGGTTTTGTCCGGAATGACCAGTTTACATCTGCAAGAGAACTGGATTTTGAGCGGCGAATATGGCGGATTGAAATCGAAATGCCAGCTTCTGCCGCAAGCAAAGGAAGGGTGAATGCCGCATGATATCGCGTCACTCGGTGGCGGGCCTGGACGGCTCGCACCGGAGAAAGCCAAGGCGATTACCTCTGGCGCGACACGCGCCTCGGTCGCTGTTGCGGCAATTCTGGTCCTGGCCAAGGCATTTGCCTGGTGGATGTCCGGTTCGGTCGCTTTGCTGGCTTCTCTTGCCGACAGTTTCCTGGATCTCACCGCGTCACTGACAGTCTACTTCGCTGTCCGCTATGCTGCCGAGCCCGCGGATGCTGATCACCGTTTTGGTCACGGCAAGGCGGAGGCCTTTGCGAGTATACTGCAGGCGATCCTGGTCGCCGTGTCTGCTGCCTTGTTGCTGCGCGAGGGCATCCAGCATCTCCTGAATCCGGTCGAAATCGGCGCTGGTGGCTGGGCGTTGGCCGTAATGGGACTATCCATTGTGCTGACCCTTGGGCTGATCCTGGTTCAGAGTCGAGCGGTGGAGCAAACCGGGTCGGTCGCGATCGAGGGGGATCGCGCGCACTATTATTCCGACCTTGCGGGCAATGGCGCGGTCATCACTGGCATAGCCGGCTCTGTCTTTTTCGGAATGGGTTGGCTGGATGGGCTGGCGGCGCTGTTGGTTGCGGCCTGGCTGGGCTGGACGGCCTGGGAAGTTGCCCGCAATGCTGCTGACCAGCTGATGGACCGGGAATTGCCGGAAACGGAGCGGGAACGAATCCGTACGATCGTCGAAGCTGATCCACGTATCATCGATGTCCACGATTTAAGGACGCGGGCTTCCGGGCCCCTTATCCATATCCAGTTTCATCTGGCTCTGCCTCCCGACCTGGCCTTGCGCGATGCTCATGTCATTCTGGTGGATTGTGAAAAACGCCTGCTCGAAGAGTATCCGGCGGCGGATATCATCATCCATGCCGATCCACACGGTGCTGCTGAACCTCATGGCAGCCAATTCTTCGGGGGTGACGAGGATATGGCCTAGCTGGACAGAGCCAGCTGATTTCACCTCGAAACTCTGCTAGCCATTCCCGATGCGTGTGCTTCATCACTGGCCGCTTGATCCGTTCTCTCGGCAGATCCGGCTGATCCTCGACGAGAAATCGGTCCGCTACAAATTGCAGGCGGTCTCCCCCTGGGAGCGTCCGGAAGGATTGCTCGCCCTCAATCCCGCCGGCATGACCCCGGTGCTGGAAGATGAGTCAGGTGGGACGAGGCGGGTGATCGTCGAGGTCCGGGCGATCGCCGAGTATCTGGAGGAAACCACGCCCAGTCCCTGCCTCCTGCCGGGCGGTCCCGCCGAACGCGCAGAAGCGCGTCGGCTTGTCGACTGGTTCGATAAGAGTTTTAATGGCGAAGTGAACGCCTACCTGCTTCATGAAAAGCTGGAAAAACCGGTGCAAGGGCTGGGAGCTCCGGATCCGCAGGCCATGCGTGAAGGACGTGAGCACCTTCGTTGGCATCTCGATCACATGGCCTGGCTACTCGACAAGCGAGATGGCCTTGCCGGGCCCCGCTACACGCTGGCGGATATTGCCGCTGCGGCTCACTTGTCATGCCTCGACTATCTTGGCGAACTTCCCTGGGATGATTTTGAAAGCGTGAAACACTGGTATCAGCGCGTAAAATGCCGGCCGGCTTTCCGCGGACTGCTCGAAGATAAATTGCCGGGCATCAATCCCGCTTCGCATTATGCAGACTTGGACTTTTAGGGGCTTGCATGACCCCCGCTTCGCTCAAATCTCTGGCGCTTGAAATCGGTTTCAGCGGTGCTCGCATCTGCAGGGCGGATGAAGCCTGGCAGGCGGCGGAGCGCCTAGCCGATTTTGTCGCCAAAGAGCATCACGGCACGATGAGCTGGATGGCGGAAACGCTGGAACGCCGCAAACACCCCACCCATATGTGGCCAGATGCGAAGTCCGCAGTGGTGGTCGGTCTCAATTATGGTCCCGAGCACGACCCGCTTCTTGCTCTTGAGCGCAGGGATGAGGCGGCCATTTCCGTTTACGCCCAGAACAGTGACTATCACGACCTGATCAAGAAACGCCTCAAGCGTTTTGCCCGCGAATTTGCAATGCAGACGGGTGAAGAGGTGAAAGTCTTCGTCGATACAGCGCCACTGATGGAGAAGCCGCTTGCGGCCAAGGCCGGTCTGGGCTGGCAGGGCAAGCATACCAATCTGGTCAGCCGTGATCATGGCTCCTGGCTCTTCCTCGGCGTTATGCTGACCACAGCCGAGCTGGCAGCCGATCCGCCGGAGGATGATCATTGCGGGTCCTGCACGGCTTGTCTGGATATCTGTCCAACCGACGCTTTTCCCGCGCCTTATCAGTTGGATGCCCGCCGCTGCATCTCCTATCTGACGATCGAGCACAAGGGGCCGATACCCGAGGTGTTTCGCAAGCCCATGGGCAATCGGATCTATGGCTGTGATGATTGCCTGGCAGTCTGTCCGTGGAACAAGTTCGCGCGGGTCAGTGAGGACATGGCCTTCCATCCACGACCGGAGTTGAAGGGTCCCCTGCTAGCCGATCTTGTAGGGCTTGATGATGCCGGGTTCCGCGAGGTCTTTACGGCTTCGCCGGTCAAACGCATCGGTCGCGGCCGCTTTGTCCGCAATGTTCTCATTGCTATTGGCAATTCTAGGGAGCCCCTCTTGGTCGAGGCATTATGGCCCTGCCTCGATGATGAGGACGCGCAGGTTCGCGGGGCTGCTGTCTGGGCGTTGAAACAGCTCGATCGAGCGCGCTTCGACCAGGAGCGACCTCTGCGTCTGGCTCGGGAAGCGCAAGAGGATGTCCGCCGTGAATGGGCGGAGCGCTGACGATTTTATTGCGCCGTGCTGTCGCGTTATCCTTTTCAAAAGCCTCTTCGCTTAGGGTTACCGAGAGTGAGGCATCATGCGGCGATCAGCGTGATGCAAAAGCGCTGAGGACGAATGAGCATGCCGGGTTCCATGATTGATACGGACGCATTTTCTGCTCCCATGACCGTCATGATCTGCGAAAGCAGCCAGGTCCAGCTTCGCATCCTCTCAAATGCCGTCAGTGAAGCTGGATACGCTGTCCAGACCGCAACTGATGCCACTGAGGCACTCAGCATAATGAATATGATGCCAGTCGATATTTTCCTGACCGGGATCGAGGTCGGCGAGGTCAACGGCTTGGAGGCGTGTTGGTCCCTCAAGGGCAATCCCGACACAGAGTCGACCTACACGATTGTGGTGACGGCATCTGGCGAGGAAAGGCGACTCGAGGAATCTCTCGATGCGGGCGCCGACGACTTTATCCGCAAACCTGTCAATATGACCGAGCTGAGAGCGCGCCTTCGCGCAGCATCGCGACTGGTTCGTATGCAGAAACAATTCCGTCAGATGGCCGAAACAGATTCCCTGACCGGCTGTTCGAACCGGCGGGCCTTCATGCAGTATCTGGAAATGCAGGTGGACCGTTCATCGCGCCACGGTGTTGAGACCGCAGTGATCATGATGGATCTCGATCATTTCAAGAAGGTCAACGATAACTATGGTCATGCGGCAGGTGATCGCGTCCTGATCGATACCGTCAAAACCGTACAATCCTGCCTGCGTCCGCGAGACATGCTCGGGCGGCTTGGCGGCGAGGAGTTTGCCGTCCTGCTTTACGAGACGGACCTGGTTGATGCCAGCGAGATTGCCGAGGCGATCCGGGCCGCTATGGAGCAGCGGACAATGGAATTGCCGGGTGGTGAAAAGCTCAATGTGACCGCCAGTTTCGGTGTCTCAAATGTGTGCGAAATCCTTGGGCAGGACAATCCGGAATCCATTCTCCAGGCGGCCGATGAGGCGCTTTACTTCGCCAAGCAATCCGGTCGTAATCAGGTGATCGTCTGCAATCCGGATTTTGGCGATGAGGATTTTGCCGAGGCGGGCTAGAAGCTCGCTGTCAGCCGCACAGCCTCATTGATCTGTCCGCGCAGAACAAGACCGTCGATATTGTCGGGCTCAAGGTGCACGGCCCGAAGAATGGCTGAGCGGGCTGCTGAGAGATTCTCTAATCCCAACTGGACTTGAGCATTCAGCCGCCAGGCCTGCGCCATGCGCGGTCTTTGCTCGATCAGCGCTTGCGTATCCGCGAGGGCGTCATTCCATTCACCCAGCGCGATGCGGGCTCCGGCCCGGCCCGCCCGTGCAGCCAGCGCGCGATCATCCACGATCAGCGCGACATTGAAAGCAGCCTCCGCATCAGAAAACATGTTCGCGCTCAGCCAGGCTTCACCAGCCTCCGTCCACAGATCGAGGCGCTCGTGTGCCAACATGCCGGCATGCTGACGGCTGGCCAATGCCTCCAGCATGCTGGCCCCTGTTCGGATATCACCGAGCGCCACCAAGCTTCGGGCATGACAGTGAGCAGCGGGCCAGCCGCCGCCGGCATAAAGCCAGGCGAGGGCATCCTCCAGACTTTCATTAGGTTCGGACTGGCTGCGTTCGAGACAGGCCTGGTAGCGCACGCTTTCTGCTTGCTGCGCATTCGATTGTGCGAGTGCGGCGTTGGGCAGAAAAATGATGGCTATAGCGAGGGCGAGGCTGGTGCGCATTTTGGCTCCGGAAGGCGGTCGCGCAACCTATCGAGGTGGTTCGGGCTGGTCCATATCCGCTGCGATCTTAGCTGTGGGTAATTGTCAGTCGCGCCGCGCTGTGGAAGAAGCGGGACCCTGTGATCAATACCAGCCATGTTAAGGGTCATGAGAATTCTCCAAGTCATTCCCCAGCTGGATGCCGGCGGTGCGGAGCGCACCACACTTGAGGTCGCCGAGGCGATCATCGCGAAAGGCGGGAGAGCCTATGTGGCGAGCGAGGGCGGCCGTCTTGAGGGGGAGCTCGCGGCGCTGGGGGGAGAGTTGTTGCGCCTGCCTGTGGCCAGCAAGAACCCTTGGACAATGTGGCAGAATGGCGGGCGGCTTGCACGGCTTATCCGAGACTTGAAGATTGATATTGTCCATGTGCGCTCACGGGCGCCGGCCCTGAGTGCCAAACGCGCCTGCGATCTTATGAAATGCCACTTTGTCACGACCTATCACGGCACTTACAACGCACGTTCACGTCTGAAACGCTGGTATAACTCCTTCATGGCGAGGGGCGAGCTTGTCATCGCCAATTCCAATTTTATCAAGGATCATATCATTGCTGAACATGGCCTTGATGAGGCTCTGATCCGGGTCATTCCGCGCGGTGTCGATCTGGATCGGTTCGACCCTTTGCTTGACTGGTCTGCGCGCTGTCAGGCCTTGGCCGAGGCCTGGGAGCTGGACCCGACTCAACCGATCATCCTCTTGCCGGCGCGGCTGACTGCCTGGAAAGGGCAACGCGAGGCCCTTCGTGCCTATGCCCGTGTGAAGCGGCAAGGACTAGACCTGCCGCGACTTGTATTGGCTGGGGACGCACAGGGCCGTGACAGCTATCTGACTGAGCTGGAGGGCATTATCGCTACAGAAGACCTCGGCGATGATGTGCGCATTGTCGGTCATTGTGCGGACATGCCGGCAGCTCTGGCGATGAGTAGACTTGTGCTCACCCCCTCTGTCGAACCCGAAGCGTTCGGTCGGACGGCTGCGGAGGCCGGGGCGATGCGCGTACCGGTCATTGCCTGCGATCATGGCGGCGCGCGCGAAGTTGTTGTTCACGGCAAGACGGGTTGGCGGGTCAATCCCGGAGATGTGGCCGCCCTCGCTTCGGCGATTTCTGAAGCGCTGACACAGGACGCTCAGTCCTTGAAGGCCATGGGGGATTCCGCGCTGGCCCATGTTCGCGGGCAGTTTTCCACGTCCCAACTGCAAGCTTCTACATTGCGTGTTTACGATGAAGTCTTAAACTCTCGGCCATGAACGAACCGCAACGCGATATCATCTATCTTCTGCACTGGGGTGATCTGACCTCGACCGTCCGGATGCTGGGACCGGCAGAACAGCTGCGCAATGTGCATAAACGCGACCGGATTGTTCTTCTGACCAAGCCTGATTTCGAGAGCCTTCTCAAACACTGTCCATTCTTCAATGCGATCGAGATTGATGCCCTGCCGGACGCCCGGCCGATGGTTGCGATGCGGGATAAGCGGCTCAAAGCGGCACGTCCGGTTCGCGTCTATGATTTCGTTGGCGATGGTGACGCCCGCAAGCTCAAGAAGCTCTTCCGTTTCTCAAAATGTGAATGGGTTGATGTTGCCGCCGACCCGAAATCCGGGCGCCATCCGGTTGATGACGTGGCAGGGCGGCTGAATGCGGCACTGGGAATGGGCCCCGCCGAATACGCGCTGGGTGAAGCCCCGGCGCCGGACGCCTCCTGGGTTGATTTCCTGGCCAAGAAATCGCGCATGCTCGATCCGGAATATTTCGGCTTGAACGGTCCCTTTGCACTCTTGGCACCGGCTGGCGAGGGCGTGAAGCCGGCACTGCGCTGGCCCAAGGAGAAATGGGCTGCGCTGGCCCACGAGCTTCTCCAGGCCGGGATCACCCCTGCGCTTGTTGGCGGTCCGGACACGCGCGAGATCGGGCGCTATGTATCGCATGTGACGCCAGGCGCTCGAGATATCACTGGTAAGGCCAAATTGCCTCAACTTGCTGGCCTGGGGCGACGCACGCGGTTTGTCTTTGGCGAGGATACGCCTCTGCTCCATGTGCTGGCGGCCTCCGGCGCGCCGGCCCTTGCGCTCTACTGCAATGTTGAGAGCCCGGCGATGATTGCTCCGCGCGGAAATGCGCCGGTGATTTTGATGCACGCGCCCACAATCGCCCAAGTCACGCCCGCCGAAGCGATGCAGGCCATGCGCTTTGCCGGCGGCTTTGAAGAGCGCGTTGTCGCGGCATGAACCGACAGCACCCCTTGCTATATGTGTTTAAATAACCATAGTGCCCGCCTCCGATCACATCTGGTGCGTAGTTTTCGGCCATTAGGCCTTGATCCAAACGTGCAGTGAGAGGATTAATCGCCTTAGTTTGCCGGCCACAAAGGAGAGAAGGCCATAGCCCGTAGACCGCAAGTTGCGACCCCGCCCAAGAAAGAAGGGCCACGCATAAACCGGGATATCCGCGTACCGCGGGTGCTCCTGATCGACGAAAATGGTGAAAAGCAGGGAATTATGCCGACCGATGCTGCGCTTGAAGCAGCAGAGGAAGCCGGCCTGGACCTTGTCGAAGTCTCCCCGAATGCCGACCCGCCCGTCTGTAAGATCGTCGATTACGGCAAGCTGAAATATCAGGAACAGAAGAAAAAAGCCGAAGCGAAGAAGAAGCAGAAGACCGTCGAGATCAAAGAGATCAAGATGCGTCCGAATATCGATGTTCATGACTACCAGGTGAAAACCAAGGCCATGACACGCTTTTTCGAAGCTGGCGACAAGGTGAAGATCACCCTTCGATTCCGTGGGCGCGAGATGGCGCACCAGGATCGCGGAATGGAGATCATGAACCGGGTCAAAGAGGACTTTGCCGAATCAGCCAAGGTCGAGTTCGAGCCCAAGCTGGAAGGCCGCATGATGGTCATGGTGATGGCTCCGCGCTAGTCTGCGCAGACCCGGGCAAGCAAGAGGGCCGCTCTTTGGAGTGGCCCTTTTCTATGCCATTTTCATCGAATTGAGCATCGAAAACGGCCAAAACATGGCGCCGGATCGACGAGGAGGGGGAGGGCTGGTTCAGCTTCAATTCAATCTCGGTATGCGAGCGTCGTGATATGACAAAGTGTTTCATTGCGCTGACAAGCGATGCGTGGTCTGATCCAAGACAACAGGGGGGATTGATGAAATCAATCGTGATTCCGGTACTGGCAGCAGTCACGGGGTCCGCCGCTATTGCGGCCGGGCTCTATATGAGCGACGCCAATGCGCAGACGCCGTCTGCGATGCCGACATTCGGCGAGGTCTCATTATCCGCCGGCTTTACACCGGACCCCTTCACCATTGATCTGGTCGCCGGCGGTCCGATCGACGCCGCCCGACAATTGGGCGGAAATTGCCTCGGTTTCATCGCTGACGCGCCGGATTTCGACCTCTATTACAATTCAGGGTCCCTGCCATTAATCCTGTCCGCTCAGGCCGGGATTGATACCACGCTCGTCATCTATACGCCGGAGGGAGACTGGATCTGTGATGATGATAGCGGGCCGGGGGTGAACCCCGAGATCCGTCTGAGTGCGCCGAGCAGCGGGCTTTACGATATCTGGGTCGGCAGCTTGTCGCCCGATGCCCAGGGCCCTGCGCGACTGAAAATTTCCGAGCTGGACCGTTAACGTCCGGACAATTGGGGGAGTTAGAGATGAAGCCTATTTATTTCGCCTGTGCATCCATAATCGCGCTGGGGATGGTCAGTGCTGGCCATGCCCAGGACTGGAATGCGCCGCCGGCCTATCCCGATACCGGCCCGTCCAACCTGCGCTCCGGTTTTGGCGCTGGTCCGGTTTCGATTGATATCCAGGCAGGAGGTGCGATTGACGCGTCAGTCCTGTCCTATGATTGCTATGGCTATATCACGCACCAGCCGACCCACTCGCTGGTCTATGCGGCGGGCGATGAAGCGCTTTATGTCTCTGCAGCGAGCGATATGGACGGCGTGCTGATCATTCGCGCACCGGATGGCAGCTGGCATTGTAATGATGATGGCGGCGAAGGTGTGAACCCTGGTGTCGTATTCGACGCACCAGAGAGCGGCGAGTATGATATCTGGGTGGGGTCCTACGGGTTCGGGTCTGGCTATCAGCCCGGTCAATTGCATATCTCTGAAACGCGCTTTTTTGACGATAATCGCTTTTCGCGCGCACCCAATCGCAATATGCGCCCGCAATCAGGTCGCGTCGCTCTGCGCTCCGGTTTCGCCGGTGATCCGGACATCACAACGGTCCCCGTCGGTGGTCAGGTGAATGTTTCACGGACAGTCCAGGATGATTTTTGCTGGGGCCAGGTCTCCGAAGCTCCAGGCGTGATACTCGACTATCGTGCCGGCGATGACGCGGACCTGTTTGTCTCACTCGAAGCAGAGGCAGATACGACGCTGCTGGTCCAGGGGCCGAATGGCGACTGGTATTGCGATGATGATACGGCGGGCAATCTCAATCCCGGCTTGCGCATTCGTGCGCCGCAGTCCGGCGAGTATGCCATCTGGGGAGGACGTTATTCCAACGGGCCGATCATCCAGGGCCAGCTTTATATCTCCGAGCTCGGATATCTCGGGGACACCGATGGTCCGGCCAATCTCGATTACCAGCTGACGCCGAATTATGGTGGCGTTGAGTTGCGCGCCGGGTTCGAACCGGATCCGCACAGCGTTGATATGCTGGCCGGTGGTGATCAGGATGTGTATGAGGCTGTCGGCGATTATTGTCGCGGTTATGCGACTGAAGCGCCGGATTACAACCTCGTCTACGAGGCCGGTGATTTCGATCTTTACCTCTCCGCAGTCGCTCAAGGCGATGCAACAATGGCTGTCAATGCACCGGATGGATCCTGGTGGTGCGATGATGACGGCGCGGGTGATCTCAATCCGGGTATTCGTTTCGACGCCCCGCAAAGCGGTCTCTACAATATCTGGGTTGGAACCTATTCGGACATTGAACCCATCCCGGCCACGCTCCACATTTCTGAAGTGGGCTTCGGGAATGAGCTTGGCAATGTCGAAGCGCTCGATCCCTCGCTCGACAGTAATTATGGCGAAGCCACCCTTGATGCCGGCTTCCTGCCCGATCCCTATGTGATCGACATCCTCGCCGGTGGTGATCTCGCCGCAGAATATTCGGCGGATAGCATGTGTTGGGGCTATGTGACGGCCGCGCCGGATTTTGAGCTCGACTTTAACGCAGGCGATATGCCGCTCTTCATCTCCGCCGAATCTGATGCGGATACGACCATCATCATCAATACGCCTGATGGTGAATGGGCTTGTAATGACGATCAGGTGGGCCTGAATCCGGGCGTGATGTTCGAGAGCCCTCAAAGTGGCGTGTACGACATCTGGGTTGGGACCTATTGGGACGGCGAGGCTGCAGAAGCTCGCCTTGAAATCTCAGAGATGGATTTCGCTGGCGAAGACTTCTAGAGCCGGATTGAAATTGCTGACTAATTCGGGCGGGGCGTGACCATCGTGCCGCCCGAAATTCGTTTCAGCGGCCTGTTTCAGACAGGCTTGGTGCTTGGCAGAGGCAAAATGTTATACTATATCGCTCTGTCCAACCTGGAGTGCACCCATGTCTGTGACTGGAAACCCGAACAAGACAGCTGATCGTCTCGACGCGGCCGGGATCACCATTTCCCTGGTCTGCGCGGCCCAATGTCTTATTCTGCCGATCACCGCTGTCATCGCGCCACTCCTTCTGCCCGGCATGTCCGATATTTTCGGGCATACCGAAGCCTGGCATCTCCCGCTGTTGCTGCTGGCAACCCCGGTCGCGTTGATCGGTCTGCGGTGGGGGGTGAAGCGTACGGGCGGCGGGCTGCGTCTCTGGTATCTTGGTATTCTCGGTCTCGGTTTCATGATCGCCGGTGCGACCCATATCTTTGGCGAGCTTGCTGAAATCGGCCTGACCTTGATTGGTGTCTCCATCCTGCTCTACGCGCATCTGGCAAACTGGCGAGCGCGTCGTCGGTCCTGCCACGAACACGGCGGTGATACTGCGCCTGCCGAGTAAGCCGGGACTCCGCACAGCGCTTGCATTCCACAAGATATTCCGTATAACCCCCGCTCTTTCGTGAAATAGCGTAACGGGCCCGATCGACATGCCCGCACGCTGCTAACACTTCAGACCCGGCTTTTCCGGTGTCGCCAAAGGAGATGAAAATGTCGAAGATGAAGACCAAGAGCGGCGCCAAGAAGCGCTTCAAGCTCACCGCCACGGGCAAGGTCAAAGCCGGTCAGACGGGCAAGCGTCACGGCATGATCAAGCGTACCCCCAAGCAGATCCGCAATAAGCGCGGTCAGACGACCTTGTCTGCTCAGGACGCACGCATCGTCAAAAAATACATCCCGAACGGCCTTTAAGGCCGCTGGCAGTCGAGCTAGGAGCACAACGATATGTCTCGCGTTACTTCAGGACCGTCGACCCAGGCGCGCCACAAGAAAGTCATCAAAAAAGCCAAGGGCTATTATGGCGCACGCCGTAAACAGTTCCGCACTGCCGTTCAGGCCGTGGAGAAGGCTGGTCAGTACGCTTACCGCGATCGCCGCGCGAAGAAGCGGAGTTTCCGCGCGCTGTGGATCCAGCGGATCAATGCCGGTGCCCGTGAGCACGGCATGACCTATTCGGTCTTCATGAATGGTCTGAACAAGGCCGGCATTGAAGTCGACCGCAAGGTTCTTTCCGACATCGCGATCCGTGAACCGGAAGCGTTTAAAGCCCTTGTTGAGCAGGCGCGCGCCGCGCTGGCCTAAGCCTGACTTAAAGTATTCAGGAAAGGCCCGTCGGCGGATCGCCGGCGGGCCTTCTTCGTTTAACCGCACGCACCAGTCGACAGTGAAATTCTCAAAGGCTAAACCCCATTCAGAAACAGGGGCCCGTTATGACCGACATGTCCAATCTCGACACGCTAGAGCGTGAAGTTCTCGATCAGATCGAAACCACCGGCGACCAGGCCGGCCTTGATGAGATCCGCGTTTCCGCGCTGGGGAAGAAGGGATCGGTAAGCCTGATGATGCGTGAGCTGGGCAAAATGAGTCCGGATGAGCGACAGGTCATGGGGCCGGCGCTAAACGGGCTGAAGACCCGTCTCAATGACGCCATCAGTGCACGCATGCAGGTTTTGGAAAACGCAGCTCTGGACGCCGCGCTCGCGAGCGAGACCGTAGATGTCACCTTGCCGGTTCGTCCGGAAAAACAGGGCAGTCTTCATCCGATTACCCAGGTCATGGAGGAGCTCGCCGTCATTTTCGCGGATATGGGTTTCGCTGTCGCCGAGGGCCCGGATGTCGAAGACGATTTCCATAACTTCACCGCGCTGAACTTCCCGCCGGGCCACCCGGCGCGCGACACCCAGGACACCTTCTTCATGAAGCCGGACGCGGACGGCAAGCGGAAGGTGCTGCGCACGCATACCTCGCCGGTCCAGATCCGCACCATGCTGTCCCAGAAACCGCCCATTCGCATTATTGCGCCGGGCAGGGTTTATCGTTGCGACTGGGACCAGACGCATACGCCGATGTTCCATCAGGTCGAGGGGCTGGTGATCGACAAGGACACCCATATGGGTCATCTCAAGGGCGTGCTGCTGGACTTCATCGCCGCCTTCTTCGAAACCGACAAGGTCGAGGCACAATTTCGGCCGCACCACTTTCCTTTCACTGAACCGTCCGCGGAGATGGACGTGAAGTATGAGCGCGTTGGCCAGGCTGTGAAAGTCGGCCAGGGCGATAAATGGATGGAGATCCTGGGCTGCGGCATGGTTCATCCGAATGTGATCCGCAATTGCGGTCTCGATCCGGATGAATACCAGGGCTTTGCCTTCGGCATGGGCGTGGACCGCCTGGCCATGCTGAAATATGGCGCGCCGGATCTGCGCGACTTCTTCAATTCCGATAAACGCTGGCTGGCGCATTACGGTTTCTCGCCGCTGCTCCAGGCGAATCTGGCGACGGGTTTGAGCTAGGACCATGCTCACCTGGCTCAAAGATAACCATCAGGCCCTGACGGGTTTGGGCGCTATGCTGGTCGGTATCGCGGCGCTGTTTGTGGCCTGGGACCAGTCGCGGGTGATGCGGGCTCAGCAGCACGGGGCTGTTGTGCCGGTGGTTCAGATGGATGGCTTTTTGCGAACCCTGCCAGAGCAGCGGTCCATGGGGCTGCGTTTTCACAATAGCGGTGTCGGGCCGGCGATGATCGAGACGATTGAGGTCTTACGAGATGGAGCGCCGACTCAGGAGTGGGGCGCGATCGAACTCCATTTGCCAGATGAGTATGACGTCTCTTGGTCCAGCGTCGTGGGGCGGGTCCTGGCGCCGAACGGTGAAGTCGAACCGATAGCGTTCCACTGGTCACGCGATGCGCTTGACGAGGCGGGCTTTACGCGGCTGCGAGAGGAGTGGGCGCGCTGGGATTTGCGCATCTGTTACTGCTCGGTGTTCGAGCGTTGCTGGACAAGCTATTCCGCGAGCGGTGAGCGCACGGCTGTGCAGGAATGCCCGGCAATCGATTATGATCCGTTTGCAGTTTTTGGTCGCGTCACGCCTTCTGAGACGGTGACCAACCAATGATATTCCAAATCCATGAACCGCGACTTGTTGACTTGCATCAGAATGGCGGGAGCCGACCATGAAATTCCCTCTTTCCTGGCTTAAATACCATCTCGAGACCGACGCCTCCCTTGCGGAGATCGCGGACGCCATGACCATGGCGGGCCTGGAGATCGAGGATATAGACAATCCCGCCGAGAAGTTTTCGGAGTTTACCGTCGCCTACGTCAAGGATGCGGTGAAACACCCTGATGCGGACAAGCTGCGAGTGTGCACGGTCGACACCAAGGATGGCGAGAAGACGATCGTCTGCGGCGCACCGAATGCCCGCAAGGGCATGTCTGCGGTTTATGCGCCGCTGGGCACCTATATTCCCGGCCTGGATTTCGCGCTGGACAAGAAGCCGCGCAAGATCCGGGGTGTGGAAAGCCATGGCATGATGTGTTCCGCCAAGGAGCTGGAGCTCGGCGAGGACCATGACGGCATCATTGATCTGGAGGGTGAGTGGGAGGTTGGTACGCCAGCTGTCGTCGCCCTGGGCCAGGACGATCCGGTGCTGGACTTTGAAGTGACACCGAACCGACCCGACTGGCTCGGCGTGCGCGGAATAGCGCGTGATCTGGCGGCAACGGGTATCGGAGCGCTTAAGCCTCTGAAAGACCAGCCTGTCGAGGGCGATTTTCCATGCCCGATCGCGATTGAGCTCGACTGGCCGGAGGCCTGCCCCGTCTTCATGGGACGACTGGTTCGCGGCGTGAAGAATGTCGAAAGCCCGGACTGGTTGAAAAAAGCGCTGATTTCCATTGGCCTGCGCCCGATTAATGCGCTGGCTGATATCACCAATATGATCTCCTATGACCGGTGCCGACCGCTTCATGTCTATGATGCGGCAAAGCTGAGCGGTTCCGTTCGCGCGCGCCGGGGGCAGGGCGACGCCGACAGGTTCGAAGCGCTGGACAATAAGGAGTATGCGCCGGGCGAGACGATGTGTGTGATCGCCGATGACAGCCGTGCGCTGGGCCTGGGCGGTGTGATGGGCGGTACTTATTCCGGCTGTAGCGAGGATACGACCGACGTTTTCATCGAAAGTGCCTGGTTCGACCCCTTGATCACGCGGGCAACCGCCAAGTCCACTGGTATCGATAGCGATGCGAAATACCGGTATGAGCGCGGCGTCGACCCGGCCTCCTGTCGGGAGGGCCTGGACTATGCGACCCGCTTGATACTGGAAATCTGCGGCGGCGAAGCCTCGGAAGTGGTGGTCGCTGGAACGACACCGCCCAGCCCGGCGGCTATTGAATTCCCGGTCGCAGAAGTGAAACGACTGACGGGGCTGGACATCGAGACCTCGGAAATCATCCGCATCCTGGAAACACTGGGTTTCGAGCCCTCGGGCGAGGGCGATGTGCTGAATGTCGGCGTGCCAAGCTGGCGCATGGATTGTTCGCAGAAAGCGGATTTGGTCGAGGAAGTTGCTCGCATCCATGGATTCGACAAACTTGCCGCTGTTTCCCTTCCGCGACAGCCCGGCCGCCGGGAGGCTCCCGCTACCGTCATGCAATTGCGGGCACGCTATGCGCGCCGGGCGCTGGCCGGACGGGGTTATGGCGAGGCGGTGACCTGGTCCTTTTGCGAAAAGAGCCAGGCGGCGCTGTTCGGCGGTCACGGGGACGGGCTGGCACTGGACAACCCGATCTCCTCGGAGCTGGATGTCATGCGGCCGACGGCCCTGATCCACTTGCTGACGGCAATGCAGGCGAATGCCGACCGGGGCCAGTCCGACGCGCAACTTTTCGAGGTAGGTCCGGTCTACATCAATGATGCGCCGGATGGTCAGCGTCTGGTCGCGACAGGCGTCATGCCCATCCAGTCGGAGCGTCACTGGGCCGGTGTGCGACAGCCGGACGTGTTCGATGTGAAAGCCGATGTCGAAGCAGTGCTGGCTGCAGCGGGAGCACCCGTCGCCTCACTGCAAACTGTAGCGGAAGCCCGGGATTGGTGGCATCCGGGGCGGTCTGGCGTTTTACGCCTGGGGCCCAAGAATAGCCTGGCCGAGTTCGGCGAAGTTCATCCGCGCGTCCTCAAAGCTTTGGGAATTGACGGCCGGGTGCTGGCGTTTGAAATCATTCTCGACGCGATCCCGCAGCCGAAAAAGGCATCTGGTCTGAAGGCGCGCGCGCAGCTGGACAGGGCCGATCTTACGCCGGTGCGACGGGATTTCGCCTTTCTAGTCGGCAAGGAGATAGTGGCCGACGCCCTGATCAGAGCAGCGCGAGGCGCTGACAAGGCGATGATCGAAATAGTCCGGGTCTTTGATGTCTATGAAGGGCAGGGCGTACCCCAAGGGCAGGTCTCCCTTGGTTTGGAAGTTACCATGCAGCCGCGGGAAAAGACCCTGACTGACGAAGAGATCGACGCCATCGCCGACAAGGTTGTGGCCAAGGTCACAGGGGCGACTGGAGCCAGTCTTCGCGGCTGATTCGCTTCAATCGTCTGAATTATGCAGCGATGGGGCAGGCGCGATCGGCGGGTGCCCCATTTTGCTCTGCAGAATTCAACCCATTGGGGAATCTTCGAAAATCCACCCTTCTTAAACAACTTTTTTCGCCAGATTCGTCCGACGCGTGTAGCGCGCGCGATTGATCCCCGCTAATATGGTTAATGCGATGTTAAAAAGTCGGGCAGGTAAGGGAGATCTGTCTGACCGGCAACAAAGCCCGAAGCCGAGCTTCGCAAGGGCTGTTGTGCGCCACTTAACGGGGGTGGGTGCGAATGTTGGAGCGTTGGACAGCCTTTTTGGCGCAGGCCGCGGCGACCGTGTTGGTCCTCATCGGCCTGGTCGTATTGCTATCCTATACGCATATGACCAGCTATCGCGCGGGCCAGCGTGCGGAAGCCGAAAATCAGACAGAGCAAACATTTCAGGACCCGCGGGTCGCGCCGGTCATGGTTCCGCAGCCGCAGGCTAGCGATACCGGGCTGATGAATGCCACTGCGGCTTTGCCGGGTGTCCAGTCCGCCAATCCCGCGAGTGCATCATCGCGCCAGCCCGGGCGTTCGGACTTGCGCCCTGACCCGCCGCCCAATCTTGGCAGTGCGAATCCCTCAGCACCGAACAATGATTCCCTCAACGTCTCGGACGGTCCGACCGGTGTAAGCCAGCGTGGCGGGTCGGCACGCGGACTGGATGAATCCATCAGTATTTTCAGCGGCCGGAATACCTATGGAAGCGCCGACTACTACGCGACGCCAGGCGATGATATCTGCCATGCTTTCGATCGACGGGTTGATGATGCCGCCTTGTCACGATGCTGGCTGCGCATCGGCGATGCCTACCAGGCGATCGGCGAACTCGATTATGCGCAATATGCCTGGAACCGGGCCATTGTGATCGGTGCCATTCAGGGCGGGTCCCAGGCCTCGCTGACGGCACAGCAACGCATGCAGGTCGCCGCCCTCGCGCAGGCCTGCCCGGTGTCCGGATACAGCCTTGAGCGAATTTCACGCGGGTATGCGCGGGAAGATGTCGGCGGCGAAATCATTGATCTTCAGCTTCGCCAGCAGGCACTGTCCGCTCTGGGCTATTATGCCGATGAAGTTGATGGCAATTACGGCCCGAATACGCGGCGTGCTGTCCGTGATTTCCAGGCCGATATGGGGTTCGACCAGACCGGCGCTCTCAATCCGCAGGAAACAGTTGACCTTGTCTGTCACGCGGCAATCACGGCGCGCGATCCGGGAGCGCAAAACCTCCTTGGCATCATGTTCGCGACCGGGCTGGGCGTCGAGCTGAATGTTGATATGGCGGTGGAATGGCTGGAAACGGCAGCTACGCGCGGGCATCCGGAAGCGAATTTCAACCTGGCACTCGTCTATGGCACCGGTACCGTGCAGGGCAGTTATCGCCTTTGCGGTGTCGTGGAGAGCCCGGAACGTGCCGACAGCTATCTGCGTCGCGCAGCCGAGCTGGGCCACGCCCGTTCGCGCTTTATTCGCGATAGCGAAGGCCTGGGCGGCGCGCCCTCGGCGCGCTGGACGCGTATTGCCGATCGGCTGGCTGACGAGGCCGCACAGGCGCGCGACCCATTCTATACGGCCTGGCAGGACCGGCTCGACGAGGCGGAGACCGATGCCGCACTCCGGGCCATTCAGCCAGGATGTTACTTGGAAGCCCTTCAGAACCGTCAAACGGAAAATGCTGCGCCTTGAGGAGCTGGGCGTGATGCATGGGAGTATGAAGATGAAGAAAATTGGATTGGGATTGGCGCTTCTGGCCCTGGCGGGCTGTTCGCACCCGGGCACGCACGAGCACAATTTCCATCGCGGTGTTCTACCGGTCGTCGACACGGATGATGAAGCGCGCTCCATGTGTTCCGCAACATCCTATGAGCAGGATCGGAACCAATTCTTGGCGTCCACGCGGGATATTCGCCGTGCATTGGGTGCCGATGTCAGCGACGGCAGTGGCGGAGATGATCCGATCGGCACGGATGCCAGCAGCCTGCGCTCGCCGGATCTCTACGGAGCGCCGCGCGGCAATGTCGATCCCGTCGTCTATCTGGTTGCGCAATTCGAAGCAGAACTCGACGGGTCCTATGACAGCGTGGTTCAGAACTGTCGCGCCTATAATCAGTGCATGATCCGCAATGATTATAATGAAGATTCCTGCGACCAGTCCCAGGCATTGTGGTCCGACAGCCAGGTCCGTTTCCATAATCTCGCAGACCGTCTTGCCGATGTCCGCGCCGAGGTCGCCCGCTCCTGCGGAGATTGTGCACCACGCTATCATCACGGGCATCATGGTGACCGGTCCCCCCGCGGCGGTGATCGCCGGGGCAGCGATTATGGATCCTATGACAGCGGCACCGGTGTCGACAGCTATTATGGTCCGTTCTCAGCCGGTGATGGCGGCTAGCGGGCAAACCACTGGTCTTCTTTATAATTCTACTCGGGTTATTCCCCGCTCGTCGCTTCGTCAGCGAGATCGAAGGCTGTGTGGAAGCCCATGTCCAGAGCGGCCTGGGGGAGCGTGTGTTCGCCGAGAGGCTTGACCTGAAGATCAGCGGTGAATTGCCGGTCCATATCCTTGTTCCAGTACCAATTCTGATCGGCGGCCAGGACAAAGCCAAACCGGCTATAATACTTCGGGTCCCCCAATAGCATGCACCAGGGCGCGCCCAGATTTGCCACATAGTCCAGACCGGCTTCCGCCAGGGCTGTCCCGATGCCACGTAACTGGACAGCGGGGTCAACGGCGAGCGGGCCGAGGGCAAGGCCGAAGCTCACCGGCAGTCCGGCGTGGGCGCCGTGAGCGGGCGAGAACATGATCTGACCTACGATGCGGCCATGATCTTCTGCAACCAGTTCAAGCGTATCGGCATTATCAGCACGCAACTGCCGCACGATCGCAGACTCCACCGGACCCTTGAAAGCCCGGTCCAGGAGTCCCGTGATCGCATCATGATCCGAGTCTTCGGCCGCTCGTATTCGCATTAGAAGGGCAGCCAGCGGCGTTCCCGCGAATAGGCAAGATAGCCAATATTGGCTCCAGCACGCAGGCCGACACCGGAGCGGATTGGTGAAAGGGTGATCTCGTCGGCGCGTTGATAATTCACGCCGAGGCCGGCGATGAAGTAGGCAGAACCCTCAACACCCGGAAAACGCTGGAATAGGCGATCGGCATCATTGAGATTATAAACCAGCACGAAGACACGGCTGGCATTTCCGCCAGCATCCCATCCCACCGAGGGGCCGCGCCAGTAGACTTTTTCCTGGGCGCCGGACTTCATGGTCAGATAGCCTTCCCCGTAGCGCAGGCCAACGCCCACGGCACCGGCGACCTCCTCACCGGCGACATAGCCGACAGGACGTCCCAGGTCCGAAAAGACGCGTTCGAGAACCGACGCAGCCGCCTCCGCCGTAACGCCGAAAAAGTCCGATACAGCATCAACCATCTCATCCTGCGAATAAGTA
>JBELMP010000024.1:0-21429 GCA_042095695.1 Maricaulis sp. | reverse complement strand
ACGGCATGACGGCGGATTACTACCCGTTCGAGCACGATTTCCTCGGCCGCACCGCAACCCGCATCATCAACGAAGTCCGCGGCGTCAACCGGGTCGTCTATGACGTCACATCGAAGCCGCCGGGAACGATTGAATGGGAGTAGAATTCCCAGACGATCACGACATCATCGTCCGCCGCCTCGGCGCTGGCGAAAACGCCTCAATGCGCGCCCTGAACGAGCTGTTCGGGCGCGTTTTTGATGAGCGGGAGACGTACTCCGGCGCGCCGCCGGATGAGGCCTGGCTGGAGCGTTGGTTAGGACGGCCTGATCATATCGCTCTGGTCGCCGATGTGGACGGCAATCCGGTCGGCGGGCTGGTGGCCTATGAGCTGGTGAAGTTCGAACAGGCGCGCTGCGAGATCTATATCTATGACCTCGCCATCGACGAAGCCTGGCGGAGGCGTGGCCTGGCCACAGCGCTGATCGAGCGGGTGCAGGCGATCGCAGCGCAGGTCGGTGCCTGGGTTGTCTATGTCCAGGCCGATTACGTCGACGCGCCTGCGGTGGCGCTTTATGAAAAACTTGGTGTGCGCGAAGAGGTCCTGCACTTCGACCTCGCGCCGAAGCGCTAGATTTGCCCGGGCAAAGCCCGTTCCGGAACGAACCGGCCCGAAGCAGCCATGTCGACAATGCGCCGGAAGGTCGGGCAATTCGTATGGCTGGGCGCTGTGCAGTCGCGGCATGTCGGAGCCCCGTGGACAGCCCCTGAAGTCGGCGGACAGTTTGGTCGGTTTCCTCGGCTTTCATGGCCAGCTTGGCGCGGTCGATGCCCGGCTTTCCCATTGGTGTCTTTTAGGTATAGCTAAAATCAATCTCAGCAACGAAAAGTATTGATTGGACGCATGCTGCGCGCCGGGTCAGAGTGATGTCACAGATCAAACCCGACGCGGAGGAGACCCGAATGTCTGCAAGTGGACAATGCCCTGTGATGCACGGCGCCAATACTGAAAGCGGCACGTCCGTCACCGCCTGGTGGCCCAAGAATCTCAACCTGAACATCCTGCATCAGCATGATCGCAAGTCGAACCCGCTGGATGCGGATTTTGACTATCGCGACGCGGTTAAAGGGCTCGATTTCGAGGCGCTCAAAAAGGATATGCATGCGCTGCTGACCGACAGCCAGGACTGGTGGCCGGCCGATTATGGTCATTATGGCGGCCTGATGATCCGCCTGGCCTGGCACTCGGCTGGCTCCTACCGGCTGGCCGATGGTCGCGGCGGCGGCGGTGCCGGCAATATCCGCTTCGCTCCGCTCAACTCCTGGCCGGACAATGGCAATCTGGACAAGGCGCGCCGCCTGCTCTGGCCGCTGAAGAAGAAATACGGCAACAAGCTGTCCTGGGCCGACCTGATCCTGCTGGCCGGCACCGTGGCCTATGAAAACATGGGCCTGAAAACCTATGGCTTCTCTTTTGGTCGCGAGGATATCTGGCATCCGGAAGAGGATGTCTACTGGGGTGCGGAGAAGGAATGGCTGCCGCCATCGGACACGCGCTATGACGATGTCTCCAAGCCCGACAGTCTGGAAAACCCGCTGGCTGCGGTCCAGATGGGCCTGATCTATGTCAATCCGGAAGGCGTCAATGGCAAGCCGGACCCGATCAGGACCGCCGGCATGGTACGCGAAACCTTTGCCCGCATGGCCATGGATGACGCGGAGACCGCGGCGCTGACCTGTGGTGGACACACGGTCGGCAAGGCGCACGGCAATGGCGATGCCGGCGCACTGGGCGCCGAGCCGGAAGCCGGTGAGCTGGAGAACCAGGGTTTTGGCTGGATGAATCCGAACCTGGATGGCAAGGCCGCGAACGCCGTGACATCCGGTCTGGAAGGTGCCTGGACGACCAATCCGACCGAATTCGACATGGGCTATTTCGAGCTTCTGTTCGGTTATGACTGGGAGCTCAAGACCAGCCCGGCCGGGGCCCAGCAATGGCAGCCGATCGACATCAAGCCGGAGCATATGCCGGTGGATGCCTCGGATCCGTCCCAGCGTCGCATGCCGATCATGACCGATGCCGACATGGCGATGAAGATGGATCCGGCCTATCGCGCCATCTGTGAGAAATTCATGGCGGATCCGGCCTATTTCAAGGACATGTTTGCGCGCGCCTGGTTCAAGCTGACCCACCGCGATCTGGGACCGCGCACGCGCTATATCGGCCCTGATGCACCGGCGGAAGACCTGATCTGGCAGGACCCGATCCCGGCTGGCCCGACCGGCTATGATGTCGACGCTGTCAAAGCCAGTATCGCGGCCAGCGGCCTGTCCGTCGCTGACCTGGTCTCCACCGCCTGGGATAGTGCGCGCACATTCCGTGGCTCGGACCTGCGCGGCGGTGCCAATGGGGCGCGCATCCGCCTGGCCCCGCAGAAGGACTGGGCTGGCAATGAACCGGAGCGTCTGGCCCGTGTGCTTGGCGTGCTCGAACCGATCGCCGCAAACAGCGGTGCCTCCATCGCCGATATCATCGTGCTGGCGGGCAATGTCGGTGTGGAACAGGCGGCCAAGGCAGCCGGTCATGAGCTGACGCTGGACTTCAAGCCGGGTCGGGGTGATGCCCGCGATGAGCAGACCGATGCGGCCAGTTTTGATGTGCTCGAGCCCGTGCATGATGGCTTCCGCAACTGGCTGAAGGAGCATTACGCCGTGATGCCGGAGGAAATGCTGCTCGACCGGGCTCAGCTGCTTGGCCTGACGGCACCGGAAATGACGGTCCTGCTTGGCGGTATGAGGGTGCTCGGCACCAATCATGGTGACAGCAAGCATGGTGTTTTCACCGATCGAGAGGGCGCGCTGAGCAATGACTTCTTCGTCAATCTGACGGATATGGGCAATCGCTGGGTTCCTACCGGGCGCAATTCCTACGAGATCCAGGACCGGGCATCGGGTGAGGTCAAATGGACCGCCACACGGGTCGACCTGGTCTTTGGGTCGAACTCCATCCTGCGTGCCTATGCCGAGCTCTATGCCCAGGATGATGCGGGAGAGAAATTCGTCCGCGATTTCGCCTCGGTCTGGACCAAGGTGATGAATGCGGACCGGTTTGACCTGGTCTAGTTGATCCAGCATGGCTGACCAGGTCGCGGGGCAGGTGCAAACCTGCCCCGTTTCTGCTTGCCGCTGACGGACCCGGCTCTTGGCCTACACGCAATCGTGAAGAGTAGGGGGGCTGGCGGCGATGTGAGATATTCTCCATCTGGATTGGCGCGTCAGTCATTGGAGGCGGCCGGGCACGGCCATGCGAGTGATATGAAGGAATTTCTGGATATCGCGATTACGCCAACGGTTCGGAGCGTGCAGGAAGAACTCGGCACCGCGCAGATCTGGGAGCGGATGAAGGGGCAGCGGGTTTTTACCCTGTCCGGCGAGCGCGAGGCCGCATTCATCGAAGCCCGCGACAGTTTCTACATGGCGACAACGACCGGGACTGGCTGGCCCTATGTGCAGCATCGCGGGGGTCCGCCCGGCTTTTTGAAGATCATCGGCGAGACCCAGCTGGCCTTCGCAGATTTCAGCGGCAATCGCCAATACCTGTCAGTGGGGAATGTGCGGGCTGATGATCGCGTCGCGCTGATCCTTATGGATTATCCCAATCGCGCGAGAATGAAGCTTTTCGCGCATCTCAGCTTTGTGTCCGCAGACGAGCGCCCGGACCTGGCTGAGCTGACCGCCTCGCCGGACTATCGCGCCAAAGTCGAGAGGATCGCTCTGCTCGAGGTTGAGGCGATTGACTGGAATTGCCCGCAGCATATCACGCCGCGCTTTACCCAGGCAGAGGTCGCGGAGGCCATGGCGCCAGTGACCGAAAAACTGGAAGCCCTTCAAGCAGAGAATGCCCGGCTGCGAGCAGAGCTGGCGGCGCGCTAGAGCAGGGCCTCGATCTCTGCGCGGATCGCTTCCGGCTTATCCTGCGGACCGAAGCGTTTGACCACCTCGCCATCGCGATTGACCAGGAATTTGGTGAAATTCCATTTGATGGCCTTTGAGCCCATAAGCCCGCGCGCCTCGTGCTTGAGATAGGCGTAGAGCGGCGCGGCTTGCGGACCATTCACCTCGATTTTCGCAAACATGGGGAAGGAGACGTCATAGGTCAGCTTGCAGAAATTGGCGATTTCCTCGGCATCCCCCGGTTCCTGCTTGCCGAATTGATTGCAGGGAAAGCCCAGCACCGCGAGACCCTTCTCGGAGAGCTCGCCATGCAGGGCTTCAAGCCCTTCATATTGTGGCGTAAACCCGCATTTTGACGCGGTATTGACGATCAGCATGACCTGGCCCTTGTATTGGGAGAGCGAGACCGGGTCGCCGCTCAAATTGTCTGCGGTAAAGTCGTAGATCGCGCTCATCATTGTCTCCTTGGCCAGGCGGTGTTCGAGCAAGACTGGCCGAAGCCGGTCCGGTCGCACAAGTCACGGCCTGCGAATATCCGGTTTTCGTCCCCGGTTTTTTCACCAGGACCGGTTTTTCATCAGGCCCGGTTTGCCTGAGAATGGTAATATGCAGGACAGGCAGAGGCAGGATGACAATGCAGGATGATGAGGATGTCACGTCGCTGGACCGTCCGGTATGGCAGAGCCTGAGCAGACATCATGCCCGCTTCGCCCATGGCAATGACCGGGCCCGGCGATTTCGGCCCGATGTGAATATGTTCGCGTCAACGCGCGAGGATACGCGAGCGGATATGGAGGCGTTGGCGTCGCTGTTCGCGCCGGCTGAGGACTTCTTTATCCTCCAGCGCGCGAACATCCATCTGCCGGAAATGTTCGAGCCGCTCAAACAGGCGCTCGGTGTACAGATGGTCTATAACCAGGCCGACCTGGGGCGATATGACACGCGCGATATCCGGAAGCTTGGTGATGAGGATGCATCGGAAATGCTCGCCCTGGCCAAGCTGACCGAGCCCGGACCTTTCGTGTCGCGCACCCATGAAATGGGGGATTTCTTCGGCGTGCGCCAGAGCGGTCGCCTGATTGCGATGGCCGGTGAGCGCATGCGATTTGGCCGATTTGCTGAAGTCTCCGGAGTCTGCACCCATCCCGATTATCAGGGGCAGGGCCTGGCGGGGCGGCTCTCCGCCCATGTAGCGGCGCGGATACTGGCGCGCGGAGAGATACCCTTTCTGCATGCCTGGGCTGCGAATACCGGGGCGATCCGGCTTTACGAAAAACTGGGTTTTGTGATCCGCACTGAGATGCAGGCCGCACATTTGCGGCGCTGTGCTCTATAAGCGCTGCCAGATCCCTGAAGGAATAGCCCATGTCAGACACGCTCACCACGCGCCTGGAACAGGTGGAAATGACACTCGCCCACCAGGACAAAACAATTGAGGACCTCAATGCGGTAGTCCTTGCCCACCGCGAGGAGATCGACCGCTTGACGCGTCGGCTGAACAAGATGCATGGCCGCATGGAGGAGCTGGAGGAATTCATGCCGGCACCGGAGGCAAAAAAGCCTCCGCATTGGTAGGCGGTGTCGCTTCGTCTGGCTGATATCGCAGGGATGTGGCCTCAGGCCTGCTCCAGGGCATTGCGGACTTTTGGCATGATCCGGCGCGAGACCGGAGCCTCGGCCCCATTGCTTAGCACCAGCTTGCCGACACCGGATACGTCACGCTCCAGCGCCGATACAAAGGCGGTATTGACGATATGGGATCGGTGGACGCGTAGGAAGGTCGGTGGCAGTTCGCTTTCCAGCTGGGTCAGGCCGCCATTGTAGAGCTTGCTCTGCCCGCTCTGGAAATACACCTCCACATAATCTCCGGCCCCCTTCAACTGGGTAATCGTATCCGTCGCGACATAGTCGACCCGCCCGGCTGAAACGAGCTGGATCTGGTCGGGCGCGGATTTCTGACGGGCCTGGGCCAGTGCCACCTCAAGCTGGCTCGCCCGGTTTGCTTCAACTTGCTTTTCGCGCCGTGCGCGGACCAGGGCAAGCGCCTGCTGCCAAAAGAGAAAAAGCAGCAGACCGGTCACCGCGAAGAAAAAATAGGTATCGAGAAATTGCCCAGCGAAGAGCAGCAGCAGAAGCGAGAAGCCGCTGAGGATTGCGAGGAATGTCAGTGCGCCAGCTTTCTTCTGAACCGCCCATAGCGTCGTCCAGCCGATGCCGCACAGGCTGGCAGCGAGGAAGGCATAGCCGGCTTTCTGGTCATATCCGCCACTGGCCATGATGACACCGGTTTGCAGGACCAGAACACCGGCCAGACGCAGGATTTGCTGTGCCGGACTCAGGTCCGAGAAGCGCTGTATGAGATAGGCAACCAGCAGCAAGCCGAACAGTGTCGATGCCAACACGATTAGAAACAGACGTATCTCATGCATCGGATAGGCATAGGCGATAATACCGCGCCCAGCCTCGACCAGGAGCTGCAGCGCTGCGGTCAATGATAACAGGCTCAACAGGGTGGAACCGCCGCGATCCTCCCCGCGGATCGCGCTTATTCCGAAGAAGATAAAGCCCAGAAAGAATGCACCAAGATTGATAAGCGCTGGCGCATAAGACCGCAGGGTAACGCGGGCCGGGTCGGCATAGGGTCCAATGCCCAGCACATGCAATGGATTGCGAAGTATCAGCGACCCCCGCCAGGCCGAGAGCCGCAGCACAATCTGATTATCGCCCTCGCGCAAATGGGATCGCGGAACATAGAAGACGCTATCCATGCGTCCGGCTGTTTCCGCGTCAGCACTGCTGCCGGGGCGGCCATTAGCGCCCAGATATTGATCATTGAGCCAGACCTCGCTAGCCGCCATCCCGTAAAAGAAGAGACCGAGCGGGCGCTCAAAGTCGAGATGTGACCGCGATAGCTGGATCTGGCCGCGGATCCAGATCTCCCGATTTTGCGGGTCGACCTCCCAGAAGCTTGTCTCCCGGCAATCAGGTGCACTGAAATCGGGCTGAAGACTGGTGCCGTCGCCCGGGCAGACCGTAATTCGCGCGGGGTCGACCAGGGCGAAACCCTGCGCCTGAGCGAGCGGCGCCAGACAGAGTATGGCGATGAAGGGCAGGAGAATGCGGGCAAGCACGATCATCGTCTTATCCTAGTCCTGCCGGTAAACGGTGTCGCTGCCGCTGATGGAGCGAAGCCCTCCGTTTACCGATTTGGGCATGCATTCCACAGCGCGGCGAGCAGTGTGGAGGAGGTTACATCGCAACGCTCAGGAGTGCGGAATGAAAATCGCATCACTCGTGATGGCCGGCTTGCTCGCCGGCTCAACCCTTTTGACCCAGCCCGCCGCGGCTGCCGAAGAGGCGATCACTTTTGAAACACGGTCCGGAGAGACCGCAGAGGCCATGCGCGGCGGCTTTCTGGTCCCGGAAAACCGTGCAGATCCCGACAGTCGCATGATCGAGATCGGCTATGTGCGCTTCCCGGCGATGACGCAGACCCCGGGCAATCCGATCGTTTATCTGGCTGGCGGACCGGGCGGGTCCGGGACCGCCACCGCCCAGGGTCGCCGCTTCGACCTTTTCATGCAGATGCGCCAGCATGGCGATGTCATTGCGTTTGATCAGCGAGGCACCGGATTATCCGCCAATGACATGCCCCGCTGCCGGTCCAGCTATGGGGGTGATGATCTCGCCCTGCAAACCGATGCAGATCTGGCGGCAGACTATCGCGCAGCCGTAGTGGAATGCGGTGTTTTCTGGCGCGAACAGGGCATTGACATCCAGGGTTACAATACCCGTGAAAGCGCCCGCGATCTGGCGGCGCTGCGTGCCCATCTCGGAGCGGATAGGATCGATCTCTGGGCGATTTCCTATGGCTCGCACCTCGCTCTTGCCGCCATGAATGAGATCCCGGACCAGCTCGGGCGCATTATTCTCACCGGTGTCGAAGGGCTGGATCAGACCGTCAAACTGCCGGCGCGCACGGATGCGTATTTCGACCGTCTACAGGCAGCGGTCAACACACAGCCAGCGGCGGCTGCGGTCTATCCAGATATTGTCGGCATGATGAGGCGGGTCCAGGCGCGTCTGGAGGCGGAGCCGCTCCTGCTTGAAATCCCGCAGGATGATGGAAGTTCGGCCCAGCTGCTTGTGCAGCGTCATCATGCGCAGCAGATGGCCTCGATGATGATTGCGGATCCGCAGAATGCGGCCTTGCTTCTGGCGCTGTATGCCAGTCTGGATGCCGGCGATACTCGCCTGCTCGTCGGCATGCTTCAGCGTCTGCATCAGCCGGGGCAGACGATTGGTCTAAGCCCCATGTCGACGGCCATGGATCTGGCGTCTGGTATCTCACCGGAACGGCGCGCTCGCTTCGAGGCCCAGTCTGCGGAAGGGCTGGTTGGCGGCTATCTGAACTTCCCGATGCCGCAAATCTCCGGTGTTTGGGAGGGGCATGATCTGGGCGAAGATTTTCGCCAGGATCCGCGTGGTGACTGGCCGGTTCTGGTGCTTACAGGGACGCTCGATGGCAGGACCTATCCGGCGGGGCAGGCCGAGGCTGTGTCAGGCCTGAGCAATGTCCACATCGTCACTGTCGAGAATGCGGGACATAACCTCTTCATGAGCTCGACAGAGGTGCACGAAGTCATGCACGCCTTCATGCATTCGCAGACAGATCTTCCCGATCGGATTGCGGTCGAATTGCCGGACTTTACCGAATTGCCCTTCTAGTTGGGGTATCGCGGTCTCGCCAAGCCGGACGGAATCGTATGGAATACCGGCATGGCAGGCGATGATCGCTATATTCTTCACGGCCTCAGGCTCTCCTATTTCACCGGAAAGCTTGAGGCCTATCTGCGCGCAAAGGGCATACCCTTTCGATTTGTAGAGATGGATATGGCGGATTTCCGGCGCTGCGCGCGGGCGACCGGGATCGCCCAGATGCCGCAACTGGAATGCCCTGATGGCAGCTGGCTGACCGATACCACCGCGATCATCGCGCATTTCGAGGCGTACTGGCCAAAGCCGCGCCTGCACGCGGAGACCGATGATGTGCGCTTTGCCAGCCTGCTCCTCGAGGATTTGTTCGATGAGTGGTTATGGCGTCCGGCGCTCTATTATCGCTGGGCGTTCAGCCAGGATGCGCGGCTCATGGGCGAGCAATTAGCGCGTGGTCTGCTGCGCGATATTCCTGCGCCGGTGCTTTTGAAGCGGGCCTTCATCACCCTGCGTCAACAACGGCACTACCTGCATAGGGACGGGATCAGAAGGGCAACACGATCGCAGGTTGAAGCACTCTTTGTGCGGACGCTGGATATCCTTGAAACGGTGTTTTACGACCGGCCCTATGTCATGGGGCGGCGGCCCTGCGAGGCGGATTTTGCTCTCTTCGGACCCGTTCAGCGCCACTTTGCCAATGACCCGACGCCTGCGGCCATCATGCGAGAGCGGGCACCGCGAACGCTTGAATGGGCAAGCCGGTTGTGGGCAGCGAGCGCTGAAAGCCTGCGCGGTTCACCGCCGATAAGCGTTGTGCCAAGCGATCTTTCGCCCTTCTTTGCAATGGCGAGTGCGGAGTATCTGCCCTATCTGGAGGCCAATGCGGCCGCCTATGATGCGCGGGCATCGCATGTTGAATACACGCTTGATGACATTGCCTGGCGGGTTCCGGTCTCGCCCTATCGGGTGACCTGTCTGAAACGCCTGCGCGAGCAATTTGCATCCCTTAGTGATCCGGCCAAACAGAATGTCCGGACCTGGCTGGGGGCGGGCACGGACATGCTGGACCAGCCGGTGGACGGGCTGGATTTGCGCGAAAGCCGTGCGGTTCTGCATGATCGTCAGTTGCGTCCGGTCTGATTTGATGACCAGACTGCATTGATCCAAGCAGAGGAGGGGGCGATGCGGGATATTCGGACTTCAGTGCGCATTGGCGCGATGGCGGTATTGCTGACCGCAGTGCCGGCGCATGCTGACTATCCGGTTTATCGGGTGATTAATGTCGACATGGTCGATACGCTTAATGTGCGAGCGTCCGCTAATCCGGTCAGCGCCATCCTCACCGAGCTGGATCATGATGCGCAAATGCTGGAAATCCTCGAGGAAGAAAATGGCTGGGGCCGGATCATTGTGGATGGTCTCGAGGGATGGGTCGCGATGGCCTATCTCGCGCCCATGCCGCGACCGACGGCCGGAGAAGCCGCCGCGCCGGGCGGATTTATATGTGCCGGGACCGAACCCTTCTGGGGCCTGAGCCTGGGCACAAGCGGTGCCGTGGAATTCTATGATGGTCTGACCCTGGGCGAAGCCCTGGCGTCGCGGATTAGCGATGGCCGAACCGCATCCGGCCGGTTTTATCCCTATGCCTACCAGATCGAGGGCGAGGCCAGCGGTCTGGCGATTATCGACCGGGCGGAGTGTTCGGACGGGATGAGTGATCTGACTTATGGCTGGCGGGCCTATCTCAATATCCATGACCGGGAAAACGGCACCCGCCTGCTGGAGGGCTGCTGCCGCACACCGGTGCAACAATAATTCTCAACCCGATGCATCCATTCCTCACCGTGGCGGCGACTAAGGGGCGAAACACGTATTGCTCATTTTGAAAGGCGCACCCCATGGATGATTTCGGTTCTTTGTTTGCAACCTATTGGTGGCTGCTTCTTCCCTTCCTGTTTACGCTCGGGGGCGCGTTCTCCAGCTTCATGCGCTATCAGCGCACGCGCGCGAAAATCGACCTGCTCAAGACTTATGCGGCCGCGGGAAAGGAGCCACCGGCTGATCTCATTCGCAATCTGGAGCGGGAAGACCAGTATAACTGGGATGAGGAGAATGATGGCGGCCAGAGCGGCACCGGCACGGCCTTCCTGGTCTTTCTCTTTGCGGGTCTCGGCGGCGTTTTCGCCTTTGAGGGCTATGTCGGTCTGCTCGGCATGGGTGAGGTGGCTTATTTTGTCGCCTTGATCATGGGCGTACTGGCGATCGCCTTTCTGGCGAATGCGATTTTCAAGGGCCGTGGCTGAGCGCGATCATGGCGGGGGAAAAGTCGGACGCTGCGCTTGTCGCTGCGGCTCGGTCCGGATCTGACGCGGCTTTTTCGCGACTGGTTGATCGCCATCAACAGGCGCTTAGGCAGTTCTTGCGCCGCATATGTCCGTCACCGGCCGAGGCCGAGGACCTGGCCCAGGAGGCTTTTCTGGCCGCCTGGCAGAAACTGGCCAGCCTGCGCCAACCCGAGCATTTCAAGACCTGGCTGCACAGCCTGGCCTGGAACAAGGCCCGGACACTGGCGCGCAGTGCCGCGCGGCGGCGCGTCCGTGACACGCAATGGCAGGCAGACCGGCCAGAAATTTCAGCCGTTGCTGCTGATATGAACCTGGCATTGCAACAGGCCATGGCGAAGCTGCCGGAGGGTCAGCGCGCCGTGGTCGCGCTTTGCCTTGGGGGAGGCTGGAGCCATGGCGATGCCGCAAAAATCTTGGAAATGCCGCTGGGGACTGTAAAATCCCATGCGAGCCGCGGCCGCGCCCGCCTGGCTGAGCTACTCGGAGCAAGCGATGAGTGATGATCGATCCGACATTCCCGCAGTGTCCCTGGCGGCATATTTCGCTGAGGATACCGTGCCCGCCTATGATCCCGCCTTCCGGGTCGCTGTGATGGAAAGCGTCGCGAGGCGCCGGTTCCGCATTGAATTCGCCCTGCGCAGCCTGTTCGGCCTTGTATTAGCCATCGCGTTGCTTCTCTCGGCACCGGCGATTGCGCGCGCGCTTGCGACCAATTCCGAGAGCGTGACCGTGCTGGCGATTTGCCTTGTACTGACCGGATCGATTGCGCTTTTGGCGACCCGCTGGATTCGTGCCGGGCAAGGACTGCCGCGGCTATTGCGCTTCTAGTCACAGGTTTTTGCTGCCTGCCCGTGAATCGCGGCGTGAATCGCCTATAGTCGCTGCAGGATCATTTGGAGGACGCCATGATCGTCTTGGTTCTGGGGCTTGTCATTTTCCTCGGCCTGCACTTCGTCCCGCTGTTTCCCGGCGTGAAGGGGCAAATCCAGGCACGGCTGGGGGCTGGGCTATACAAATCCCTGTTTTCCATAGCGTCTGTTATCGGTCTGCTGTTGATCATCTATGGCAAGATTATCGCCCACCCATCGCCGATCTGGTGGACCCCGCCGGACTGGTCGCGTCATCTCGCCTTTACTCTGGTCCCGATCGGCCTGCTGTTGCTGATTTCCGCCTATGCCCCCGGACATATACGCCGCTGGGTTCGCCATCCCATGCTGGCGGGGACGGCGCTATGGGCCCTTGCTCATCTTCTGGTCAATGGTGAAGCGGCCAATATCCTGCTCTTCGGCGGATTCCTGATCTGGTCGGCAAGCTGTTATGTTCTGGCCCTCTTCCGGGAGAGCCCGCCTCCCGTCGTCAAGGGCTGGGGCGGGGATATCACGGCGATCATAATTGCTGCCCTGGTCGTTCCAGTCCTGATGAATCTCCACATGTATCTGTTCGGTGTTGCTATAATCGGCTGAGCAGGCTGCATCCAATATCGACCTTAGGCGCATCTAAGGGTCATAAGGCGGCACGAAGAGGCTGCCGGGTCCAAGTAAGGAGACTAAAATGGATATTCCCGTGATGCTGGTTGCGATGTCGCCGTTCATCATGGTCGTCGCGATTGTCTGGATCGCCTTCAATGCGTCGACTGTGCGTCGCCGGGCGACCCTCTCGGTGATAGAGGAGGCCATCAAGGGCGGACAGCAAATGACGCCCGACACCATCCGAGCCCTCGGCATGCCTCATAATGAAAGCGGCAATGGTGATCTTAAATCCGGCCTCATCCTGCTGGCTGTTGCCGCGGCCCTGATCACGCTTGGCTACACGGTTGGTGGTCTGGGGGGTGATGAAGAGATTTTCCGGATCATGGGCGCGATCGCAGCCTTCCCGGGCTTTATCGGACTTGTCCTGGTCGGGTTTGGCCTGGCCAATAAAAAGAAAGACAAGGAAGAGGCCTAGGAACCGGCACGATGGCGGCGACGGACGCAGAACTCACAGCACTGGTTATTGCGACGCGCAATGACGCAGCTTTCGGAGAGCTGATCCGTCGTCACCAGGCCCTTGTGCGCGGGATGTTGCAGCGCATGTGCCGCAACCACGCCCTCGCAGATGATCTGGCCCAGGACACATTTATTCGCGCCTTTGAGAAGATTGGCAGTTTCAAAGGGACGGGAAGCTTCAAGTCATGGCTGTGTTCGATCGCCTATACTGAGTTCCTGAAATCAGCCCGGAAGCGCAAATCCACGGAACGTGTGCTGGAAAAGTTTCAATCGGGTCTGGAAGAGGCGGAAGCGCCGCGCGATATGGGTAATGTGGTTGATCTTGACCGTGCCCTGGCGACGCTGAAGGAAGATGAGCGGGCTGCTGTCGTGATGTGCTATTCCTGTGGCATGTCGCATGGCGAAGCTGCGGAAACGCTCAAAATACCATTGGGGACTGTCAAGTCCCATGTGAACCGAGGGCGTGCGAAATTGCAGGCCTTCTTTGCGGAAGCGGAGGTAACCGTCTCATGACTATGGATGACGCCTTTGATCAACGGCTCAAGGCCGCTTTCGCGAATGCGCAGGCGCCGCTCGAACAGCCGGCTGAAGCTGATGCTTTCTCCGAGACTGTCGTCAAACGCCTCGCCAATCCCAATCGCAAGCGGGTGCTGATCCTCGGCGGTGCGGGCTCGACCGGCTCCGCGGTCGCCGGAACCCAGCTGGAAAGCGTTTTCTCCGGCCTGCAAGTGCCTGCAGAGGGGCTGGTGGGCAATCTCAGCTTCCTGATGGCGCCTGAAGCTATGGCTGCCGGCGCGCTTGCGCTGGCCGCCGGCATGGTCGCGCTGGTTCTGCCGCGCCGCATTATCTAGATCGCGAATTATCCGGATACGGAAAACCGGGCTTTTGCGGTGCAACAATCTGGGCTAGCGTCCGCGCCTTGATCTTGCAGGAGCCTCTTCATGTCTGCCCAAACGCAAGTGCGCCGTGTCACCGCCCCCGATATCCGGGCCCGCAAGGGTGGCATGCCCATTGTCTCATTGACCGCCTATGACGCGCCGATGGCGCGACTTCTCGATCCGCATTGTGACATGCTGTTGGTCGGCGATAGTGTCGGCATGGTGGTGCACGGTCTGGACAGCACGATTGGTGTCACGCTCGACATGATGATCATGCATGGCAAGGCCGTTATGCGCGGTGCGCGGCGAGCTCTGGTTGCTGTGGACATGCCCTTCGGCTCCTACGAACAATCGCCGCAGCAGGCGTTCGAGAATGCGTCGCGCATTATGAGTGAAACCGGCTGCCAGGCGATCAAGATCGAGAGCGGAACCTATGCCGCTGATACGATTGCCTTCATGGCCGAACGGTCCATTCCCGTTGTCGGGCATGTGGGGCTGCGCCCCCAGGCCGCTCTTGCGGATGGCGGTTTCAAGGCGAAGGGGCGAACCGAGTTTGAGCGCCAGAAAGTCATTGACGAGGCTGTTGCGACCGATCGTGCGGGTGCCTTCGCTATCGTGATTGAAGGTGTCGCCGAGGATCTGGCCCGCGAGATCACCGCGGCCGTATCGGCACCGACAATCGGCATCGGCGCTTCTGCTGCCTGTGACGGTCAGATTCTGGTGACCCAGGACATGCTCGGTGTCTTCGAGTGGACGCCGAAATTCGTTAAGCGTTACGACAACATGGCCGAACGCACCGATGCCGCCGTACGGCAATATGCCGAAGATGTCCGCGCCCGCGCATTTCCCTCGGGTGCAGAAGTCTACGCGCTAAAGCGTGAGGACGGCTAAACCCCGTTGCCGCTGGGCTCGGCTCCCGCTAGGGTCCGCCCAAACCAGCGTGTGAAACGGAGTAAACGCGACGTGGTCGATGTTTTTGAAGAAGTCGACGAGCAGCTTCGCCAGGACCGATACCAGGATGCCCTGAAGCAATGGGGGCCCTGGGTTGGCGGTGTCTCGCTCGCGATCATCATTCTCGTTGCCGGCTATCAATGGTGGGTTTCGAGCCAGAATGCGGCGATCGATGCCGCTTCGGAGAGTTATTTCTCCGCAGTGGAACAATTGACACTGGGCAATTCAGAGCTCGCTGATACCGGGCTGGAAACCCTCAGCAATGAAGGCACATCCGGCTATCGTACCCTGGCCATTCTGCAGCGCGCAGCAATTGCGCTTGAGAATGATGACCTGGCGGGCGCCGCTGACCTCTTCGACCAGGCCGCAGCCAGCACAAGTGAGCCGATCATTCGCGACCTCGCCCAGCTCAAGGCCATCTGGGCGCGGTGGGAGACGCTGAGCTTTGCCGATATAGAAATTCGCCTGACCCCGCTGACCGGGGCGGCGTCGCCCTATCGCTTCCTGGCGCGCGAAAGCATTGCTGCCGCGGCCCTGCGCAATGATGACCTGGCCCGGGCTGAAAGTAAGTATCAATTCCTGGCCTTCTCCTTTGAAACGACAGAAGATATGCGGCGGCGCGCGCAGGAGGCCCTGGCCGTTATCGCCGCCCGCAATGCCGTGGCTGGCCCGGCCGAACCCGAATCGGGCACCGACGCAAGCGAGGCTTTGGGCAGCCCGTTGCCGGAGGCTGAAACGCCGGCGATCACGGCACAGGAAGAGATCGTGGCGGAGGATGCTGCGCCCGTTGAGACAGAAGACGCACAGGCTGTGACCGAGGGATCGGACAATGATTGATGTGAAGCGTATCCAGACCTTTTTCGCTGTCTTGGCCCTGGCGCCGATCGCGGCCTGTTCGTCCGTGCCCAGCCCGGGTGGCGCGCTGGATTTCCTGCCCGGTGTCGGCGATGATGATGTGCCGCGGGATACCGCGCCGCAGGACGGACGTATTTCGCTTTTGACCTTCGAGCAGGGGCTGTCGATTGACGGGGCGGAAACCCTGGCGCCGGTGACCTTGCCGACGGCCTATGTCAATGCGGTCTGGCCGCAACAGGGCGCCTATCCCACCCATGCGGTCCAGCATGTCGATGCGACGGGGAATCTGGACGTGCTTTGGCGTCAGACCTTCGGCGAGGGATCCTCGCGCGACCAGCGTCTCAATGCCAGCCCGGTACTGGCTGATGGACGTCTCTATATGATTGATGCGCGCGGAGAAGTTTCATCCATCGATGCCGAAACCGGCGATCGGGAATGGAGCACCCGCCTGGAAGGTCCCAATGACCGTGACCGTCTCTCCTTTGGCGGCGGCCTGGCTTTTGATAGCGGCCGTATCTATGCGCATTCCGGTTTCAACTATCTGGTCGCGCTGGATGCCAGCAATGGCCAGGAAATCTGGCGCTCGGAAACCCTGGTCCCCTTCCATGGCGCGCCGACCATAGCTGCGGGCCGGATTTTTGTGGCCTCGGACGATAATGAGATGCTCGCCATCGATGCGGAAACTGGCGTTGTGCAGTGGACCTATCAGGGCATTGTCGAAACCGCACGTCTGATCACTTCGCCAAGCCCGGCGGTGCTGGGGGATGTTGTTGTCGCGCCGTTTGCTTCCGGAGAACTTGTCGCGCTGCGCGTTCAGAACGGCAACCCGATCTGGTCGGACAGCCTCACCCGGACCTCGGCGATGACGGCCATGTCAGAGATCAATGACGTCGCGGGAAGCCCTGTCATTGTTGACGATACCGTCTATGCGATGAGCCATTCAGGCGCCATGGTCGCGATTTCACTGCGATCGGGCGAGAGGCTCTGGAGCCAGCCGGCCGGCGGTCTTCACACCCCGTGGGTGGCCGGTGATTTCCTATACATCGTTACCGGTGAGGCCCAGGTCGTCTGCATTAATCGCCACTCCGGTGAAGTTCACTGGATTCAAGAGCTTGCCCTGTTTGAAGACCCGCGCGAACGCAAGGACCGGATCGCCTGGGCGGGGCCGCTTGTCGTGAGTGGGCAGGTCTTTGTCGCCTCCAGTCATGGCGAGGCGGTACTGCTGAATGCATATGACGGCGAGATCGTTCGGGAGTATGAGCTTCGCGATGATGTCTATGTGGCGCCAATTGTCGTCAATGAGACGATTTACATCGTGACCGATGAAGCGCGGGTGATCGCGCTCCGCTAACACCGGACTTTGCATGACTGATACTCCGCCCCGCATTGCCGTCGTTGGACGTCCGAATGTGGGCAAATCCACCCTGTTCAATCGCCTGGCGGGCAAGCCGTTGGCGATTGTCGATGACCGCCCCGGCGTGACGCGCGACCGGCGCGAAGCGCGTGGGCGCCTGGGCGAGCTTGAACTTTTGCTCATCGATACCGCCGGTTATGACGATGCGGAAAAGGAAGGTCTGGATGCGGAAATGCGCGCCCAGACCGAGATGGCGATTCATGAGGCAGATCTTTGCATGCTGCTGATTGATGCGCGGGCCGGGGTTATGCCGCTGGACGAGATTTTTGCGGACGTCATGCGCAAATCCGGTAAGCCGGTGATCCTGTTGGCCAATAAGGCTGAAGGCAAGGCCGGGCTGGGCGGGCTGATGGATGCCTATGCGCTTGGCTTGGGTGAGCCCATTGGCGTCTCGGCGGCCCATGGCGATGGCATGAGCGATCTCTATCAGGCCGTGGTGGAAGCGCTCGGCCGGCCCAAGCGACGCCGTGCCCGCGATTTTGAGGATGAGGAAGAACCGCCGCTGCGGATCGCAGTCATCGGCCGGCCGAATGCCGGAAAATCGACCTTGATCAATACTTTGATCGGTGTGGACCGGCTGATTACCGGGCCCGAGGCGGGGATTACTCGCGACGCAATTGCCGTCGACTGGGTCTGGGATGGACGACGTGTACGCCTGCATGATACGGCGGGTCTGCGACGGCGAGGAAAGGTCAAGGACAGGCTGGAGCGGATGAGTGCTGCGGATACGCTGCGCGCCGTGAAATTCGCCGAGGTCGTGCTCCTGCTTATGGATGCAGAGCATCCGCTTGAAAAACAGGACCTTCACCTGGCGGATCTGGCTTACAAGGAAGGCCGGGCGGTGGCGATCGCGATTTCGAAATTCGATCTTGTCCCCAATCGATCGGCCTATCTCAAAGAAGTCCAGCTCGAGTTCGAGCGCCTGCTGCCGCAAATGACCGGGGCGCCGCTTCTGCCGATTTCAGCATTGAAAAAGAAGGGGCTGGACGAAATCATGCCGGCCCTGACCAAGCTTCATCATGATTGGGATGCGAAGGTGAAAACCCGCGATCTCAATGACTGGCTGCAGGAAATGGTCGAACGGCATCCGCCGCCCTCCGTGGCCGGTCGCCGTATCAAGCCGCGCTATCTGACCCAGACCAAGGGGCGACCGCCGACATTTGTACTGATGTGCTCGCGTGGCTATGCCTTGCCGGAAAGCTATAAACGTTATCTGGTCAATGGCTTGCGTGAGGCCTTCGAAATGCCCGGCATTCCGATCCGACTGATCGTGAAGTCTGGCAAAAACCCTTATGCGGACCGGAAAAACCCGGATGCCCGAACCAAGCGTAGCTGATCCTCCGGCTGACGCCTGGACCGCTAGTCTTCGAGCTTTTCGGACAATGCCTTGACACTGTCGAAAAAGCGCGTGCGCAGTTCGGCCGAATAAGGATTAAGCTTTTCAATGGCTTTGAACAGGGCGTCGCTATCCTGCGCGACCAGGCCGGCAGCCTCCATCAAAAGATCATAGCTGCGCGTCGTATAGGTCGCCATGCTCGGCTCGATTTCCGCCACAACCTTGGAGACAAGATGGGTTAGCCCCTGAACCAGGGCCATGGTCCGGTCATGGGATTCGGCATCGGAAATGTGGACCTCAAGGCCAAGCGTCTTGCTGAGAAAGGCGCGCTCGCAATCGAGCGAATATTCACGGTCAGGACACAGAACTATGGGTAGTCTTTCCAGCCCGGTGACCGCTGACTGGGGACCAAAGAGCGGATGCGTGCCGACAATTTCGACAGTCTCTGGCAGCGCTTCGCGCATGGCCTGCATGGGCAGGATTTTGACCGAGCCGACATCATAGATGCGGGTTCCGGGCTGCACCCGATCGGCCAGGGCTTCGGCAACCTCACCGATTGCCTGGACCGGGGCTGCGATGACTATGCGCTGGCAGGCTGCCACCTCATCAAGACTGGCAGGCGCGGCAGGGCTGGGATTGCGATCATGGATGACCAGATCGAAATGCGCACCGAGATGCCGGCAGGCCAGGCGTCCGAAGGCGCCATATCCAATCCAGCCCAGCTTTTCCATCTCTAGGCGTCCTGTAATTTCCCGGCGAAATCAATGATTTCACCATGGTGCGGGCAGTCCGGAGCGAAGAGTTCAGCCATCAATTGCCACAGGCGCGCCGGTTCTGGCAGGGCCTCAGGGTCTTCTCCGGGAAAGGCCCGCGCGCGCATTTTCGTCTGCACGGCACCGGGATAGACCAGGTTGATGCGCAGGGGGTTTTTCTCATGCTCGCGCGCCCAGGACTGGACCAGCGCGTCGAGGCCGGCCTTGGAGGCGGCATAGGGTCCCCAGAAAGCCCGACGACTGCTCGCCGCGCCCGAGGAGATGAAGACGGCCCGGCCCGCATCGGCGCTGAGCAGCGGGCCCTCAAAGGCCCGGATCATGCGCGCGGGAGCCAGAAGGTTCACGCTGATAACTTCCTGCCAATCCTTGGATTTCACCTGGGCCGCCGGCGTCAGCGTGCCGAGCACGCCGGCATTGGCGAGCAGGATGTCCAGCTTGCCCCACCGCTCGGCAACAATCTGTCCCAGCTGCTCGATACCGTCCGTGGAGGTCAGGTCCATGGGCACAAGCGTCGCCGTGCCGCCCGCCTGACGGATTTCATCATCAAGATCTTCAAGACCGCCCGTGGTACGGGCGGTGGCAAGCACGTGGGCGCCGGCCTTGGCCAATTCCAGGGCCATGGCCCGGCCAATACCGCGCGAGGCGCCGGTTACAAGGGCGAGTTTGCCCGTCAAATCAATGGATGTCATGCGTCTACCAGGAGGGAAAGCTGGAATTCCTTGGCCGAAAGATCGCGATCATGATCGACCAGCCGGGTTGGATAATGCCCGGTGAAATAATGATCCGCCAATTGCGGGATGCGGTTATTGCGCGGCTCACCGACCACTGCCTGATAGAGGCCGTCAACGGTCAGAAAGGCGAGGCTGTCGGCCTCGAGCCGCTGCGCCATTTCTTCGACTTCCATGTTCGCGGCGATCAATTCTTTCTGACCGGCCATATCAATCCCGTAGAAATCCGGGAATTTGATGGGCGGGCAGGCGGAGCGGAAATGCACTTCCGACGCTCCGGCTTCGCGCATCATCCGGACAATCTTCAAGGATGTCGTGCCGCGCACAATGGAATCATCGATCAGGAGAACGCGCTTGCCGCGCACTGCGGCTGCATTGGCGGAATGCTTGCGCCGTACGGACAGGTCGCGCCGGTCCTGGGTCGGTTGAATAAAGGTACGGCCGACAAAGTGGCTGCGGATAATGCCGAGCTCAAACGGGATGCCCGAGGCTTCCGCATAGCCGATGGCCGCAGGAACGCCGCTATCGGGAACCGGGATGACGACATCCACATCCGCCGGCGTTTCCATCGCCAGCTGGCGACCCATCTGCTTGCGAGCCTCATAAACGGAGCGGCCACCAATAACCGAGTCCGGTCGCGCGAAATAAATGTATTCGAACGCACAGATACGGGCCGGACGTTCTGGCGCAAAACGCTCGCTACGGCGTCCGTCCTCGCCGACCACGACGGCCTCGCCTGGATCAATTTCGCGCACGAGTTTGGCGCCAACCATATCCAGCGCACATGTTTCGGATGCGAACACTGTGCCGCCATCGGGCAATTCGCCCATCACCAGCGGGCGGATCCCATAGGGGTCGCGGGCAGCAATGATGCGGTCATTGACCAGGATGACAAAGGCGAATGCGCCCTCAATCTGCTTGAGCGCATGCAGGACCCGGTTGGACAGCTTGTTCTTGGTCGATTGCGCGGCAAGATGCAGCACGACTTCCGTATCGGAGGTCGACTGGAAGATCGCGCCCTTGGCGACCATTTCCTCGCGCAGAACCCGGGCATTGGTCAGATTGCCATTATGGGCAAGGGCGATGCCGCCACCGCGAATATCGGAATAGAGCGGTTGGACATTGCGCATGACCGAGGCGCCTTGGGTGGAATAGCGCGCATGGCCGATAGCGACCCGGCCGGGGAGCCGGGCGGGCAGGTCCGGCGAGGCGAAATTCTCGCCCACCAATCCGAGATAGCGTTCATTGTGGAAGCGCGACCCGTCATGGGTGGCGATACCGCAGCTTTCCTGTCCGCGATGCTGAAGAGCGTGCAGGCCCAAAGCTGTCAGGACAGCCGCATCATTTGACCCGTAAACGGCAAAGACGCCACATTCTTCCTGGGGACGATCCGTTTCCGGATCATAAGTAAGCGTGGCGGGGAAGGCGTGCTTATCGCTCATCCATCGTCATCCTGGTCATCCGTGGCCGAACCGATGAGGTCATCTAGTCGGTTTCGGTCACGTCTGCCATAGG
>JBELMP010000023.1:0-22924 GCA_042095695.1 Maricaulis sp. | reverse complement strand
CTGGAAATCGGCCGCCACTTCGGTCATGTCGGCATCCTCCATCTCGCTCAGGAATTGCTCGAGATAGACCTGGCGATCTGCATGGCTGGTGCTGAGGGTCTCGACCTGGGCCGCATTGGCGCCGGCCTGGCCCTGGGCGGTGATAATCGTATCGGTGGCTGCGATGATATTCTGCAATTCCGCGATGATGAAGGTTTCCTGCGGCTCGGTCATCGGCTGGGTGAAGGGGCCATTGGCACCGGCATTATAGTCGGCGATCGCCTTGAACGAGGCCATCAGATCTGCCGCAATATCAGACGCCAGCAGGCCCACCTCGATCGAGATGTTTTCATCAAGCTGCATGCTGGGCGGCAAGTCGTTGTTCTCGAAGACATCGGCGGCGGACTCGACGCCGATGAGGTCGTCCAGGTCACTGATATTCACCGGCGGCACATCAGACCGTGTCCCGCCAAACAGATAGCCACCCAGATGGGTCATGTTGAGAGCATTGAGAACCTCGTTAAACGCGTTCTCGACCTCATGCATGATGTAATTGCCATCCTTGGTCGTCGCGGCCAGGCGCAATTCACTGGCGGCGTCATTGAGCGCGTTCAACGCCGTATCCTGCGCCTCAAGCCGAGCCCCGGCGCGCACGCCGGCTTCTTCATAGGCTGCGGACCGGGCGATGGCGGCCCGCGTCGCGGTGAGCATTTCCGCCTTGTGGCCCACGCCCTTGAGATCCGTCGCCTTCTTGCCCGTGACCAATTGCTGCTGGATATCAAAAACATTGCGCTGGGAACGCATCAGATCAGCAAGCGCGGCCTGGTTGGCGGCATAGGTGGAAATCCTGGTCATGTCTCAGATCTCCTAGATCGCGTTAAGCAGGGTTTGCATCATTTCCTCCGCGGCCTGAAGCAGGCGCGCGGAAGCGTTGTAGGACTGCTGGAAGGTCGTCATGGCCACGAGTTCCTCATCCAGATTCACCCCTTCGACATCGGCGCGCTTGAGCGCAGCCGTATCCATGAGCACCTGGGCAGAAATAGTATTATCCTCGGCGCTGGAGGCCCGCGCACCCAGCACGCCGGCAATCCGCGCCGCATAATCCTGTACCGAGGATGTGGACTGGGCGATTGATCCCGCCGCGTGGAAAGTCCGGCTGGCGGTGAAGGCCTGCTGCAGTAACAAGCCGCCACGATTATCGCCGATCGAGATCACAATATCACCGGCAGCGCTCGCACCATCAATATCGAGCTGACCGAGGGCCAGCTGCGATCCGTCACCGCGAATATCCTGATCGACATAGAAGGAATCGGCACGATCAGCCCTTGAGGCAAGCGACATGCCGAACATTTCCGACATGGATACGCCTGAAGTTGAGCGCGCCGTATCATCCTGGGCGAGGACCACGCCATAGGCCTCATAACCGGCATTGGCGGTCTGGGTGATGCGGCCATCCGCGTCGAGTGCGAAAGTCACATAACGGCCGACACCATTCGTTGCATCGTTGAGATCAGCAATAATGTCGTTGAACGTCTCACCCGCCGTCACCGCGATACTGATATCGGCAACGGTTTGGCCTTGTGGCCCCGAAACGCTGAAGGTCAGCTCCTGGCCCGTAGTGAAACCATGGACATCGCTACCATCCATGCCGGTCTCGAAGAATCCGATACTATCGCTGCGAACAATGTCATTCAGGCCGAAGAAATGTGCAAACCCGCGGCCGGCGCGGTCGCTCGGCGTGGTCTCGTCCTGCAAGAAGCCGACACCCTCACTGGCCGCGGCCGCGCTGATCGTCAGCACACCATTGGCAAAGCTCGCCGAGCCATTGCCGCCCAGGGCGGTATCAATTGCGGTGACCACATCATCAACCGAATTGCCAAAAGCCACGGCTGCAGCCCCGTCCACCGAATAGGTGCCGGCGTCAAAATCAATATCGATGCGGCTTACAAGCGCGCCGCTATCATCGGTGACGGCGAGCGTCGTGGCGCCGGTGAAGTTATGCAGGTCGGTCGCCTCAAGCCCGGTATTGCGTCCCTCAAGGGTCTGCGGGGCCGGATAGGCGGACGCATTATTATGGGCCGCGTTCAGGGCATCGGCGAAACCGGCCACCATTTCAGCCAATTCCTCGGCCGTGTTTGGCAAGTCCGCATCACGCAGCTGAAGCAGACCGTGCAGCTCGCCTTCAGTGATATGACTGTCGAGTTCGACTTCCTGGCCATTCGGGCTGACGGCCACAATCGAGCTGTAATCCGTCGCATAGGCGCCTGTTCCCGCCCCGCTGTAAGACAGGGTGACCGCATAGCTGTCCATCAAAAGGACGCCATCCTCGGTGCGCAAGGTGATACGGCCATCGGACTGGCTTGTTGCGCGCACATCCATGTATTGCGACAGCTCGTCGAGCAATTCGCTCTGGCGGTTGGCTGCGCCAGACGTGTCGCCGCCTGCAGATGTCGTGCTCTGCACGCTCGCATTAAGCGAAAACAGTTCGCCGATAATGTCATTGATCCGCCCGACATTGGAAGAAATCTGGGCGTCGGCCTCGCGGCGCTGGGTCTGGATCTCTTCGGACAGGCGGGCAGCCTCGTTCAGGAAGGACTCGATATCGGAGCTCACAGACAGGCGCGACACGGATTCGCTCGGATCGACGCTCGCCTGGGCGAGACTGTCGAATATGTTGTTCATCCGCGAGAATACCGAGCCGGCATCATCCAGCCCGCCAAATTGGGACTGCAGCCGATCAAGCGCGGTGGAGACCACACTCGCAGACCCGTAGGCGCTGATCGCGCGCAGTGATGCAGTCTGCAGGAAGCTGTCGGTAATCCGCGTGACGCCTTCGACAGCAACGCCCATCGCCGAACCGCCGACGCTGGCGGCGACAAGATTAGCCTGGGTGCGCGCATAGCCAGGCGTGTTGACATTGGCGACATTGTTCGACGCCACCTGAAGCCCGACCTGGCTGGCCTGGAGTCCCGTCAGCGCATTACCGAGAACACCGCTTAACGACATGGCTGCTTCCTCCGCCCGTGCATGCGTACAGCGTCCAGTCGGCGAATAATGCCGCTCAACCGGCAAGGCTTGCCGGGCCAGACCGGAAGAGTCTGACCAGCTACCACCTCGGCTGAATTGATGTTAGCAACTGTATTCATTTCGCTTTTCATGCACTTTTACAAAATCACCTGGCGCAGTGAGACGCGCGCTCATTAGGGTTAATCGCAAACCGCGGGCCAGTTTTACGATCCGTGCCGATGACCCGGCCCGGCTCCGGGTTCTATCCGCGCCACCCAGCGCCAGCCGCGGCGAGACAAGGCACGACCCCATGACCCGGCAGGAACGGCCCACCAGGCGGCAGAAAACGCCGGGCAAGACCGGTCATTTACAGATATTACCCAGTAATTAATGCATTATTTCAGTATTTTACGACATTTTCCGAATGGCACGCAGCTTGCGGTCATTATTTCGAATTCGTGCCAGCAATGTGTGCGAATGCAGGTTTCACAGTCGGACACGTCATGCAGTCTTTATTGTTGAGTGGCAGTATTTCGAGCGCGCCCGGATCGCAGCCCCCCGCTTCGGGAGCAGCGACGGGACGTGCGTCTGAGTCCGGGCTGTTTTCAGGTTTGGTCCGCACATCGGAAGCCGCAGCCGCATCCAACCCGGCGCAGGCCGGGGCGGGCAAGTCCGGTTCCAACAAGGCCAACGGCGCAAGCAACACCGGTCCAGGCAGCGAGAGCACCGCAGCCAACGGGTCCGCACCAAGCCCCGAAACTGGCAGTGAGCCCGGCACGAACGGCATGATGACCAGCCTCGGAGAAGCCGGTGGCACTGAAGCGGGTTACGCGGTCCAGGGCAACGACCCTCAGGGCCTCGCAGGCGATACTTCAGGGATGTTGGTTGCCGAGCCTGCGGTCGGCGAAGCCCTCTCCGCAGAGGCCGGGCTGACCTTCGGCCTCCAGGTCGTACAAAGCGATGTCGCCCCGGCGGTCGGCGCTCTGGCCACGATCGACCCGGGAACGGCCGGAAGTGGCAATAGAACGGCGATGACGTCAGCGGGCACAGCGATCCCCACCCTGCAAGAGCAAGGCGGCGCAGCAGTGAACAATCCAGGGGCCCAGACAGATAGCGCCAACCCGTCGGATCCCCTGCCGCTTGGCGAGGCTCCTGCTGGCCAGACCAGCACTGATGCCGAACTGGCGGAGCTCTTCCAGAAGAGCGTGACCACAGATCCAGCTGCTGCGAGTAAATTGGCGAAACCGGGCGAGAATGTCGCGTCGCTGCAGGCCAGCACCGCTGGGACACCAACAGGTGACCCGCAATCGACACCGCAAGCCGTGTTGAAAGCGGCAGCGAGCGCCTCGACAGGACAGCAAAACGCGGCTTCACCGGCAAGCCAATCCCTGTCGCAGCCCGCGGCACAGACCCAGGCCAATCCGGTGCCGGCAGCCGCCCAGGCGTCACCAGAGGTTCAACCCCAAGCCCTGGCCCAACAGCAATCCCAATCCGCTGCACAAAGCCCGATCGCCAGCGCTCCGGGCGCTCAGCTGGCCCAGCGCACTGAGCGCTCTGCGACTGCCACTGCAGCGAACTCGACCTCTACCACGGCTCAATCCGCTCAGGTGAGCAGCCCGGCGACCGCCAATCCGGCTTTAGCAACAACGCCGAATTCGGCGCTGCCTGATGTCCGGCCCGCAGAGCCGGTGCTACAGGCCCTGAACCCCGCGCCGGCGAGCGCGCCGCCAGCAGACCTGGCGATGCAGTCCCAAGTCTTCGCCGATGGCGCCCACCAGGCTGGGTTCGAAGGTGAGCTGACCCTTACGCGAAGCGCAGGCGCGGCAGGAAGCGAACGCGCCCAGGCTGATCTTCCACGCTTTACCGCTCAGTCGGCGCAGCAGCTGGCCGCGCAGATCACGAAGCGGTTCAATAATGGCAATCGCGTCTTTGATATCCGCCTTGACCCGGCCGAACTTGGCCGCGTCGATGTCCGTCTTGAAATGACCGGCGACAATCGCGTGCAAGCGGTTCTCACGGTTGAACGCGCCGACACCCTGGCGGAATTGCAGCGCGCGGCTCGCGATCTCGAGCGTGCACTCAATGAAGCCGGTCTTGATCTCGATAGTGACGGTCTGAGCTTTCAGCTCAGCGAGGACGCCGATGAAGGCTCTACCCGCCAGGATGGCGAAGACTCCATTCCGGTGTTCGGCGGCGATGACGTGATCACTGCCGACGGCGAGCCCGGCCCGCTCGCCGAGGCCCGTACAGAATATGGTTTCCGCCTCGCGCCGGCGCGCGACCGCGTTGATGTGTTTATCTAGGAGTTTGGCATGACGGAAATCACGGACATCGTGAATACGCAGCCCACGACGGAGTTGCAGCAGGCGAGTACGACCTTGTCTGCGGATTTCGACATGTTCCTGACCCTGCTGACCGAGCAGATGAAAAATCAGGACCCGCTCAACCCGCAGGACTCGACTGAATTCGTCAATCAGCTGGTGCAATTCTCCAATGTCGAGCAACAGATTCTCCAGAATGAGAATCTTGAGAACCTGCTTCTGCTCCAATCCGCCGCCGCCCAGGCCAGCTCGGTCAGCTATATCGGCCGGATCGGCCAGGCGCTGACACCGGATGCAACACTCAGCGAAGGCTCTGCGAGCTGGACCTACACCATGCCCGAAGACTCGACCGGCACAACGCTGGTGATTTCCGATGCCGAGGGCAATGAAGTCTTCCGGACCACCGGCCAGACCACAACCGGTGAACATCAATTCGACTGGGATGGGCGCGATGCCGCCGGCGCGGACATGCCCGATGGCGTCTACTCTCTCGAAATTCTGGCCGTCACGGATAGCGGCAATAGTGTCAATCCACAGATCATGGCGACATCGCGGGTAACCGGGGTCGATTTGTCAGGCTCTGAGGTCTTCATCGAAATGGGCGATGTTCGCGTCCCATTGTCTTCGGTTCTGGTCGTCCAGGAGGCAGAAACCAGCACCTCATAATCCAGGCCGCCGGCCTGAACCCGGGCGCCAGAACGGCATTCCGGTTCGTGTACAAGCAGAAGGCTCCCTTTGTTTTGAAAACGTAAGGAGCATGCCATGAGCATCAATTCCGCGTTATTGGCCGGCGCTTCCGGTCTGATTGCCAACTCATCCGCCCTCGCTGCGGTCTCGGATAATATCGCCAACGTCAATACGGTTGGCTATAAGCGCGCAACCGCCGCCTTTCGTCCGATGTATGACAGCACCGGCGAAGGCAGTGTCTATACAGCTGCCGGCGTGAATGCCGATACGAGGCTGAATATCTCCACCGCCGGCCTGCTGACCGGGACCACGTCGACCACTGATCTCGCCATCGCCGGCAATGGCATGTTTGTCGTTCGCGAGACCGCCAGCGCCACCAGCGCAGACCCGGTCGCCTTCACCCGTGCCGGTTCCTTCGTCGCTGATTCCGAGGGCTATCTGCGCAATTCAGCCGGCTATTATCTTGCTGGCTGGCCGGTGGCCCAGGATGGTTCGGTGCCGGTGAACCCATCCGATCTCAACACGCTTGAGACCATCAACCTGTCATCCATCGGCGGTGCCGCTGAGGCCACCTCCTATATGGGGATTAATGCGAACCTGCTCGCCAGCCAGACCGTCTCCGCCGATGAGGCAACCTATGACGCAACAGCGTCGGGAACGAATATGGCTTCAGGCACGGTGACCCCGGACTTCCAGCGTTCCATTCCCTTCTATGACAGCCAGGGCGGTGTGCGCACGCTCACCATCTCCATGCTCAAGAGCTCCAATCCAAATGAGTGGCATGCAGAAGTCCATATGGATCCCGCCAGCGACATCACGACCGGCACCGGTCTGGTCGATGGCCAAATGCTGACCGGTACGGTCGCCTTTGACACGCAGGGCCGGATCGATACGGCAAATACGACGCTTGCGACGACCCTGTCTTTCCTGGACTCGACCAATGCGGCGGCCCTCGGCGCCTCGGAATTCCAGTGGGCCGCAGCAACCGGTGTTGCTGCTCAGACGATCACGCTCGACTTTGGTGACCCGGACGATCCGGGCGGTTTCTCCCAGTATGACAGCCCCTCGACGCTTGAATCCACGAATGTCGATGGCACCGCCTACGGCAACTTCTCCGGCGTGGAGGTCGACGAGGAGGGCTTTGTCTACGCGAAATTCTCCAACGGTATCATTCAGGCTGTCTATCAGGTTCCGGTCGCGACCTTTGCCAATCCTGATGGCCTGGCTGCGGAATCCGGGGGTGCCTATACGGTCACGCCGGAATCCGGCACCTATACGCTCAACACGCCGGGCCTCGGCTCGGCCGGCACGGTCGCGGCCTCGACGCTGGAAAACTCGAATGTCGATCTGGCGACCGAGTTCACCACGCTGATCGTGACACAGCGGGCCTATTCCGCCTCGTCGAAAATCATCACCACCGCTGATGAGATGCTCGATGAAGCCATTCGTATGAAGCGCTAATCCACCACCTGACGCTTCAATTAAAGGCCCTGCTTCGGCGGGGCCTTTTCTTTTGGATAATATCGTATTCGGAATTCGAGGCGAATTTTACCACCCCCATTAAACCTTAATTTACCCAGACGTTTAGGCGGATGTTAAAGGGCTTCGGCTAGGGTCACACCATAAACAAAAACAAGATGGGGACCGGACATGCAGCCGCGCCTTAAAAAAGAAAACTACGTAATTGGACCGGATGGCAGCCCTTTGACGCTTGCGGATCTTCCAAATCCGGAAACGCAGCGCTGGGTGGTTCGCCGCAAGGCGGAAGTGGTGGCGGCCGTTCGCGGCGGTCTCCTCTCGCTCGAGGAAGCCTGCACACGCTATTCGCTCACCGTCGAGGAGTTTCTCGGCTGGCAGCGCTCCATCGACAAGCATGGTCTCGCTGGCCTGCGCACGACGCGTCTTCAGAATTACCGATAGCGCTCTCCCCCTGACCGAGCGTTAATGGAGCGGTGGCCCTCCCCCGGGCCACCGTTCTACATATTTGATTTCAATGCTTTACGAAATTCTCCTGCAAGAAAAGCAGGAGGATTAATCAGCTATGCGCCGTCCTTAAGGTCTCGTTTACAGGATCGGTAGGAAAATTCTGCCCAGTGCTTCGCGTCTTTGTGCGCCTGGGAATGGGCAGGAAATTTTGTGAACGGTCTACTCGAACAATTACGGGCAATCGGTGTTTATCGTCTCGCAGCGATCTTCGGGATCGCTGCCGGTGTGGCTTTTGCGCTCGCCTATTTTACAAGTACGGTGGGCGGTGGCTCACAATCACTTCTGTATGGGGGACTGGATCCGGCAGAAGCGGTGTCGACCGGTCAACTTCTTGACCAGGCCAATATTCCCTATGAAATCCGTGAAGGTGGAACCGCGATCTATGTTGATCGCAACCAGGTCGATGAAGCCCGCGTCCGCGTAGCGACCGGCGGTCCGATTGCCGGTGCCTCTGTCGGTTACGAGATTTTCGACCGGCAGGAATCCTTTGGCCAGACCAGCTTCGTCCAGAATATCAATGCCAAGCGCGCGCTTCAGGGCGAGCTGGCGCGGACCATCCAGACCCTGAACTTTGTCAGTACTGCGCGTGTGCATCTGAATCTTCCCGAGCGTCGTCTCTTCGCCCGCGAGCAAGTCGATCCGACCGCCGCCGTTACCATTTCAACACGCGGACAGCTGAACTCCGAACAGATCAGGGTCATCCGGAACATTGTTGCCAGCGGCGCTGGCATCGAAGTCAATAACATTTCGGTCGCCGATGATCGGGGCCGGATGCTGGCGAGTGCCTCGGACGACGAGAATGCTGGCGGCCTGATCATGGATGAGCGCCAGGCATCCGTCGAAGCGCAATTGCGTCAGAACATTCTCGATATTGTCGAGGGCGTCGTCGGTGCCGGTGCGGCGCGCGTACAGGTGACCGCGGAGCTCAATCGCCAGAGCACGACCCAGTCTTCGCAAACCTATGACCCGGAAGGCCAGGTGCTCGAATCGCGCCAGCGCACGGATGAAAGCTCCTCACAGACCGAAGGCGGCAGCCGCAACGCAGTGTCCGCATCGGAAAACCTGCCGGATGCAGATGGCGGTGATGCGACCGGTCCGGACGAGGAATCCCAGAGCCAGGCCTCCAGCGATACACAGAATTATCTGAACTCCTCCACCACCCGAACCGAGGTGATTGAAGCAGGCGCAATCACTCGCCTCTCGGTAGCCGTCGCGGTTGATGGTATTCTGGAGACCCAGGAGGATGGCAGTGTTCAGTGGGCGCCCCGTTCCGAGGACCAGATCCAGCAAATCGAGGCGCTGGTGCGCTCGGCGATGGGCTATGTCAACGAGCCCGGCATCCGGCAGGACAGCCTGACTGTGTCGCAGATCGAATTCGCCCGCGCCGACCCGCTGCTGGGCTCGGAGGCCACTGGCGGGTTCAGCTTCAACAAGAATGATCTGCTGCGCATGGCCGAAATCGGCGTCATGTTCATCACCGCCGTTCTGGTGATTTTCCTGGTCGCCCGTCCCTTGATCAAGGGCGCTCCGGCTGTTGTCGCGGCACCCAGCGGGCTGGCCCTGGCAACCGCCGGCGCTCCGGCCGCTTCGCTCGATACCGCCAATGCACCAACCGCTCTGCCCACGGGTGGCGCGGCCGCGCCCGCCGCCCTGCCCTCTGCTGGCGGCGGTTCCGCCGACAGTCTGATCGATATCGAGAAAATCGACGGTCAGGTGAAGGCATCCTCGCTTAAGAAAGTCGCAAGCATCGTCGAATCCCACCCGGAGGAATCCATTTCCATCCTCCGCACCTGGCTCCATGACAGTTGAGTTGAGAAATGTCTGAAAATCGTCGCGCCATTGAGGATCCAAAGAATTTGAGCGGCCCGCAAAAGGCCGCTGTGATCCTGCTTGCCCTTGGTGAGGAAGATCATGGTCTGTGGGAGAATTTCGACGAGGAAGAAATTCGCGAAGTCTCCCAGGCCATGTCCAATCTGGGCACGGTCACCGCAGGCGCGGTGGAAAAGCTGATTGTTGATTTCGTCGGCCAAATGTCCTCGACCGGCTCGCTGATGGGCTCCTTTGAGGCGACCCAGCGCCTGCTTGGCTCCTTCCTGCCGGGTGAAAAGGTGGAAGCCATCATGGAAGAGCTGCGCGGACCCGCCGGCCGGACCATGTGGGACAAGCTGGGCAATGTGAACGAGGTCGTGCTCGCCAACTATCTCAAGAATGAGTATCCGCAGACCGTCGCCGTGGTCCTGTCCAAGGTGAAGACGGATCATGCCTCGCGGGTCCTGGCCGCCCTGCCCGAGGATTTCGCCATGGAAGTGGTCACGCGCATGCTGCGCATGGAGCCGGTCCAGCGGGAAATTCTAGACCGGATCGAGGAGACGCTGCGGACGGAATTCATGTCCAATCTCGCGCGCACGTCCAAGCATGACAGCCATGAGATGATGGCGAATATCTTCAATAATTTTGATCGCCAGACCGAAAATCGATTCCTCGCCGCTCTGGAAGAGCGCAATCGCGACAGCGCCGAGAAAATCCGCTCGCTGATGTTCGTCTTCGAGGACTTGTCCAAGCTGGATCCGGGCGGAATCCAGACATTGATGCGCGCCATCGACAAGGATCAGATGGGCCTTGCCATGAAGGGGGCATCTGACAGCCTGCGCGACCTCTTCTTCTCCAACATGTCCGAACGCGCCGCCAAGATTATGCGCGAGGACATGAACTCCATGGGTCCGGTCCGGCTGAAAGATGTCGACGGTGCCCAGCAAAGCATCGTGGCCATGGCCAAGGATCTCGCTGCCAAGGGTGAGATCATGCTCGCCGACGGCGGTGCGGACGATGAACTGATTTACTGAGGATCCGCCGATGCAGCCGACCAAATTCCACTTCGACACCGAGTTCGACCATAACGGCGAAGTCCTGCGCGAGGGCGAGAGCTATAAGCGTTTCTTCACCCAGGATGATGTTGACGCGGCGCGTATGTGGGGCGTGGAGGAAGGGCGCGAGATGGAAGAGGGGCGTTGCGCCCAATCCCTGCAGGCCATCGCCTCCCAGATGCAGCTGATCCTCTCGCGGCTGGCAACGGAATCGGAAACCCTGCGGAACGAAGCTGTCACGCTGGCAATGACGGCGGCCAAGAAGATTGCCGGACAAGCGCTCGACCACCACGCCGCAGACACGATCGAGGAAGTGGTACGCGAAGCTGTTTTCGACCTGCGTTCGGAGCCGCGCTTCACTGTGCGTTGCTCGGAAGAGCTGATCGAGATGCTGGGCGAGCGCCTCGAACAGACGGCTCGGGATATGGGGTTTGACGGCGCTGTATCCGTTCGCGGCGAAGCCGGCATGAAGGGCGCCGATGTTCGCCTGGAATGGGGAAATGGCGCCATCCAGCGCACCACACAGGACATTGAGGGCCGGCTCGACGACATCGTCGCGCGCTGGCTGACCTCACCCGCGGAAGACGGTGCTGACCAGGCCGAGCCTGGCAGTTCCGCCGCATAAGGAGACTTGCGATGAGCAATGATGACAATCTCGATCTGCCGGATCTGAGCAATGGGACTGAAATGCCGGTCGCGGCCGATGGCGTTGCTGCCGACGCCATCATGGACGAGGACGAGAAAAGCGCTGCCGATCTCGCCCCGGTCTTTGATGTACCGGTGAATATTTCGGCCGTGCTCGGCAAGGCGCATATCGACGTCAACTCCCTGCTCAAGCTGACAGCCGGATCGGTTGTCGAGCTCGACCGGAAGATCGGCGAAGCCATCGATATCTACGTGAATAACCGTCTGGTTGCCCGCGGCGAAGTTGTCGTCGTGGAAGACCGGCTCGGCGTCACCATGACGGAAATCATCAAGGACGGGGACTCGGCCTAGCGCCGGTGCCGTGGACACAAGAGTAGAATGGAGCGGACGCTATGCGAGTCCTAATTGTCGGAAGCCTGGGCGGTCAGCTGCACACCGCCACCAAAATCGCCATTGATCGCGGCGCCAGCGTTTCGCAGGTCGATACGATCGAGCAAGCCACAGCACATTTGCGTGCCGGGCGCGGCGCCGACCTGCTTATGGTCGACCTCTCCCTGGATGTGCAATCCCTGATCGACGCCAATGCGCGCGAACGGATCACGGTGCCGGTGGTGGCCTGCGGCGTGAATGTCCGGCCGGAAGCGGCGGCTGCCGCAATCCGGGCGGGCGCCAAGGAATTCATCCCGCTGCCGCCGGATGCGGATCTGATCGCCGCCGTGCTCGAAGCCGTCGCCGATGACGAGCGTCCGATGATTGCCCGCGACCCGTCCATGCAGGTCGTCATCGAACTGGCTGATCGCATAGCAGCCTCCGATGCGTCTGTTCTGATCACCGGCGAAAGCGGCGCCGGTAAGGAAGTCATGGCCCGTCATGTCCATGCCAAGTCCAAGCGCAAGACTGCGCCCTTCATCTCGGTGAATTGCGCCGCCATCCCCGAAAACCTTTTGGAATCTGAACTCTTCGGCCATGAAAAGGGCGCCTTTACCGGCGCGATTGCCCGCCGGGTGGGCAAGTTTGAAGAGGCCGATGGCGGCACGCTGCTGCTGGACGAGATCTCGGAAATGGATGTGCGACTGCAAGCCAAGCTGCTACGCGCCATCCAGGAGCGCGAGATTGACCGCGTTGGCGGTACCAAGCCGGTCAAGGTCGATATCCGTATTCTCGCAACCTCCAACCGGGATCTGCGCAAGGCCGTCGCCGATGGCAGTTTCCGCGAGGACCTGCTCTTCCGCCTGAATGTCGTCAATCTGGCGCTGCCGCCCTTGCGCGAACGCCCCGCAGACATTCTCGCCCTGGCCGATCATTTCGTGAAAAAATACTCCCTCGCCAATCAGATCGAGGAACGCCCGCTTTCTGACCCGGCCCGGACCCAGCTTCTGGCCCGCGAATGGACGGGTAATGTCCGGGAGCTGGAAAATGCCATGCACCGTGCGGTGCTGTTGGCTTCCGGCCGCGAGATCGGGCCGGACGCGATCCGCATGCCGGATGGTTCTGCCTTCACCGGCGCGCCAAGCTCGATTGCCCGTCATGCAGCGGATGCAGCTGATGCCGTTCAGCGTGTCGTTGTCGGCAAAACGGTCGCCGAGGTCGAACAAGATCTCATTCTCGATACGCTCGATCATTGCCTGGGCAATCGGACCCATGCCGCGAATATTCTCGGCATTTCTATCCGCACCCTCCGCAACAAGCTGAAACTCTATGCGGATCAAGGCGTTGACATCCCGGCACCGAATCAGCCGACCGCTGGATTCTCTGCCGCCTGATAGGATAAATCGTGGCCGACACTTCACAGTCCGGACCGACTCCAGGGGCCGGTTCGAAATTTGACCTCAAGGCGTTCCTGAACCGGACGATGAAGGGCGATGTCGCCCTTGCCGTCGGGATTCTCGGCATTCTGGTCATGCTTATGCTGCCATTGCCGAGCATGCTGCTCGACCTGGCGCTGGCCACATCCATCTCGATCGCGGTTCTGGTTCTCATGACCGCGCTTTTCATCAAGAAGCCGCTGGAATTCTCGGCCTTCCCGGCGATTTTGCTGATCACAACCCTCCTGCGTCTGGGGCTGAATATCGCTTCGACCCGCCTCATCCTTTCCAAGGGCCATGAGGGAACAAATGCCGCGGGAGAGGTCATCGAGGCCTTCGGCAATTTCGTGATGCAGGGCAATGTGGTGATCGGCGTGATCGTCTTCGCCATCCTGGTCATCGTAAACTTCGTGGTCATCACCAAGGGTTCCGGCCGGATCGCCGAAGTGGCAGCGCGCTTTACCCTGGATTCCATGCCGGGCAAGCAGATGGCGATTGATGCGGACCTGTCGGCCGGGCTGATTACCGAGCACGAAGCGCGCGAACGCCGCAAGGAGCTGGAAGGCGAGAGTAATTTCTACGGTGCCATGGATGGTGCCTCGAAATTCGTCCGCGGCGATGCTATGGCCGGCCTGATGATTACCGCCATCAATCTGATTGGCGGGATCGTGATCGGCGTCGTCCAGAGCAATATGTCCTTCGGCGATGCGGCCAGCGCCTATTCCTCTCTCACCATTGGTGACGGGCTGGTCTCGCAGATCCCGGCGCTGATCATCTCCGTCGCCGCAGGCCTGCTGGTCTCCAAGGCCGGGGTGAATGGCGAAGCGGACAAGGCTGTCTTCGGACAGCTGACCGCCAATCCGCAAGGGCTTGGCCTCGTCGCCGGCGTTGCCTTTATGGTCGGCGTCTTGCCGGGCATGCCCTTCATTCCCTTCGCGATGATGGCCGCAGGGTCGGGCGCGCTTGCCTGGATGAACAGGGACATTAAGGAACGAAAACTTGCCGAGGCCGAGGCGGAAATCCAGCTTGCCGAGACCGCGGCCGAGGATGAAGCCAAGCCGGAAGAAGCGCCGATTGAAGACAGTCTCAATATCGATGAGCTGAAAATCGAGCTCGGCTATGGCCTGCTGCCGCTGATCAATGATGTTGAGGGCCGCAAGCTCACCGACCAAATCAAGGCGCTGCGCCGCTCCCTGGCCGAGGAGATGGGCTTTGTCACACCCGCGGTGCGCATTATCGACAATATGCAACTGGACAATAATCAATACGGGATCCGGGTGAAGGAGATGGAGGCGGGCAAGGGTGAGCTTCAGCTCAACAAGCTTCTCGTCATGGACCCGGCCGGATTGCCGATTGATATGCCCGGGGATCATGTGAAGGAGCCGACCTTCGGCCTCCCCGCAACCTGGATTGATGAAAATCTGCGCGAGGAAGCCTCCTTCCGCGGCTATACAATTGTCGAACCTGCTGCCGTCATGGTCACGCATCTGACCGAAATCCTGCGCGACAACATGGCTGACTTGCTCTCCTACGCAGAGGTGGAGAAGCTGGTCGACAAGCTGTCGAAAGAGCACAAGACGCTGGTGGACGACATCACACCGTCCCAGATCAGTCGCGCCGGCATTCAGCGGGTCCTGCAATCCTTGATCAAGGAGCGTGTTTCGGTCCGCGACCTGGCGACCATTATGGAAGGCATCGCCGAGGCCGCCGCGACGACGAAACACATCGACGCGATTGTCGAACATGTGCGCACGCGCCTGTCCCGTCAGATCTGCTATTCCAATCGTGCACCGGATGGCAACCTGCCCGTCATGGCGCTTTCCCCGCAATGGGAACAGGCATTTCTGGAAGCCCTGATTGGCAAAGGCGAACGTAAACAGCTGGCACTGGCGCCGTCCAAACTGCATGATTTCGTGGCCGCAATTAGAAACTCTTTTGAAACCGCATCAGCACAGGGTCAGGTTCCGGTACTGCTGACGAGCCCAATGATTCGTCCGTATGTGCGTTCGCTGGTTGAGCGTTTCCGCCCGCAAACCGTGGTGGTGTCGCAAAATGAAATCCATCCGAGCGCACGACTTCAGACATTGGGTCATGTCGGCTGATAATTTTATTGATGCGGTTTTGATCGATCCATGCGCCTGAAGACTTTTGCAGCCTCGAGTATGACTCAAGCCATGGCCGATGTGCGCCGTGAGATGGGTCCGGACGCGGTCATTATCGCGACGGCGGACGCCCCGGAAGGCGGTGTGCAGGTCCGAGCGGCGACCGAGACCCCGGCCCCGGCGGAAACGCGGCCACCCGTGCGCGAAATCAGCGAACAGCTGTCCGTGGAGGCCGAGATCGAGCGAGGCGGTCGCGAGGACGAGCAACTCGACCGGATTGTGCATGCATTGGGCTATCACCGCTGTTCGGGAATTGCCGCCCAGGCCCTGATCCGCTCGGCCCAGGACCTGGCTGATGGTCATGCGATCGCCCGCCTCGCCCATGCCATTGAAAGCCGCTACGCCTTCCAGCCACTACCGGCCGTGCCGGAACACCCGGTCCTGTTCGCCGGAACGCCGGGTGTTGGCAAAACCTCCAGCCTCGCCAAAATCGCGGCCCGTGCAGTGACCGCTGGAGCGACGCCGACCTTGGTCTCGTGTGATGGCGAGCGCGCAGGTGCTGACGCGCGTTTATGTGCTCTGGCAGAAAAAATGGGCGCCGGTTTCAAGGCGGTCGATGATCCGCGCGAGATGGCTGACCTGATCCGCGAGCTGCAGGGGCCGGTTCTGATCGACAGCCCCGCGGTCAATCCGTTCGAGCTCGATGATCTCGACATGACCCTGGCTTTCGCCGATGCGGCCGATGCCGAGATTGTCTATGTGTTCGACGCGGGCCTGACCCCCGAAGACGCCGAGGATGCCGCATCGCTCTTCGCCTCGATCGGGGCCAGCCGTGCGATCCCGGTCAAGGCGGACTGCGCCCGGCGGCTCGGGGCGATTATCGGGGTCGGCGAAACCGGTCTCGCTTTCGCGCAAATCTCTTCAACGCCCTTCATCGGTGGCGGCCTCGCCCCTGCGACACCGCTGCGCCTGGCGCGCGCCCTGATCGAAGACCGTCTCAACCCGTTTGACGAGGATATGGAATGAAGCTCGCTCACGCGCCCCAATCCCGCGCTGCCGGACGCATTCTCGCCATTGCCTCGGGCAAGGGCGGTGTCGGCAAGACGACGCTCGCGATCGGCATGTCCCGGGCCCTGTCAATGATGAATGAGGGCGTGCTGCTGGTCGATGGCGATCTGGGCATGGCCAATATCGACGTACAGCTGGGTCTGCAGCCTCAAACGGATATCGCCAGCGTGCTCAATGGTCGGGTTGAACTCAAGAATGCGGTGACATCGGTCCTCGAAGGCGCGGATGAGCGCGGCGGATTTGATGTCCTGTCAGGGCGGTCCGGCTCCGGTGCGCTGGCCAATCTGTCCGGCACCGGGCTGACCAAGCTCGCCTCCGGGATTGCCGCCCTCGCTTTGTCCTATGACCGGGCGATACTCGATCTTGCGGCGGGTGCAGACCGGGCAACAATCCGTCTCGCGCTGACCGCTGATGATGTGATTATTGTGATCAATGATGAGCCAACCTCGCTGACTGACGCCTATGCCTTTGTCAAAACGCTGAGGCTGCATGATGACGGCGCGGCGCCGCTGGTCGTGGTCAATAACGCGCCGAGTCGGGCTGCGGCACATGAGGCTTTCAACGCCTTCAAGAAGACTTGCGAGTCCTTCCTGTCCTTCACCCCGATCCTGGCCGGTGTCATCCGGCGCGACGAGGCGGTGCCGGCTGCCATTCGTGCCCAGGCTTGTCTGGGCGTACGCTCACCACAGTCAGCCGCTGCAGAAGATTTGCAAGCCTTGGCGGGACTACTCGCAAGAGGCCGGGAAGCAGCGTAAGCTGAGTTAAACAGCCATCGCGCCGGGGGAGCGCTCGCCCAATGTATGACAACTGGTATGACCGTTTTGCGATTGGCTTTCAGCCCTTCGACTGGTGGCTGATCATTGTCCTTTCCCTGATTGCGGCGCTGATCATGCGAAAATGGCCGCAATGGCCGGCCGCCGCCGCGCTTGCCTTCGCCATTGATGCGGTCGCGCCGTTTTTCTACCGGGTCTCGACCGGCATTCCGGCTGATTTCGCCATGGATTTTGCGATGACCCGCCTGGATGAACGCGGCGGTATCGTCGTCCTCATGCGCCTGGCCATCTATTTCATCGTTATCGGCATGATCTACTGGACCAAGAAACGCTATTCACGGCTCTAGAGAATCGGGCGGCCCGCCGGACCGCCCTGTCGCAAAACCGAGTTTGGTCACTTCGTCCTAGTCGACGATTTCAACCTGACTGTTGAGAAAGGCCTGCGCTTCGTCCCAGGCGGTCTGGTTATCGGACATTCCGAACAGGATGCGCTGACCGGCTTCCAGGACCGGACCGTAGAGCAGCGTGCCTTCGGCGTCGTCCTCAATGTGGAAACGCGTGCCGACAGGCTGTGCCTCCAGATCCATGAAATAGCCGCGAACCAGTTCCCAATAGTCCGCCGTGGCAGCCCAATACTCATGAGCAGCCTGATCATTCGCCAGGTCAGTGCGGACATAGGTATTGGTGCCGATTTCACGAACGATTTGGCGTTCCTGACCATCGCGCAGGGCAAGCTTGGAATTGTCCTGGTCGTGCACCCATCCGCGATCTGTAATCGTGTGCCGGTTCACTGCAGCGATCACGTCATAATCATCGCGCGTGGTATCATCCCGCCGCGGCAGGGGGCGCCAGGAAACAGGCGGTTCCCAGGTTGATGCATTGACGCCATGGTCCCAGGGTGCGACTGCGGCATAGCGGGGGCTGTCATCTACCTGGTAGACCGTCTGCGACCAAGCGCCAGCGCGCGCCGCCGGCGCAACCGCTTCAATCGTCCAGTCATCATGCCCCTGAAAAGCCAGCACGGTTTCAGGCTCATAGCGCCAGTCCTGTCGCCAGTGTTTCACGATAAAGGGATTATCCGCATCGCCGACGATGAGCAGGTGCTGCAGCATGATGAAATCGCCGCTATCCTCGACAAGGATCACCACCTCCCGCGCGGGCGTGGTCTTCTGTTCGGCCAGTTCATATCCCGGCTCGATCGCGACCGTTTCGATGAAGTCGAAAGTGACCGCATATTCGCCCTGCATGGCGAGAATGGCACTTCGGTCCTGCTCGAATGCGGCCGAACGCTGAGCCGGCGCCATGTCAACAGCGTCCATGGTTTCGCCCAACGGGCTCCGCGATGGCGCCGACGCCTCCAGGCTCGTACAGGCTGCCATCAAGGTCGCCGCGGACAGGATTACGGCCAGGGTTTTTATAGGCATCGTCATGGCTTGGATAACTCCCAAAAGCTCTCATATGTATTTTGCGAATGATTCCTACTTGCATTTTCAGAAGCGCGCGGCAAGTTATCGCTACTGCAAATCATTCTCAAGGAATATTCTTATGAAAACGCTTTTCCTGGGCGGCACTGCCGCTCTGACCCTTGCCCTCCCGGCACTGGCGCAGGAGGTAACCAGCCCTGATGAGCGCGAGATCATCATTATCAAGGCGACGAAAACCGAGATCGACAGCTTCACCTATCCGGGCCTGACAAGCCTCATCGATACCGAGACACTCGACCTCATTCGGCCCGTCGATCTGGACGAGCTGCTCCGCGGCATTCCGGGGGTCGACATCTCCGGTGGGCCCCGGCGTACCGGGCAGACCCTCTCTCTTCGCGGTCAGGGGCGCGCCAACACGACGCTGCTTCTGGACGGCGCCCGGCAGAATTTCGACAGCGCCCATGATGGCGCAATCTTCCTTGACCCCAGCCTGCTGGTCAGCGTTGAGACGGTGCGTGGCCCGGCATCCGCCCTTTACGGGTCCGGCGCATCCGGCGGTGTTATCGCTTTCCGCACGGCCACGGCCTCTGACCTTCTCGGGCCTGATGACAGCTGGGGTTTCCATCTCGGAGCCGGTTATCGCGCGGTCGATGAAGAGGAACGCGCCATCGCAACGGTTTATGGCCGTCAGGGCCCGGTCAATGCCCTTCTCTCCTACTCCACGCGCAGCGCAGGTGATATCGAGCTGGGCTCCGGCGACACCCTGCCCGCGCATGATATCTCGCAGTCGCTGCTGGCCAATGTCGGCATCGATCTCGCAGACGGCATCAATGCCCGCCTGACCTGGCAATCCACGGACGGCAAGGCCATCGAACCCAATAATGGGCAAGGCATTGCCCTTGCCGGCAGTGATAATGCGGAAGTCGTCAAAGCCATCCAGAATGATAATCTGACCCTGGGTTTTGACATTGCCCCGGCCGATATCGGCTGGCTGGACGCCAATATCACCCTCTATTCCAATCAGTCAGGTGTGAATGAGGACGAGACGGGCTCGACGCGGCAGCTGCGCCGGGACCTCAGTAGTGAAGGCCTGCGCGTCGACCAGCGTTTCGCCTATGCTTTCGCAGAGTATCAGGGTGGGCTGACGGTCGGTGCCGAGCATTATCGCGACGAGCAAGACGGTGAGGACAACACCCAGCCCGGCGATGTGCGGGGCGGCGCACCGGATGCCAAGAGCGAATTCAGCGCGGCCTTCGCCCAGCTCGAAATTGAGGGTCCGGCCCCTTTCGGCCTGCCCGGCGCAATCATTCTCCTGCCTGGCCTGCGCTATGACGCGTTCGATAATTTCTCCGACCTTTCGACCGATACCAGCAATGATGCGACATCAGGGCGGCTCGGATTCACCTACGCGCCGACCGATACGCTGAACTTCTTTGTCAACTGGGCAGAAGCCTTCCGCGCGCCTTCGATCAACGAACTCTATATCGACGGCACGCACTTCTCCCTGCCCCACATCGCGCTGGGCGCACCTGTCGTCATCACCAATGAATTCATTGCCAATCCGGAATTGCGTCCGGAGCAGACCGAGACCCTCGAATTCGGTGTCAGTCTCGACATGGCAGACAAGTTCAATGTGGATAGGTTCACGCTGCGCACCGCCTGGTATGAGACCGAGGCCGAAGACCTGATCGACCTTTTTGTGGACTACAGCTTCGATGACAGCTGTTTCGCGCCGCCCTTCTTCCTGCCCTGTTCGGCAGGAACCACGCAAAGCCGCAATATCAGCGCGGCCGAATTGTCCGGTTATGAGGCGCAGCTGGCCTTTGCCCAGGGAGAATTCAGTCTGGATGCCAGCCTGAGCGGTATTGACGGTCGCAATCTGGAAACCGGCGAGACGCTGGGCACATTGACCCCCACGCGTGTTTTCCTGGACGGGCGTTATCGTCTCGACACCAGCCGCCTGACACTGGGCAGCCGCATCGAATGGTCCGCCAGCTTTGACGCGCCCGATGACGTCGCCCAGCATCGCGATGATTATACTGTGGTTGATTTCTATGCTCGCTGGCAGCCTTGGGCAGACAGCGGTCTTACGCTCAATACGGGGATCGATAATGCTTTCAACGCCGATTATGAGCGTGTGTTTGCAGGCGTTTCCGAGCCGGGTCGCTCGCTGCGCCTGGACATTGGCTGGAGCCGGAATTTCTGATCAAGCGTCCCTGCCGTCCAAAACACCGGCGCCGATAGCGAGCCGGGGCAAATTGCTCCGGCTCCTTCACCTCATCCCGTTGCAGGTTTGCTAGTGCGCGCGACGGTGCCGGTTCTGGGCAAGCTCGTCCATCTCAGCCTGCTCGGCGGCGCGAAAAGCGGCATCCGCACGCGCCAGGCGGCGCTCTTCCATCAGCTCATACTTCTTGAGTTCCTGGAAGGCTTCGGCAAGACGGTCACGCAAGGCGTCAGACTGGGTCTCAACTTCCACCAGGGAGGCCCGGATATTTTCTTTGCGCTTGATCACCGCCTGGGCATAGGAACCATAGGCAAGATAGCCATCCTTGGACTGGGTCGCGATCGCCTGTTCTTCGGGAACCGATGCTTCGAGTCGTTCAATCTGGCTGATCAGCGCCGCCTTGGAGCGGTCGAGCTCGGCCATCTGTTTTTGCAATTCTTCCACCTTGAACCGGGCCAGCCGGATCAGAGGTTCGTGCGAGCGTGTCATGACGCTACTCCTTAACCACACCACCTAATATCTCAGCCAGTCTCGCGAATGTCGCCGGAATATCCGCCGCTTCGTCTTTTGACTGGCCGAGGAACGCTTCCAACGGATCGTTGAGAGCGATCGCCCGGTCCACAACCGGATTTGATCCTGCGGAGTAAGCCCCCAGTCGGATCAATTCTTCCATATCGGCATAGGCCGATAAAACCTGTCGCGCCTCGGCCACCAGGGGCCGTTCTTCCGGCGCATAAACCTCCGGAGCGGTTCGGCTCACGGACTTCAGAACATCGATCGCCGGATAGCGCCCCCGCTCGGCAATCGACCGGCTCATCACCACATGCCCGTCCAGTATTCCGCGGACCGCATCGGCAACCGGCTCGTTATGGTCATCACCATCCACCAAAACAGTGAAAAGTCCGGTAATGGAGCCCTGTTTTTTTCCGTCAGTGCGCTCCGGACCGGGGCCGGCCCGTTCCAGAAGCCGCGGAAGCTCGGCAAAAACCGAGGGCGTATACCCTCTTGTGGTCGGCGGTTCGCCGGCAGCCAGGCCGATCTCGCGCTGTGCGAGGGCGAAGCGTGTCACACTATCCATCAGGCAGAGCACATCGAGGCCCTGATCGCGGAAATACTCCGCCGTGCTCAAGGTCAGATAGGCCGCCTGGCGGCGCGCGAGCGCAGGCGCATCGGAGGTCTCGGTGACGACCACGGAACGTTTGCGCCCCTCCGGGCCCAGAACATCCTCCACGAATTCGCGCGCTTCACGACCCCGCTCGCCGATCAATCCAATGACGATGACATCCGCTGCGCTGGCGCGCGCCAGCATGGACATGAGAACCGACTTGCCGACACCGGAGCCGGCGAAAATACCAAGCCGCTGCCCGCGACGCATGGGTACGAAGCTGTTGAGCACCCGCACGCCCAGATCCAGGCGATCACCCAGGCGCGCGCGGCTATGCGCACTCGGCGGCTCGCCCTTCAGCGCATAGGGCACAGAACCGTCGACCAGGGCAGGGCCATGATCAAGGGGACGCCCAAACCCGTCGATCACGCGACCCAGCCAGGCCCGGCTCGGGCGAACGCGGGCGGGATTGGGTTGCAGCTCGACCTTCGCACCGGGACGCACGCCCTCAAGCGGTCCAAAGGGCATCATCAATGCGGTTTCACCGCGAAAGCCGACGATTTCACATACAGCCTTGCCAGCCGGCGTCTCGACCTGCGCATGAGCCCCAAGCGACAGCCCGGCCTTGGGCCCCTCGGCCTCGATGAGCAAACCGCTCAGCGCTGTTACCCGACCTTCGAGGATCCGGGCATCTGCGCGTTCGATACGGTCGATCAGGGTTTCCATCATGCCGTGCGGCTCTCCAGCAGGCGGTCAATTGGTGATTCTCGTCGATATTAACCCAAGCGCCTTGCCCCGGTGTAAACAACGCGCATCGAAATTGAGATGAAGTGTCCCCGTCATTCCTTGCGGCCCTCAAAGCCCGGAGATTGAAAAAACGCCCCCCGAATCTGTGGAAAAATTTCTTTCCACGACCGAATCCAGCTGTGGAAGAC
>JBELMP010000022.1:9575-22997 GCA_042095695.1 Maricaulis sp. | reverse complement strand
ATTGCAGCGCCCGCTTGATCTTCGGCTCGATACGCATGGCCGGGCGTTCCAGATTATTCGGCTCGCGCGCCAGCCAGTCCAGCATTTGCGGCGTTCGCCCCTTGGCTTCACGCAGGACGGGCGGGTCGGTCTCGTCAAACGCGCCGAAGACCTCGCCGGTCGACAGGGCGACACCGGGATTGATGATAATCGCAGCAAAGGCGGGGAAGCGTTCGATCAGGTCGATCTGCTCGCCGATACCACGCATGCGCAAGGGTCGCGAATAGATGCAGGCGGGCACGTCCGCGCCCAGATCGATGGCAATCTCGGCGAGCTTTTCACGCGTCCAGTCCAGACCCCAGAGCTGGTTCAGCGCGCGCAGAGTTGCTGCCGCATCTGCGGAACCGCCACCGAGACCCGCAGCAACCGGAATTTCCTTTTGCAGGTGAATAACGGCGCCATCGGTGATTTCCGCCTCCTCCTGGAGCCGTCGCGCCGCCTGGAGAACCAGATTGTTTTCCTCCTCGTCCAGATCGGCGGCATACTCTCCGCCCATGGACATCATCAGTGCGGGGGATTGCCGTACGGTGATTGAATCGCCCCAGTCGGCGAAGGTCACCAGGCTGTCCAGAGGGTGATAGCCATCCTCGCGGGCACGGCCAACCCGCAGGGAGAGATTGATCTTGGCGGGGGCGAATTCGGTAATGCTATCGGTCAAGGAAGCGCAGATCCTGATGCGTGTTCGGCCAAGCCCGCGTCTTCTTCCGCCTGCAGCCCGTTGGCAAGCCTGTCTTCCAGCGCAATCCGCTCCGCCTCATCCGGGTCCAGGCCAAGCGCCCTCTCCCACTGGAAGCGGGCTTCAAGCCGCCGACCGACCTGCCAATAGGCATCCCCAAGATGAAAATTGGCGGTTGTGTTGCCAGGCGCCAGCTCCGCTGCGCGTTCCAGCTCCGTCACTGCCCGCTCGTAATCGCCTGCCTGGTAATAGGCCCAGCCCAGGCTGTCGATAATATGGCCCTCTTCCGGTTCAAGCGCGGCAGCGCGCTCCACCATGATGAAAGCCTCGTCAAAGCGAATACCCTGTTCAATCCACAGATAGCCCAGATCGTTGAGGATTTGCGGTTCATCCGGGCCCAGTTCGAGGGCGGCGAGATATTCGATCTCAGCCTCCTCCAACCGATCCTCGATATAGAGACAGGAAGCGCGGAAATAATGATAGCGCCAGTCTCCGGCCTGTCCGGTGCTCGCCTGGTTTTCGATGACGCTCCCATAAAGCTCCGCCGCCTCGCCGCAGCGTGCCTGGACCCGGTAGAGATCAGCCAGCATCAGCCGGGCCTCATCCTCGCCGGTTTCCGCGATCAGGCTCTGCGCCATCAAGGTGGCCGCCTCGATCCGGTCGAGACGCGCCGTCAGCCAGATCAGGTCGATCTGCGCACCCAGCCAGTAGGGGCCGCGCGGCACCGCCGCGTATTCGTCCAGGGCCACCTCGGGCAGGCGAATGCGCTGCAGGGTCTCGCCGAGCAGCATGCGATTGGGCGCATAATCGGGATAGAGCCGCTGCACCATCCGCAGATAGAGCACGGTAAGGTCCATATCAGCCTGGGCAGCAAGACTGGCCGCCGGCCCGAACAGGCTCAGCCCGGCGCCTTCATTGATGCGCAGGGCCGCCGGCGGGCGCCCACCGGATTCAGCCCGCGCCAGCGCTGCATTGACACTCTCATCCAGGGGTTGGGATTGCAGATAGGCGCGATACAGAACGGCAGCCTCCAGCGGTCGCTGCTCGCGTTCTAGGAAGCCGCCATAAAGCGTGGTCACCATGCGCTGGAAAGGCGAGGCATAGATCGCCGCGCGATAATCCTCGTCCGCCGCCTCCATATCACCTGCGGCTTCGGCCAGCATGGCGCGATGCAGGGCCACGAACGGTTCCAGATATCCCGGTGCAGCAAGCCGTCGCGCTGCGATCAGCGCCTCGTCCGGGCGATCATCGCCCATCAAGGACCAATGCAGAAGGAGATCGGCGAAGAAGGCATTAAACGGGCCGAAACTGGGGGCGCTGACAAGCGTGTCAATGGCACCGGCATAGCGGCGCTGCGCGATCTGGTCACTCGCGCCATAAATGGAGGCCAGCCGGCTGGGATCCCCTGCGGCCCTTGCTGCCTCGGCGAAACCGGACGCGGCGTCCAGATCGCCGGCAAGAAGTGTGGTGATGAAGGTCCGGTCCGCCAGCACCGCATTGCCCGGCGCCCGATCGAGCGCTTCGGCATAATAGCTGGCCGCGCCCTCCGCATCACGATTAGCCCCGGCATAGCGCGCCGCCAGAAAGGCGCCATAGGCGGACACTGGCTCCTCTTCGACCGGCGCGAGGCTCGCACAGGAGGACAGGACCAGGCTGGTCAGAAGAAGCGGGAGACATCGCAGAACAGAACTCATCTGGCCATGCTCGCGCGAGGCGGGCCCGAGCGCAAGCGCCAAGGCCCGTCTTGCTTACATATTTGCGTACATGGGACCGCCACCGCCCTCAGGCGTGGTCCAGTTGATATTCTGGTTCGGGTCCTTGATGTCACAGGTCTTACAATGCACGCAGTTCTGCGCATTGATCTGGAAGCGCATTTCACCGCTGGTCTCGTCTTCAATCCATTCATAGACGCCCGCCGGGCAATAGCGTGTCGAGGGGCCAGCAAACTCGCCCAGCTCGGACGCTTTCTGCAAAGCCTCATCCGACAGTTTCAGATGCACCGGCTGGTCTTCCTCGTGATTGGTATTGGAGATGAAGACCGAGGAGAGGCGATCAAATGTCAGAACGCCATCGGGTTTGGGATAGTCGATCGGCTTGAAATTGGCTGCCGGCTGCAGGCTGTTCGCATCGCTCTTGCCGTGCTTCATCGTGCCGAAAACGGAGAAATTGGCCAGCAGCGTGGTCATCCACATGTCGATCCCGCCCAGGGCGATGCCGATCACGGTACCGAATTTCGACCAGAGCGGTTTGACATTGCGCACGCGCTTCAGGTCCTTGGCGACCCAGGAGGCGTCATATCCGGCCTGATAGCTCGTCAGCTCATCGCCTTCACGACCTTCGGTCAGGGCTTCAAATACGCTTTCCGCAGCCAGCATGCCGGTCTTCATCGCATTGTGAGACCCTTTGATACGCGGCACGTTTACAAAGCCGGCCGAACAGCCAATCAGCGCACCGCCCGGGAAAGCGAGCTTCGGCACCGATTGAAAACCGCCTTCGGAAATGGCCCGTGCACCATAGGACAGCCGCTCGGCACCCTCGAAGACCGGAGCGATGACCGGGTGTGTTTTCAGGCGCTGAAACTCCTCGAACGGCGAGATGTAGGGGTTCTTGTAATTCAGGTGCACGACAAAGCCGATCGAGACCAGATTATCGCCCCAGTGATACATGAAGGAGCCACCTCCGGTCGAATTGTCGAGCGGCCAGCCCATCGTATGCTTCACCATGCCCGGGCGGTGATTCTCGGGCTTTACGCGCCACAATTCCTTCAGGCCGATTCCGTATTTCTGCGGCTCCTTGCCGGCATCGAGATCAAAACGATTGATCAGCGTCTTGGCCAGGGATCCGCGTACGCCTTCGGCGATCAGCGTGTATTTCCCGCGCAATTCCATGCCCGGCTGATAGCCATCTTTCTCGCCACCATCACGGGCAACGCCAAAATCACCGGTCACAATGCCCTTGATGACACCGTCTTCCTCGATGATCTCGGCCGCAGGGAAGCCGGGATAAATCTCGACCCCAAGGGCTTCCGCCTGCTCACCGAGCCAGCGGCATACATTGCCCAACGAGGCGATATAGCAACCATGATTGCCCATCAGCGGCGGGAAGAGGAATGTCGGCAGGCTGGCCGAACCGGCTTCTCCGAGGACTTCGAAAATATCCGTCTTCACGGCGTCGCTGAGCGGCGCGCCCTGCTCTTTCCAATCCGGAATGAGCTCGTTTATCGCTTTGGGATCAATAACCGCACCGGACAGGATGTGGGCCCCGATCTCAGCGCCTTTTTCCAGCAATGCGATGGAGATGTCCTGCCCGGCCTCATTGGCGAGCTGTTTGAGCCGGATCGCCGCAGACAGGCCGGACGGGCCGCCCCCCACGATTACGACATCATACTCCATAGACTCGCGTTCAATAGCGGCATCAGTCATCGGTCGGCCTCCCGTCGCCATAAGAATCAGCACAAGCCCGGCTTGTTCGCCGCCGGTCTTAGCTTAAGCTTGGACTTTCATCTAGCGCAGCTCGCGCTTGAGATCAAAAAATTTACGTTGACGTCCACGTAATCCATGACCGATCCTGCTGCAAGCCTTTCCCAGACTGACGAACGCGCCCTGAAGGCGCTGATCGCCTGGTGGGCCGATGCGGGCCTGGAGCTTGACGCCCCCATTACTCGCCCGAAGACTGCAGTGCGCCCATCCGAACCGGTTCCCGCAGAGCCGGTCCGGGCTACCCCTCAAGCGCCGCCGGCTCGCACGGCGACCCCTGCGGCAGCGCGCGCTGCTGGATTTGGCTCCGGGGTCGGCAATAGTCCCGACTCTGGCCCCAGCGCCGCCGAGATCGCGGCCAAGGCGGAAACGCTCGACGCCCTGGAAGCGGCGATCGCCGGGTTTGAGGGATGCGCACTCAAGCGAACGGCGCGCAATACTGTCTTTGCCCGCGGCAATCGCGAAGCCCGTATAATGATTGTGGGCGAAGCGCCGGGCCGAGATGAGGATGAACAGGGAAAACCCTTCGTCGGACGGTCCGGACAATTGCTGGACCGGATGTTTGCGGCGATCGGCCTTGGTGAGGACGCACTCTACATATCCAATATCGTCAATTGGCGCCCGCCGGGTAACCGGAATCCGACCCAGGAGGAGATTGCCACCTGCCTGCCTCTCATTGAGCGCCATATCGCGCTGAAAGCGCCGGACATTCTGATTCTGGCCGGGGGAGTTTCTGCGCAATCCCTGCTGCGTGCCCAGGCCGGCATCACCCGCCTGCGCGGACAGTGGCAGGACTATGCGCTCAAGGCTGCCGATGGCAGTGAAACCGGTCAGACCCTCGCCTGCCTGCCGGTCTTCCACCCCTCTTTCCTGTTGCGCCAACCGGCCTCCAAGCGGCAGGCTTGGCAGGACATGCTTTCGCTGGATAGCCGCCTGCGGTCCAGCCAGGCTTCCGCATGACCGGAACGGGGCAATGTGATGACGGACTTGCTACTGCGCGCTGGCTTGGGACTGGTTCTGGCCTGGATCGCCGGTTCGGGCTTGCGGCTGCTGGGTCGAAGGTCGGCGGGTCATGCCATGCCCGTCCTCAAGGCAGAACCGGGCTTGGACCGCGCCATCGGCTTCGAAGCGGTTCGGCATACGCAATTCCAGCGCTCGGATGATCAAGGCAATTTCGGGGAAATTCTGACGGCGATGATGATGACCGCCGAGGGCTGGTGGTCGATCAATGGCAAGGTTGCAGGACCACGCGGCATTGATGGAATATTTCTGCGACGGGTCGAGGCGGGGTGGCAGGCCTGTCTGATCGAGACCAAGACCAATTCGGGACGCTATTTGCCGCGACAGATGAGCAATGCGAAACTTCTCAAGGATCTTGATCGTCTCTACCTGACTGCCCCGGCAAGGCTCACCCCGGTCTATGCCGCCCTGTCACGCGGTCTGCAGAGCAATAACCCGGCCGTGGGCAAACAACTCTGGCGGCACAGCCTAAGTAGCGGCCAGACCCAGGCCTTCACCCTTGATGCCGAGGGGGTCGCCGCGGATACAGCGCCCATGCCGAGCCAGCCGGCGATGATGCGTGCCCTGTTCGAGGGGCTCGACATGTTCGACCGCCAAGACGTGTCAATCCAACTGCCTGACTCATAAAACCAATCCAGATTGTCCACGCATTGAGCCATAATTGTTCTTGCTTTGTTCCGTTTTTTTGGCATCCTTTGCTCATGACCGAGCGCCCTGGCGGCTACGCCCTAAACGCCCCCATCGAGACCCCCGATGCCCACCCCATCGCCCCGGGCAGAAGCACGCGGGGTCGGGGCGCTCGGTCAAACCAATCAGGCCGATATGAAGCGGAGCAACGTGAAGCCTTCGACGATGGCTGGGGTGAATCTGCTGGCGCAGATGACGAGGCCTGGGCATTGCCGAAACTGGCGACGACATTGCTGAAAGACAGTTCGCGCTCAATCATCTCGACCAATGCCTCGCCGGATATCTCTTTCGATCAATCGATCAACCCCTATCGCGGGTGCGAGCATGGATGCATTTATTGCTATGCTCGCCCCTCCCACGCCTATTGGGGCTATTCACCAGGCCTGGACTTTGAAAGCGTCATCTTTTCCAAGCCGGATGGCGGACATTTGCTGGAGCAGCATTTCAACCGGCCGAGCTATCGCCCCAAACCCATTATGCTCGGCGCCAATACAGATGCCTGGCAGCCCGTCGAGCGACGCCTCGAACTGACCCGGGAAATCCTGAAAGTCTTCGCCCGCTACAAGCATCCGGCAAGCTTCATCACCAAGTCCGCCCTCGTCATGCGCGATATCGACATTCTCGGCCCGATGGCGCAATCCAGCCTAGCAAAAGGGGCGATTTCCCTGACCACGCTGGACAAACGCCTCGCCCGGGATATGGAGCCCCGGGCCGCCGCCCCGCATCGTCGCCTGGACACGATAAGGGCGCTTAGTGATGCCGGCATTCCGGTAACGGTGATGATGGCACCTATTATTCCCGGGCTGAACGATCATGAGATCGAACCGATTCTGAGTGAGGCCCGCGCCGCCGGCGCCAGCGGTGCCGGCTATGTCCTCTTGCGCCTGCCGCTTGAAATCAAGGATCTGTTTCGCGAATGGCTGGCAGAACAGCGGCCGAATGCAGCGGGGCGTGTCATGTCACTGCTTCGCGATATGCGCGGCGGTCGCGATTATGATCCGATTTGGGGACGGCGAGGCCGGGGCGACGGCCCGATGGCACAGCTCATCGCCAAGCGGTTTCGCAAGGCAATGAAACGGCTGGACTATGATCACGCGCCGGCAAGGCTGGACTTCAGCCAGTTTCAGCGCCCGCTCGGCGATAGCGACCAACCCGGGCTGTTCTGATACACGCGGGCGACCGCCCTTATCCCCCCTGATGTAATCCCGGCATACACTCCCCGGGCGAAGCCGGTTGCGCTTGCCCGTTTTCCGTGCCTACAAATTTCAGATTGGGGGATGTGGGCGTGCGTATTATCTGTCTATTGCCATTACTTTGGCTGGTTTCGGCTTGCTCGATACAGTTTGCACCGTATGAGCGCGGATACACGCCCGATGAGATCGCCGTGATCGCCGATGAGCGGTTTCGCGAACACAGCCGCGAGGAAGCATTCGTCACCGGGGTGGTCAATGCTGTCCTGGACCGGGATGGCGAGGCCCTCACCACCTATCTAAACCCAGCTGTTGTGACCGCGACAATCGACCGCGATCTGGACGGTTTCTACAACCAGTTTCCGACCCGGGCACCGGACCGGCTTGATATGATCACCTATCAGAGCAATCTGAGCCAGACCGGGAACGGGCCGGACACGCTGACCATTCGGGTCGAATATGTGTTTGTCTATTCAGACTTCAGCCCCGTCTTCCTGACCATGACCGGCCAGGCCCAGGGTGCTGATAGCATTACGGCCAGCAATCTGCGTTCGCAGATTCTCGACAGCGCCAATTGGTCAGCACCCGCTGATCTGGGCACATTGCGCCAGACCGTTCGTGCGCTTGGCATAATATCACCGCTCATTCTGGTCATTGCCTTCGCCAGCTGGGTCGCCGTCGCACGACGGCTGCGCCGGCGCCTGGTCTGGCTCTTCGTGCTGCTGGCAACGACACCGAGCTTCGCATTCAACTGGGCAAGCCAGGAGATCCAGCTTCTCGCACCGGCGCTGGAGGAGATTGGCGGGATCACGCGATTTGAATTGATTGAATGGATTGTCACCGGCGTCCAGGTCTCCCGCGCCGGCGATTACCAGCCCTGGGTGATCACGGTGGGGCTACCCGTCGGCGCGCTCTGGTTCCTTTTCCTGCTGGTATCGCGGCGTATCGAGATGAAGCCGGAACTGGCTACGGCTGAAGACGACTAGCCGAGCCGGCGGGGCGACTGGCCCTGCATCTGGTCGAGGAAATCCGGTCTTTGCTCGAGGAAGGCAGGAATCTGACCTCGCGTGATCGGGCGAGACAACAGATACCCTTGCAAGACGACCTCGGGATAATGGCCAAGCGCGACCAATTCCTCGAACTCTTCAATCCCCTCGACGACGACTTTCATGCCTAGCCGATGGGCAAGATCAATCGTCGATCTGACGATAATCTGCGCGTCCGGCTGGTTCTGGATGCCCGACATGAAGGCCCGGTCAATCTTGATCTTGTCGAAGGGGAAAGCCCGCAAATAATTCAGTGAGGCATAGCCCGTGCCGAAATCATCAATGGCCAGTCCAACCCCAAGATCCTTGAGCCGGCTGAGCAATAGGAGGGCGCGAGACTCGTCATCGATCAGCACGCCTTCGGTGATTTCGATTTCCAGGCGCGCCGGGTCCAGCCCCGTCGCCTTGAGGGCCCGTTCAATCGTCAGGATAACATTGCCCTGCCGGAACTGCGCCGGGCTGACATTTACAGAAACCCCGACAGAAGCCGGCCATTTCACCGCCTCCCGGCAAGCCCGCTCGATTACCCAGCGCCCGAGCTTGAGAATCTGCCCGCTTTCTTCGGCAAGCTGGACAAATTCGGCGGGCGGCACATAGCCCCGTTTATCATCATTCCAGCGCACCAGCGCTTCAAAGCCGACGATCTCGCCACTGCCGATAGCAGCCTGTGGCTGGAAGTGCAGGTCGAGCAGCTCATCCTCGATCGCCACCGCCAGATCCGCTTCCAGCTCGCGACGCTCCTGTAGCTGGCGGCCCATCTGAGGGTCGAATTCGCAGACGCAATTGCGCCCCTGATGCTTGGCCCGATAGAGTGCGAGATCGGCCTGGTTCATTAACCGGTCCATATCCTCGCCATCGAGCGGAAAAAGCGTCACGCCGCCAGATGCGGATACATTGATATGGACGCTTCCTAGCGTGACCGGCGAGCCGACGCTGTCGACAACCCGCTCCGCCGTGGTCAACGCATCGAGACGCGTTTGCACATCGGGCAGGATAACCGCAAACTCATCCCCGCTCAGGCGCGCTGCGATAGCCTGTTTTGGCAGGGCATCAAGCATGCGCTCCGCAACCGCTACCAGAAGCGCGTCCCCGGTCGCATGCCCGTGGACATCATTGACCTCCTTGAACCGGTCAAGATCAAAGAACATGAGAGCGACTTGCGTGTGTTCCTTCCAGCTACGCTCCAATTCCTGCTCAAGCCGTTCACGGAAGGCGAGGCGATTGGGCAGGCCTGTCAGAGTGTCGTGATGCGCAATGTGGAGCATGCGTGCTCGCGCCCGCTCCTCCGAGGACACATCGCGGAAAGCCAGCATCTCGACGAGTTCTCCCTGATACTCAATCGAGCGAATTGTTATTTGCGCGGTGATATCCGGTCCGCGCACGGAGCGCAGACGACAGGTGCGTTGCTCCCCTTCGGTAATCTCGCGAATGGCCTGCACCGAGGCCTCATCGCAGGCAAGTTTACAGATCGGCGCACCGATCAGATCAGAGGCCTTCAGACCGACAAGTTCAGCCAGTTGATGATTGATCTCGATGATTTGCTGTCCGTCGAGAATAGCGAGCCCTTCTGAGGTTGCATTGGCGAGCGTGCGCAGTCGTGCCTCTTCTGCCTTGCGGCGCGCCCGAATGCTGCGATCAAAAACGGCTGAGAAGAAAGCAAGCGACAGGAGCGGTACCAGCCCCAGCATGATGCTCACGGCAACCAGTGGCGACGCGGTCGTAGGCTTGCCGAAGCCCGGCACAAGTTCAGCGGGAATCTCGAGAGAGCTCAACGTGATGAAATGGAAGGAGAACACGCCGATAGAGATACCGAGCGAAGCCAGTACGGCTCCAATCCGGCCATTGATCTCGCGCAGGGCGTAACTGCCGAACATGATAAAGGGGGCGCCAACGGACAGGGAGAGCGCCAGACGGTCGCCATTCCAGCCGGAACCGACAGGGCCATCCAGCGCCGTTACCATCATGCCGGAGGAGATATAAATGCCCAGGGCGGCCAGCCCGCCGACCACCCAGACTGAGTTTCGCTGTAAATCCTTGATCAGGTAATAGATACAGCCTGAACAGGTAAAGGCGAGCATGCCCAAAGAGCTGAACGTCTGCACCACATCAATGGTAACCGGGAAGGACGGCGTATAGGCCAGCAGCATCATGAGACCCATGCCCCAGCCGCCGAGCGAGGCGACGAGAGATGCCGCGGCAATCCAGCCTAACTTGCCGTGCTCGACCTCAAAGGCCCGACGCGCCGTCAGCACGACAGTGACTGCGGTCATGCTCCCGAGGAGCAAGGCCGCTGCAACAATCCACAGCTCATGCGCATTCAGCATATTGAAGACGACGTCAAACACGACCCAGACTCAGCCCATTCACACCCTTTCCGCCAAAGTTGCAGAGAAAGACGGATTTTAGCTTAACGCGATGAAACTTTGTTCGATCGACCGATTGGCCGGAATTGATGAGGCCGGGCGTGGTCCGCTGGCTGGTCCCGTGGTCGCCGCCGCCGTGATCCTTGACCCCGCACACCCGATCGCGGGCCTGGCGGATTCCAAGGCGTTGAGCAAAGCCAAGAGGGCCGCTCTCGCAGGCGAGATTTCCAAATACGCGATGGTCGGCATCGGGATCGCCGAACCGGCGGAAATTGATGATCTGAACATTTTGCACGCGACCATGGCGGCGATGCGACGGGCCGCCCTGGCCTTGCCGGCAAGGCCGCAGATATACCAGATCGATGGCAATCAAGTACCAACCGGCCTGCCCACTTCCGCCGAGGCGATCATCAAGGGTGATCAGAAAGTGGCTGAAATCTCTGCCGCGTCGATAATTGCCAAGACGCTGCGGGACTCACTTATGGAGGCGGCAGACGCAAGATTTCCAGGCTATGGTTTCGCAGGCCATAAAGGATATCCGAGCGCGGCGCACCGAGAGGCGCTGATGCGGCTCGGCCCGTCGCCGATCCATCGCCTGAGCTATGCACCTGTCCGCAAGGCGCGCGAATCACATCTGGGCCAGAGGGCGAATCATTGTGGATAACTTGATTCCGGGTTAACGGCCCGTTAGCCCTAAAAGCCGAAAAACGTCCCTTGTTCCTATGGGTGGAGTTTTGCGTGATGGGTAAGCTGCCGGTCGACCAGATCCTGGAAGGCGAATGCGTGGAGGCGATGAAAACGCTTCCCGATGAGTGTGTTGACCTGGTCTTCGCCGACCCGCCCTATAATCTCCAGCTCGGTGGTGATTTGCACCGCCCGGACAATTCAAAAGTCGATGCTGTCGATAATGACTGGGACCAGATCGGCGATTTTGACGATTATGATCTCTTCACCTGGCAATGGATGGAGCAGGCCCGCCGCATCCTCAAGCCGAATGGCGGTTTCTGGGTCATCGGGAGCTATCACAACATCTTTCGCGTCGGTGGCATTCTCCAGGACGCCGGGTTTTGGGTCCTCAATGACATCATCTGGCGCAAATCCAACCCGATGCCGAATTTCAAGGGGACGCGCTTCACCAATGCGCATGAAACCCTGATCTGGGCCGCCAAGTCGAAGGAGGCACGACCGACCTTCAATTATGCGGCGATGAAAGCACTGAATGATGGCGTGCAAATGCGCTCGGACTGGACGCTCCCGATCTGCTCCGGTGGTGAGCGCCTGAAGGACGCCGAGGGCAAGAAGGCACACCCGACCCAGAAGCCCGAGGCATTGCTTCATCGCGTCCTGCTCTCCACGACCAATCCAGGGGATGTTGTCCTCGATCCGTTTTTCGGGACTGGAACGACTGGCGCAGCCGCCAAACGGCTCGGCCGTCATTTCATCGGGGTCGAGCGGGATCCCGACTATATCCGCGTGGCAAAGGAACGATTGCAAGCTATCGAACCGGCAACCCGTGAAGCCTTGAGTGTCACCCAGTCCAAGCGCGCGCAGCCGCGCATTCCCTTTGGTGCGCTGGTCGAACGCGGCCTCGTGAAGCCGGGAGATACGCTTTACTGTCCCAAGGGTCGGCATACGGCGCGCGTGCGGGCAGATGGTTCGCTGATTGCCGGAGACCGGTCCGGTTCCATTCACCAGGTTGGCGCCCAGATCCAGAGTGCGCCCTCCTGCAATGGATGGACCTATTGGCATGTCCGGACCAATCAGGGCCTGGCGCCGATCGATGTTCTGCGAGCCGAAGTCCGCGCAACCCTCGACGCTTGAGACACAGGCAGTGTCGGTAGCAGAAGATTAATCCGAATCACACAAGCATTGGTGAAGTCCTGACGGGATTCCAAAGATGCGTTTCAGCCATTCCATCGCCTGGCGGATCCTTACCGCCCAGCTGATCACCGCAATAGCAGTGACCATTATCGCGACCCTTGTCGCGACGCTGGTGTCGTTGAACACGCTTCAGGATCGACAATCGCTCGAGCTGGACAGTTTCATGTTGGAGCGCTCAAGCCGCGTCAGCGGCCTGTTCAGCGAAATTCAACACGCCCAGTCCGAGGCCCTGGAAGGGCTCCTCACCCGCTACGCCCAGATGGATGGACAGGCAGCGGACGCGCATTTCGAGCGTCTATTTCCGCTCCGCGAGGATGGGACACGTCGGTCTACCGACGCGATGTTTGACGGTTACACCGACCCGAGCGGCGATTATCATCATGGTGTCGCGGCCTTTATGAACCCTCCCTCACCCGCAGATGAGGCCCGCCGGCGCTTACTGGTCGCCGCCTATCATATTGTCGATGGTGCCGGTGAAACTCTGGCGAACCAGATTCAGAACATCTATTTTTTCACGCCCCATAATGAATTGGTGATCTCGGCAGCATCGCGTCCGAGCCGGCTGATGTTCTATCGCTATGAAGCGCCGCCCGAATTCAATCTGAACAATGCTGCCTTCACCTCGACCGTTCGTCCTGACCAAAACCCGGAAGGCCGATTTGTCTGTGGTGAACTTTCGCAATTCGTCTCGATCCAGAACCGGGAAGCATTGACCACGGGCTGTTTCACCCCTGTCCGGGTCGATGACCAACATATCGGTGCGTTGGGAACTACGATCCAGCTTGGCGACTACTTCATGGAAGCTTTGGATACGCCGGCCGATGGCCCGGTCCAGCGCATATTCTTTCATGAAGATGGCCGGTTGATCGCCCATCCTGGAATTTTCGAAGGCGACATCACCCAGGCTGTTGTCGATCAGCTCTCCAGCGATATCGGTCTGGCAGCGATCCACGCTGCCGTGGTCGCGCACGGCCAGGACCGGGGGACTTTGACACCGGAACAAAGCCCCTGGCTGGTCTCCTATACCAAGCTCGACGGGCCCGG
>JBELMP010000022.1:0-9475 GCA_042095695.1 Maricaulis sp. | reverse complement strand
TGACACCGGAACAAAGCCCCTGGCTGGTCTCCTATACCAAGCTCGACGGGCCCGGCTGGTACTATGCCACCCTCGCCGACCGGTCCGCCCTGACGGCCAACGCCTGGGCTGAAACCTTTCCAATTATCGGTTTCGGCTTGCTCGGGATCGCTCTGCAGGCGCTCGTACTCTATTTTCTGCTCTTCTATCGTGTGATCCGGCCAATTCGCCGGCTCGCCGGGCAGTTCGGCGATACCGAAACGCGCTATCCGGGGCATGATGACCTCGAGGATTTGCGTTCAGAAACAGGCGAGATAGGAGATTTAGCCCGCACTTTGGAGCGCCAGCGCAATCAGAGCGCACGCGCCCTGGACGAGCTTGAGTCACGCGTCTCGGAGCGCACCGCAGCTCTCGAAAAAGCCAATCGCGCGAAGAATGAATTCATCTCGAATATGAGCCATGAATTGCGCACGCCACTCAATGGTATTTTTGGCTTGGCCCAGGCCCTGGAAACCAATTTGACCGACGAGAAATCCCGAGCGCTGGCCGGAATGATCAAGAGTTCAGGCGAGACGCTGACCCTGCTGCTCAATGATATTCTCGATATGTCAAAGATCGAGGCTGACCGGCTGGAACTCTCGCTGAAGGCGGAGAATCTCGAGCAAATCCTCCGGGACATCCACGCTCTGTTTGACAAGCAGGCTCAGTCCGCCGGTTTGGAATTCACGCTCGAAATTGATGAAAGCCTGCCCGGCTGGGGCCTTGTGGACGCGCTGCGCATTCGTCAGATCCTGTCCAATCTGATCTCGAATGCACTGAAATTCACCCAGCAAGGCAGTGTGAAAATCACCGCCCGTGCCGAGGCCCGCGGCAAGCGCCATTGGGTGCGCATGAGTGTGGAAGACACCGGCATTGGCATGTCCGACAGCGTTCAATCACGCCTGTTCGCGCCCTTCACCCAAGCTAATTCCGATACGGCCTCCCGCTTCGGCGGCACCGGCCTTGGTCTTTATATCAGTCGCAAGCTGGCCAATCTGATGAAGGGCGAGTTGTCCGTTTCCTCTGTCGAAGGCGAAGGCTCATGCTTTGTCTTCGAACTCGACATGGCCAGCGTAAAGCGTGAGCGCGATGAAGGCGCACCGGTCACCGCCGCCGACCTGGCCGCCGATCCCGATTATGCGATCTTGAAGGATATCCGCATCCTGCTCGTCGAGGACAATGCCATTAACCGCCAAGTCGCCCGGGCCTTCCTGAAGCCGCTGAGCGCGAATATCGTGGATGCGGAGAATGGCCAGGTCGCGCTCGATACGCTTGCGGAAACCGAGATTGATCTCATCCTGATGGATGTGCGCATGCCGGTCATGGGCGGGTTCGAAGCGACCCAGCGTATCCGGCAAGCCCATGCCTCCCATGCCGTCCTGCCGATTGTAGCTCTGACGGCCAATGCCGGCGAGGATGATGCGAAGGCCTGTTTTGAAATCGGCATGGATGCTTTCGCCTCAAAGCCTCTGACCCCTCAATTACTGTATGATGCCATGAAACAGGCGATCGAAGTGCGCCCTGGCAATCGCGACGCGCTGGTCATCTAGCCAGATTTCCGCATCACCACCTTGCGCATGACGCTGGGCAAGGCCTCGTCCGCCAGCGCCTCCTCATTCACCCAGTCACCATCTTCAGGCTCCCAGCTCGCCGCGGCTTGCGCTTCCTGAACGCTCAGTCGCAGCTCGAAATGGGTAAACACGTGCTTGATCTCGCCGCGCTCGGTCCAGTCCGCATCAAAAGGCGGCGTTCCTGTCGGATGACCCACCGTTTCAATCCATTGCGTTGACGGCACTTCGCGCATCCCGCCGAGCAAGCCCTGATCAGGCCGCGTGCGGAGCCAGACCTGTCCGTCGCGACGCACCAGCCAGGCGATCCCCCGGCGAACTGGCTTCGGCTTCTTTTTCTCCTTGAGGGGATAGCGAAGCGCGTCACCGGCTTGCCGCGCAGCACAGGGCTCGCGCCAGGGGCAGAGAGAACAATTGGGCGATTTGGGCGTGCAGACAGTTGCACCGAGATCCATGATCGCCTGCGCGTAATCGCAAGCGCGCTCCGGATCGGCGAGCTGGGCGGCCAGACGCTTGATCTCCGGCTTGGATTTCGGCAGCGGCGTCTCGAGCCTGAAGAGACGGGAAACGACACGCTCGACATTGCCATCAACCACGCTTGCGGGCTGATTAAACGCCGCTGCACGAATAGCATTGGCCGTGTATTCGCCAATGCCGGGCAGCGCCTGCAATCCCTCCAGGCTTTCCGGGAAGACGCCGTCCAGATCGCGGCTCACCGTCTGCGCACAAGCATGCAGATTGCGGGCCCTTGCATAATAGCCCAGCCCCGCCCATTCGCGCATGACATCGTCGCGGGGCGACGCTGCCAGATCGTGCACGCTGGGCCAGAGCTCAAGGAAGCGGAACCAGTAAGGCGTTGCATGCGGGATAGTGGTCTGCTGCAGCATGATTTCCGACAACCAGACCGCATAGGGATCCGCTTGCCGGCCCGCCTCGCGATCTTCCGGACGTATGCGCCAGGGCAAGGCTCGCCCCTGCACATCATACCAGGACAGCAGGGCCTTCCGGAGGGCGATGATATTTTCACGCATCAACATGTCGGTCTCACCTTGCCGATTGCGCCACAAGGCGCAATTCTCAGGCACATGAAACATCATCCGCCCCCGTCAAGCCTGGAACGCCGGGCCGCGCGCTATCTCGAAGCCCGGCGCGGGCGTCGCGTTCGCGCTGCGGCCCCGGCCGCCGGTATCGCCGCCGAACGTGTCTTGCGGCCTTTGAGCAAGCGTTTTGGCGTTGGACTGGATCATTTGCGCGCCAACTGGAGCGAGATCGTCGGCGCGCGCCTGTCCAAATGGAGCGAACCAGAGGCCCTGCAGCGGCACGGTAGCGCGCGCACGCTTGTTATCCGGGCACGCGGGCCGGCAGCAGCGGTCATCCAGGCGGAAAGCCGGCGCCTTCTCGACCGCATCAAGACCTATGCGGGTCAGCAAGCCCCGACGCGGATTCGTGTCATCCAGGGGCGGGCCCGGGCCGATCGCGCACCTGAGCCGGGGACCGTGACAACCCCGTCACCAAGTTCACAAGTGAGCGAGGGGGTGGAGCAATCCGCCGAGGCGCGGTTATTGTCCGCGCTGAACCGTTTTGACCGCAGCGTGAAGAAGCGACGGTCTTGAGGATAGTAAAGAAGGAAATGGCGATGAGCCTTACACGACGCGTTTTTTCTGCCCTGATTGTTTCTTCCAGCCTGGTTCTTGCGGCTTGTGGCGGGAATGGCGGTGCCGCTGGCAGTGCGACCAGCGATGATCGTCCCTTGGGCAGTCCGGATGCGCCCATCACCATGATCGAGTATGCGTCCGTCGCCTGCGGTCATTGCGCCACCTTTCACAATGATGTCTGGCCGGAGCTGAAAGAGGCGTATGTCGAGACAGGACAGGTCCAGTTCATCATGCGCGAAATGCTCACGGGCTCGCAGCAATTGGCCGTCGCCGGCTTCACCCTCGCTCATTGCGTCCCGGAAGACCGCTATTACGACATGATTGATCTGCTCTTCCAGCAGCAGAATGCCATTTTCCGGGCGGCCGGGTCCGCCAATGGTCCGCGCAGTCAATATCTGGCGATTGCACGCTCGATGGGACTGTCGGAAGCGCAATTCAACGCATGTTTCAGCGACACCGAGATTAATACTGCCATCCTCGCAAATCACCAGCGTGCGGGTGAGGACGGCATTACCGGAACGCCGCGCTTCCTCTTCAACGGCCGGATGCTGGACTCCCAGCGCAACCCGTCCGGAGACGGCTTCGTCTACACGCTGGGCGGCGACATCCTCATGATCGATGGCGAGCCTGTCCAGGCGCTGGTCGATGCTGAAACCTTCCGCCGGATCCTCGATCACCTGATTGCGCAAACGGCAGAGGGCTAGGCCGGGTCCAGGATGATGTTGCGTACACTTGTTTTCAGCCTCTTCTTCCTGAGCCTCGGCGCCATGGCCCATGCCCAGGAAACGGCCAGCGACACCCCTTATCGCGACTACGCGATCGGCTCGGATACGGCGCCGCTCGAAATCATCGAGTACGCCTCCTTCGCCTGCCCGCATTGCGGTCATTTCCATACCGCGGTCTGGCCGATGCTGCATAATGAGTTCATCGAAACCGGCCAGGTCCGCTTCATAATTCGCCCGATCCTCACTCAACCCCTACAAATCGCTGGTGCGAGTGCGATTCTGGCCAGTTGTGCCGGGGAAGACCGGTATTATGATGCTGTCGATCTTTTATTCGTCGAGCAGGAAAACATCTTTGCCGCCATACGCGCGCAACAGGACTTGCTGCCGATTTATAATCGCGTCGGCGCTGCGGTTGGGGTCAGTCCGGAGGCGTTTATGGCCTGCCTACAGGCCCCCGAACACTCTCAACGCATTGAGCAAACACTGGAATTAGCCGCCCAGGACGTGGTGTCAGGGACGCCCAGCTTTCTGATCCGCGGCGAAATTCTGAAGATCGAGCAAGTCGATGGTGCACTTGCCCCGACCTGGGGCGGAAACCCGGTGATCATCAATGGAGAAAGGCTCTCCGGCGACTTCACTGAAGACAGTTTCCGCCGAATCGTCCTTCACTTCCTGAACGAGTCCGATTCGGACGCGGAGTAACGTCAGGAAATGGCCACACTGATCTGCAATCATGGCGGTTCAGTCGTGGTGTGGAGGTCAGGTGAAGTTTACGCAGCTCAGGCTGGCCGGGTTCAAGTCCTTTGTCGATCCCACGGAATTGCGGATCGATCCGGGTCTTACCGGCATTATCGGGCCGAACGGGTGTGGCAAGTCCAACCTGCTCGAAGCCCTGCGCTGGGTTATGGGCGCCACCTCGGCCAAATCCCTCCGCGGCGAGGGGATGGAAGATGTTATCTTTGCGGGTACGGATGTCCGCCCGCCGCGCAATCATGCCGAAGTTATCCTTACCGTCGACAATGCTGACAAGCTGGCCCCGGCACGGTTCAACGCGGCAACCACGCTGGAAGTCACGCGGAGGATCACACGGGGTGCCGGTTCAGCCTACAAGATCAATGGCGAGGAAGTCCGCGCCAAGGATGTGCAACTCCTTTTCGCCGATGCGGGAACGGGTGCGAATTCCCCGGCTCTGGTGCGCCAGGGCCAGATTTCCGAACTGATCGCCGCCAAGCCGCAAAATCGCCGACGGGTCCTCGAAGAGGCCGCCGGCGTGTCCGGTCTGCGTGCGCGCCGCCATGAAGCCGAGCTGCGCCTGAAAGGTGCCGAGACCAATCTGGAACGCTTGCAGGATGTGATCGACGATGCCGATAATCGACACGCGAGTTTGCAGAAACAGGCCCGCCAGGCGGGACGCTACCGCAAGCTCTCCGCATCCATTCGGACGCTGGAGGCCGCCGTCTGGCTGAACCGCTGGCGCGAGGCGGCCAGCCAGGTCGAGCGCGCCGAGGCGGAGCTGGCCGAACGCCTGGCGGCTGCGGAAGAGGCAACGCGTATTGCCTCAGAAGCGAGACTGAAAGCCGAGATTGAGGCCGCCGCTCGCGAGCCGGCGCGCAAGGCGGAAGCGGAGGCCGCTGCGGCCCTGCGCTTGCTGGAGCGCGAACGCGACAAGCTGGAAGCGGATGCCCGCGACATCGATAATCGCATCAAGGCGGCTGAGACCCGTCTGGTCGAGCTGGGAGCCGCAGACGAGCGTGAACGCCAGATTATCGGCGACGCGCAGACCAGCCGCAATGAGATTGCCACCCAGATCGAGACCCTCGACAAGGCGACCAGCCAGCAAGAAGAGGCCCTCGCCTTCGCCGAAGCCGCCGCCCGCGATGCCGAGGCCCGGCGCAAGGAGCGCGACGCCGTTCTTGATGCCAAGTCGCGCGATGCGGTACAGCGGCGGGCCGACCTTGATGCCGCCCGCAAGGATGCCGACCGGCTCAGCGCTCGCCTGGATCAGATCGAACGCGAAATCGGCATGGCCACGGCCCAGCGCGAAGCCGCTCTGACATCCACAGCCCTTGCCGATCTGGCTGAGGCGGAAGACCAGGCAGAGACTGCTGAAACCGAACTGCAGACCGCACGCGCCGCACTTGAAAATGCCGAGACACTGCGGACCGAGTCGGCGCGTTTGCGCGATGTCGCCGCCGAGGCTGCGCGTCAGCTGATCGCCGACAGGGATGGGCTGGATCGGGAGATCCAGGTTCTCGAGCGGACCCTGGCCAGCGCCAGCCTGGAAACCCGAAATCCGGCGCTGGATGCCGTCAAGGCACGCTCTGGCTTCGAGCAGGCTCTGGCTGCAGCGCTCGGCGATGATCTTGAAGCCTCGCTGGATACCGATGCCGCACGCCATTGGCGCGAAACAGATTGCCGGGTCGATATGCTACCGGGGGGAAGCGTGCCCCTGTCCGATCATGTAAAGGGCCCCGCCGCGCTGACAGCACGCCTGTCGGCGGTTGGTATCGTCAAGGCGGATAGGGCCGAGCAGGCCGCTAAGGCGCTCAAGCCCGGCCAGCGTATTGTCACCCTGGAAGGCGATTTGTGGCGCTGGGACGGTTTCATCGCACGAGCGGATGCGCCGAGTGCCGCTGTGGCTCGCCTTGAGCAGAAAAACCGGCTGGAAGCGATCCAGGCCGAGCGTTTGACGCTGGACGAGCCCCTGGCGCAACGTGCTGCCGAGCTGGAAGAGGCCGAGACGATCCTGGCGCAGGCCAAGCATGCCGAAGCTCAAGCCCGCCAGGCCCTGCCCGAGCTCGAGCGTCATGCGCGCGAAACCCTGGCGCGGATTGGCGCCCTGCGGGAAAAGGCCGCCAGCGACAAGACACGTGCAGAAACGCTTGCAGAACGCCTGAGCCAGCTCGCAGATGAGCAGTCGTCTTCCGCGACCGCCCTATCGGACGCCCAATCGCGCCTGAGGCAGCTTGACGGGCTGGGTGATGATCATGCCGCGGTCGAAAAGGCGCGTGCGCAGGCCGAGACGGCGCGACTTGCTGAAGCCGATGCCCGTGCAGCTCTGGAGAGCGTACGCCGGGAAGCGCAAATGCGCGCTGATCAGCGTTCGGGCTTGACCCGGGATCTTGACGCGTGGTCCCAGCGCTGCGCGGCCGCTGAAACGCGGATCGAAGAGATTGCCCGGCAACAGACCGAAGTTGCCGAGGCGCTGGACACGCTCAAACTGCGACCGGACGAAATCGAGCAGACCCTGCATGCCCTGACCGATCGTCTGGACGCGGCAGATCGTCGCGCACGCGAAGCCCGCGAGGCTGCAACGGCATCTGAAGATCAGATGACATCCGCGGACAGCACAGCGCGCCAGGCCGAATCAGCGGCCTCGGCAGCCCGGGAAGGTCGCGCCGCCGCCGAAGCGCGCTTGAGTGGAGAAAAGGAACGTCTGCGCGATACCGTAGAACGCCTCCAGGACGCGACCGGCGCAGCTCCGGGCACGCTTGCCCATCGGCTTGCAGATGAGGATCTTGAAGGTCTGAGCCCGGACGAGCTGGAACGTCGCCTCAATGAGGCCCGTCAGTCTCGGGAACGGCTTGGAGCCGTCAATCTGCGGGCTGACGAAGAGGCGGAGGAATTGGCCAAGTCAGTCGCGGCGATGACGACGGAACGCGATGATCTGCTCGCGGCGATTTCCAAACTGCGCAAGGGCATTGAGGAGTTATCGACGGAGGGTCGCACGCGACTGCTCGAAGCCTTTGAAATTGTTGATGGTCATTTCCGCGAGCTCTTTGAAACCCTGTTTGAGGGCGGGCATGCCGAGCTCCGCCTCACCGAGGCAGATGACCCGCTTGAGGCCGGCCTGGAGATTTTCGCCTGCCCGCCCGGCAAGAAGCTGGAGCGGATGTCCTTGATGTCCGGCGGCGAGCAGGCCCTGACAGCGTCGGCGCTGATTTTCGCGGTCTTCCTGTCCAACCCCGCCCCGGTCTGTGTGCTTGACGAGGTGGATGCCCCGCTCGATGACGCCAATGTTGATCGCTATTGCCGGATGCTTGACCGCATGCGCGCCCTGACCCGGACCCGATTCCTGGTGATCACGCACAACCCGCTGACCATGTCCCGGGTCGATCGCCTCTTCGGCGTAACCATGGCTGAACGTGGCGTTTCCCAGCTTGTCTCGGTCGACCTTGCGGGCGCGGAACAGTTGATTGCGGCGGAATAGCCGATTTCATCAGTTAATTTATGGACTTACCGCACCTGCGGCCTTGCTTGACTTGCTGCCAGCGCATGGATAGTGTGCGCGCGCTTACGGGGGGTCCTCTTCCGTAGGCGGACCGATCCAACCCGTCTCGCAAAGACACGACACTGAGCGACCCATCGAAATCCGATCTCGACGCCCTTCAGCGACGCATTGATGCCAAGCGAGAAGCGCATGAGGACAAGATGCAGGATGCGCCACGATCCGCCTGGTCCCTCGGGATGCGCTACGGATCAGAGTTCTTTGCAGGCGTATTCGTCGGATCGGCCCTCGGGTTCATTCTGGACCTGATCGCCGGAATCAGTCCTTGGGGTCTGATCTCGGGTACATTATTCGGCTTCGTCTCGGGCACGTTGAATGTTGTGCGAGCGGCGAAAGAGATAAATTCGGAGACGTCAGGCGAGGACTGACCGATCCTTGGGGTAACAGCGGCGCAGGCCGCAACAGATGAAAGAGGCCGGGCGTGGCAGACACCAACCCGATCAAGCAGTTCGAAGTTCACCCGGTTGACTGGGGTCATCTCGAGATCTTCGGCTATGACCTGTCTTTCACCAATTCCAGCTTCTTCATGGTGCTGACGACGGTGCTGACGGTTGTCCTCTTTACCGTGGCTCTGTCCGGCCGAGCGATGATCCCGAACCGCTCGCAGTCGGTTGCGGAAATCATTTATGGTTTCGTTGCGGACATGCTGCGCTCGACGGCCGGTGCTGATGCGCTGCGCTTTTTCCCCTTTGTTTTCACCCTCTTCATTTTCATCCTGGTCGCCAACATGCTCGGCATGTTCCCCTACTTCCCGGCGCCAGGCTGGCATTCCTTCACCATCACCTCGCACATCATCGTGACCGCCGCCCTGGCGCTGATGGTATGGCTGACCGTGCTGGTCTATGGCCTGTTCAAGAATGGCCCGAAATTCTTCAAGCTGTTCGTCCCGTCCGGCGTGCCGCTTTACATTCTTCCATTTGTGACGCTGATCGAGATCATCTCCTTCATCTCGCGTCCGATTTCCCATTCTGTTCGTCTGTTCGCGAACATGCTGGCAGGTCACATCCTGCTGAAAGTGTTTGCCGGCTTCATCGTCATGCTGGCTGCGCCCGAAGCTCTGGGCGCGCTGGGCTACGCTGTAGGCGTACTGCCCTTCGCCATGACGCTGGCGCTCACGGCGCTCGAATTCCTGGTCGCTTTCCTGCAGGCTTATGTCTTCGCGATCTTGACCTGCATCTATCTTTCCGACGCTCTGCACCCAGGACACTAAGCAGGACGTCG